>JBDNAW010000014.1:0-28927 GCA_039768255.1 Akkermansiaceae bacterium | reverse complement strand
CGTTACACTAAGCGCCCCCGATCAAAACGACTGGCTCGCCATCATCGAGTAAACTCGAGACACGGCGACCCGCCGTAAAGCTTCCTTAAAAACCATCAAAACCAAGCTACCTCAATCCCATCAACACAACTAATAATCCCACACTGATCCACACCGTCAAAACGCACTCATTGCGGAACAACAACTCACAATTGTAAATCCGCTCGATTCCAAACAAGACCGCGTGCACCCCGACCAGTCCGAAAAAACTCCCAACCAAAAAGAGACCGGACCATTCTACGCTCGCCACCGTCGCGATGACACACACAACGGTCATCACAGCCACCATCACAAGCACGACACTGATCTGCTTTATCGTCTTCTTCGAAATTTTTGGCTTTCTCAAGTCCCAATGATTTCCCGCACCTCTCACCAGCTGGCGAGATCTCACCCCACGCGGAGCCTCCCCTGAGTTCACAGGCTTTGCTTTTCTAGTCACTGCGCGGAATCCTTTCATCGCGAACACAGAATATTTCCGACTCGCCCTCCTCCGCGATGAGAATCCCCTGCGCTGTTTATAAGCCACTTGTCACACAGCTCCAAAACTTCCACCTTCCTCCCTGATCCCGCCACTTTAGGCTGAAAAAAAATCATGCGTTCGCTCCTTATTCTTACCGCTTTCTCGACTCTTGCCCACGCTGCTCCCGACTGGGAAAACCAAGCAGTTTTCCGCACTAACAAAATGCCGGCCCGCGCCGTCAAAATGGCATTCCCAACCAAAGAAGGAGCCCTCACCAAAAAGCGCATGGAGTCGCCTTACTCCCTCCTTCTCAATGGCGCATGGAAATTCAACTGGACGGACCATCCCGATAAACGCCCGACCGACTTCTTCAAGCCCGACTTCGACTCCTCCTCCTGGAAAACCATCCCCGTCCCTTCAAATGTAGAGCTGGAAGGCTACGGCACACCGATCTATTGTAACCACCCCTACCCTTTCAAAAAGGACCCGCCCTTCGTGATGGGCACCCCACCGGAACATTTCACCACCTTCAACGAGCGCAATCCCGTCTCTTCCTACCTCAAAACCTTCACCCTCCCCGACTCCTGGGACGGCCGCCAAACCACCATCACTTTCAATGGCGTCGCCTCCGCCTTCTACCTCTGGTGCAACGGCCAAAAAATCGGCTACTCCCAAGACTCTCGCACTCCTGCTGAATTCGACCTCACCAAGTTCCTTAAGAAGGGCGAAAACACCATCGCCGTCGAAGTCTATCGCCACTCCGATGGATCCTACCTCGAGTGCCAAGACTTCTGGCGTCTCTCCGGAATCTTCCGCGATGTTTATCTCACCTCTTTCGCACCTGTTGATCTCACCGACCTCACTGTAACCGCCTCCCTTCTTAAAAATCAAAAAGGCCTCCTTAGCGTTCAAGGTTCTACTCACAAAGGCATTCTCGCCACTCTCACTCTGGAACTCCTCGACTCCTCAGGAAATATCGTTTTCTCACCCGATCATCCTGTCTCGGTAGGCCCCAAGATGTCTGCTAAGGACTTAGAAATCACCCCTTGGACCGCTGAGAATCCTTACCTCTACACACTTGTTCTCGGCGTCGGGCCCGTGAACCAGGATCCCACCCACTACTACGCCCAAAAGGTCGGCTTCAAAACTTCCGAAATCAAAAACGGTCAACTCCTCATCAACGGAAAACCCATCCTCGTCAAAGGCGTCAATCGCCACGATCACGATCCCGACACCGGCCACTACATCACTGAGGAATCCATGCGGAAAGACCTCGAGCTCATGAAGCAGCTCAACATCAACACCGTCCGCACCGCCCACTACCCCAACGATCCACGCTTCTACGAACTCTGCGACGAATACGGCCTCTACGTCATTTGCGAAGCCAACATCGAGTCCCACGGCATGGGCTACGGCCCCGAATCCCTTGCCAAAGATCCTTCCTGGACCGCCGCCCACCTCGACCGCGTCACCAACATGGTCCACGCCTTCAAGAACCACCCCTCTATCATCATGTGGTCCCTCGGTAATGAAGCAGGCGATGGCGTCTGCTTCGAAGAATGCTCTCGCTGGATCCGCGAAGAAGCCCCCGTCAAATACCCCATCCACTACGAGCGCGCGGAAAAGAAACCTCACGTCGATCTCTTCACCCCCATGTATGCCACCATCAAGCAGTGCGAAAAATACGTCCGGGAAGAAGAAAAGAAACCCCTCGCCGAACAACGCCCCCTCATCCAGTGCGAATACAACCACGCCATGGGCAACTCCTCGGGCAACCTCTGGGACTACTGGATGCTCTTTGAAAAAGAACGCCTCCTCCAAGGCGGCTGCATCTGGGACTGGGTCGACCAAGGACTTCGCAAAACAAAATCACCTCAAGGTCAGCTCAACAAAACCGGCGGCCACGATGTCAAAGTCGCTGGTGAACTCCACAAAGAGCACGGCCTCACTTCTGGCTATGCCACCGTCGCTCACCGTGACACACTCACCGCCAAAAAACACCTCACCGTCACCGTCGACCTCCGCCCCGGTCGCTCGAACTGGGGAGACAATCCCATCCTCACCAAGGGTGACGAATCTTGGGCCCTCAAAATCAACCGTGGCCGCAGCCTTGAATTTTTTATCTACGATGGCACCTGGCGTTCCGTCTCCGCAAAGGTCCCCGAGAACTGGCAACACAACTGGCATCAAGTCGTCGGAAACTTTAATGGCGAAGAAATCAGCCTCGCCGTGAATGGCAAGGTTCTCGCCCGGAAAAAATACAAAGGTTCCATCAAGCCCACCTCTTACGACATTGGAATCGGCCGCAACGCCCAATACGGCCACCGCCCTTTCGATGGCCAATTTAAGCGCGTCCAGATCTCCACCTCTGCGGATAAAAAGAACGTCCTCGACCTCAACTTCACCGACTTCACCACCCCCGCAGGCGAACTCGATTTCTTCGCCTACGGTGGCGATTACGGTGACTTCCCAAACGACAATAACTTCTGCGCCAACGGCATCGTCACCGCCGATCGTGTCCTCTCACCTCAAGCGCCCGAGGTCTTCAAAGCTTACCAGAACCTACGTTTACTGGAGGTTGTTTCCTCGAATGAGAACGAGACCGTTCTCAAATTAAGAAACACCGCGACTTTCACCAAGCTTGATGCCTACCAAGCCATTGGAACCATCCTTCTTGACGGAAAACCGAGTGATCAAATCAAAATCGCAGGCCTCGATCTTAATCCCCAATCCACCGAGGAAGTCACCGTCAGCGCCCCTTACCCAGCCGGCTACGCTGGAGAGGTTCATCTTTCCATTGAACTGAAACTCAAGGAAGACACCCTCTGGGCTAAAAAAGGTCACATCGTTGCCCGTGAACAAATTCTACTCAGCGGAGCCCCGCTTGTCTCTCAGCTCAAAAGGAGTGCCGATCCTTCCTATATTGATACAACAACTCGCATCGGAGAGATCACTATCGATATCGATAAAAAATCCGGCCAACTCAAGTCCTACAAAATCGGAGACCGAGAACTCCTCGCCTCCCCGCTTCACCTCAACTTCTGGCGACCTCCCGTCGATAACGACCGCGCCAACAAGTTCAACAATCGCTCCGGCATGTGGCGATCCGCCGGCCCCAACACCAAAGTCACCGCCTTTAAGCGCAGCGAAAAAGACGGTATCCTCCACCTCGAGTTTGACCTCAAAATCCCCGCTGCCGGCACCACTGGAAAGCTCGTCTACAAGATCGGAGCCAATGGAACAATCGATATCGACGTCTCCATCACTCCCAAAGGTAACCTCGGCCACATCCCACGCCTCGGAATGCAGTGCACCGTCCCGGCAACCTATAACCAAGTCTCATGGTTCGGAAACGGCCCGCACGAAACCTACGCGGACCGCAAAGCCGGTGGCATCATCGGTCAGTGGCAGGCCTCCGTCGACGACCTCTTCTTCCCCTACATCGAGCCACAAGAAACCGGAAACCTCACCGACCTCCGCAACCTCTCTCTCACCAACGCAGAGGGCCAAGGTCTCACCGCCACCGCCCTCGGTAAGCACCTCCTCTCCGGTGGGACCTACCCCTGCCTCATGTTCGATCTTGAGAACCGTCGTCACCCCGTCGACATCCCGAAGCGTGATGTCGTCACCTTCAATATTGATCACGATCAAGTTGGCGTCGGCGGCACCGACTCTTGGGGAGCTCGCCCGCTTCCGCAATACGAGATCAACCCCAAAGGCACCTACTCTTGGTCCTTCCGCCTTCAGGGGAAATAGTTCGCTTTGAGCGATGCGGGAGATTAAAGCATCAATTCAGAAAAAACCGCTGAAATTGGTGATGAGATTTGGGCTGCTGAAGTTCAGAAGTGGTTCAACCAAGAGAGACGGTAGCTCCCCCTCACTTGTGAGGATCGGGCCGATCCGTCTTGTCATCATCTTAGGAATCTACAACTCTTAAGCCGTTGTGCATATCCCGACGTTTCTCGATCACAAATTTCGCTGGCTAGCGATCCCTAACTTGATCCGTGCAATCGCCTCTATGCAGGTGGTCTTTTTTGCCATCCTCTTTTTTAACAAAGATGCGGTGAACTTTATATCCCCTGATTGGAATCTCATCGAAAAGGGCGAACTCTGGCGCCTTGTCAGCTTTATCCTCTACCCTGTCGTCTCGCCGCCACCTCTTGGAGGCGACTTAGCCTTTCCTCTCCTCTTCATGTTCTTCGCGACGATGATTGCCTTCTTGGAAAATGACGTGCTAGAGCACGCCCTTGGGGCAGTCCGAACAACGCTCTACGTTTTGGCGACGATTTTGTGCCAAGGGCTCATCATTCATGTCATCGCTTATCTCTCTAAAGGCACAGAGTTCGGAGCTTTAATCGCGATGCAACGTGGTTACCAATATCACCTCGCGATTTTCTTCGCCTTTGCAACCATTGCTCCGAATTATGAGTTCAGGATCATGTTTATTCTCCCAGTTAAAGTATGGGTCCTAGCTGCTATTTCAGGAACCGTCATTTTCATCTCTAGCCTCATGAATCCGATTAGCTTCCTTTTCTATGGCATCTCATTTTTTCCTTACCTCTGCTGGGCAATCCCTTTGATGATTCGCTGGAACAAAACTCGGAAGCAGATTCATCAACGTCGGAACAAATTCGTCGCTGCTCAATCTGGTGGAGCTCCCACGCTTCACCTTTGTCAGACCTGTGGGAAAACCGAGCTAAATGATCCTGATGCCGAGTTTCGCGTTGCCGAAGATGGAGAAGAGTATTGTCTCGACCATCTCCCCTGAGTGGAGCAACTTCCGCCCATGAGCTCCGTGGAATTCTCCCCCCGCCCTGAGAAAAAAGAACTCGATGAAACGCTCGGTTTCTGTCCGAAGTTTGATGCTGATGGCCTAATCCCGGCGATGGCGATCGATCATGAGTCCAAAGAGCCTCTCATGCTCGCTTACATGAATGATGAGTCGCTGAAGCTGACCCTCGAAAAGGGCGAAGCCGTTTACTACTCACGCTCCCGTCAGGAAATCTGGCACAAGGGCGCGACTTCTGGCCACGTTCAAAAAGTCCACGAAATCCGTACCGACTGTGATCAGGATGCGCTCATCCTTTATGTCACCCAGCTCGGAGCTGGAGCTTGCCATACCGGTCGCCGTTCATGCTTCTACCGTGCGGTCAAGTTCCCAAGCCATCCAGTCGAAACGAAATTCGTCGACGACGAGCGGACCTTTGATCCCGACGCCGTTTATGGGAAGTAGGTTACTTGCGTGATTTCGCTTTTAAGCGATTCTGCGTTTCTTCTGTGAGGGCCATCAGTTCCGTAGCATCCTGCTCGTTGAAGCGGACTTGCTGATACATTGGGATGAGCTCGGGAGCCTCAGATTTGAGCCAGTCTGCCATCGTCATCCCGAGTGGGCGCGGGCCAATCCTCTTGGCGAGCCAGCGCTCAAAGTCGATCAGCGGATTCCCTGAAGCCGAACGCTTATCCCAACTGTCACCTACTCCAGCAGCGTGATGCTTTCGGGTTGTCCAGAGGCGATAAATCAGGAACCCAATTCCCCCCATTACGCTTCCGTAGAGAAGGATACTCATCATAAGAGAAACAACGGGGCCAGAAAACCATACGATCAAATCTGGACGCGTCTTTTGCCACCAATCAGCCAGTGAACGCTTCCAGTCATCCTGCGGTTTCGTACCTGTCAGCCAATCCGGGGGCGTAAGATCAATCTCGACCCATTCTCCCCCACGGCAACGCCAGACTGGCGCATCACCGGGTTGTGCTTCATTGACCCAAGCCCCTCCGAGGTAAGCTTGGACCCAAGCATGAGCGTGCTTACCACGAATAATCCACTCGTTGCGCTCGCTTCCTTTTTCTTCGAGCGCATAGCCGACGACGTAACGGGTTGGAATTCCTGCTCGGCGAAGGAGGAGTGCGGTTGCATTCGCAAAATATTCGCAATGCCCTTTTTTCATGTGCTCAAGGAAATGTGAAACGGGTGCGGTATCACGACGCGGGCTCAATTTTAAAGTGTAAGAAAAGTCACTTAGAAATTTAGCACGAAGCATCACATGCAGTGCATCTTGCTCTAATCGGTCAACCTCATACTCCTGCCACAAAGGCTTCATGTTTGTCTTTACCTTCCAGCTCGGGAGATCGTTCATTCCAAGTTCACTCCAGAATCGCTCGATCCCCTTAAGCTCGGTTTTCGGGATCACGAGATCATCCATCGTGGGGTCCAGGTCGACAAAATTGAGAGACTCCTGATCATCGGAGACGATCGAAATTTCAAGCGCCCCATGCTTGGGGTCATCGAGCCGGGTCGAACTCATCCCGCTCACATCCAGCCCTTCCACCGCGACATTTTCGAAGCGCCTAGGATTTCTTGGAAGCGGAACCAGAGACTCGTCTTTCACTAACCCAAGGACACGACTACGATGCGGATGCTCGGACGACTGGTGCTTCTTTTGATAGAAGAAATTCCGTTCCTCGCTGAGAAGAGTTTCGAAATCTCCCCCGGCTCCACGCTCAGGGTCAATCTGCTCCGCGATCTTTGTCGATCGCTGGCTCGTTACCCAGTAGCCCGTTCGCGGCTTATTATAAACGGCAAGCCGAAGACGTTCCGGTGCGTTGCCTTCATCCTGATAATATCGCCAATCAATATTAGCACTGAGCTGAAGGTCCGTTACTTGGCCAAGAGCCGTGCGCACTTCACGAGGACTTTCGACGGCCTCAGTTTCGTAGGAATTCCTTTTTGAGAATTGCTTATAAAGGTAAAAGGCACTCACCGAAAGAAAGAGACCGATGAGAGCCGCGAGAAAATAAGCGAAAACCCAAGCTAACGGACGAGTTCGCTCCCTCCTCATGAAATAAAGGCCGATTCCGAAAAGAATCGTAACAATCACACCATAATCTACCGTCGTTCGAAGACCCAAGCCCGCCGAAATCAGCGTGATCCCAAGGTATGGAAACCCCAGCTCACAAGGCTTCAACTTCACCGCTCGTCCCGCTTCCCGATCGAGGCGAATTTTCCGCCGTGCGATAAAGGAAAAAGAAACGAGTGGCACCCCCTGATCAGAGGCGTATTGCTGAGCGAGAATCATCGGTAGAAAGATGATCGGGAGCCATGAGAGTAGCGCCAGCGAAGCAGAAGCGGTCGCATCTTCATCGTCCGTGAGAAAGGCTACCGCCACCACGATGAGAATGACGATGCAGAGCTGCCACGCACGCGCAAAGCCAGTCTCACCAAATCTCCAGCGGAGCGAAATCCAGTTCCTGGCCTCGAGGGCAATCGCCGTGATCAGCCCGACATAGGGATCATCTCCCATCGCACCCCAGAAGAGCATTGCCACCCCTAAAAGAAGGCGCGGTGGCGGCTGGAGCATGACCTCTTCCTTCTTCATCCCTTCATCAAATCTTGTTGAACCTGATCCCAACGGAGCCATTTCACTCCTGTCGCATCTTCCGGCTGTTCGCCTACTCCGATGACGTAAAGCGCAACCTCAAGCCCCGACTGACGAAGCTGTGCTACAAAGGATTTTCGCTCTTCATTCCATCCAGTCAGAACGACGATACAAGCCGTTATTTCAGAGGCATGACGAAACACCAAACGGCGCAAATTTTCATAATCACCTTGATCATGCCCTTCCACCAGCGCGAGAACTTCGAGAAGGCCTGAATCCTTAGCTTTACCGCGTCCAGCCGTGAAAACCTCGGGAGCATCTTGCGCAAACATGAGGTCGAGCAAACAACGGTTCGGATCGATCGAAGACACGAAGCTTGCAACCACTGAAACCGCTTCCTCAAAAAGCTCAGGCCCGCTATCACGAAGATTGGTATCAAGAATGAGGCCGTAGCGTGGAAAGCCTGCTTCTTCGTATTCTCGCACGATCGGATCGCCTGTTTTCCCCCACGCTTTCCAATCAATACGACGCAAGGAATCCCCTTGATGATACTCTCGAAGACCGAGGAATTCGCCCCCATCTCCTCGAATATTTGAGGCTGCTTCACCACCGAGTTTCAGCTCGGATTTTCCATCAAGGTTGAGGTCGGGAAGTTTGTAGCGTTTTGGAATCACCAGAATCTCATCTCGTTCTTGCCCCACGTATCGAGAGCGCTGGAATAATCCCAAAGGATCGGGAAGCTCGGCCCGCATATCTTCCAGTAAAAGAATACCTCGACGATGTGGAACCAGCGTAAGCCGAGTTTGCACAGTCTCCCTTGGTTGAATCTCCAGCGCGTGTGAACGCCCCCGGGTGCTCCAGCGTCCGCCACGTTCGAGAAGCCATTTCCAGCGGTAGAATAAAAAGGTGCGATCGAAGATATTCCGTTTTTCTTCTCCGGGTTCGACGAGATTCAGAAACTCCCACTCGGTGGGCCGTGGGTCATCAGAGGCTTCATGGAGAAAAACGTCACGCACCTTAAACATCCCGTCATTAGTGGCATGCACAGTGTATTGAATCTCCGCACCCACCGCTCCAGTCGGCGGGATTTCACGAGTGATCGAAATCTTTGCCCGCCGAAGAAAGGCCCAGATCAGAGCAACTGCAAGTAGCCCGCAAAGAAGCGCCGTCAGGATAATAACGACGCTTTGGCCGATGTTTGCTCCCAACAAAACACTCACTCCGAGAAGGCCGACCATGAACCATGCGGTGGGCGAGATACGTCGGCAGAAGAAATTTCCAACCGCGTTACCAGTTCGATAATTCTGACATAACCAGCGCGAAAATAGTTTCCCCCTCACCCTCGACTCCATCTCCTTAGACTCTATACCGGAACGGGAAGTTCTTCCATGATTTCAAGCACCACGTCGCGCCCCGTGCGGCCTCTGTAGGCGGCATCAGATTCGAGGACCAAGCGATGGGCGATGACATCTGGAGCGAGGGACTGAATCATCTCAGGAACGACGAAATCCCGCCCTTCAAAGAGGGTCATCGCTTGTGCGACTCGTAAAAGACTAATGGAAGCACGCGGGCTAGCGGCAAGTTTGACATCGGATTTTTCACGCGTCGTCGCAACGAGGCGCACGATGTATTCCTGAAGATCACGAGTGATTTTGACCTCCTTCACTGCGGTACGAAGCATCATGATATCCTCACGTGTCACGACCGGCTCGATCAAATCGAGTGGATGCTGCTCACTCTGAGCTTCGAGAATAGAAACTTCATCTTCAATGGAGACATACCCGAGCGAACGCTTGAGCGCAAATCGGTCCATCTGTGCCTCTGGCAACGGATAAGTGCCTCGAAGTTCCACTGGGTTTTGTGTCGCGATGACAAAGAATAAATCACCGAGATCGTGGCGCTCCCCCTCAATCGTAGCCTGCCCCTCCGCCATCGCTTCGAGTAAAGCACTCTGAGTCCGAGGCGAAGCACGGTTAATCTCATCTGCGAGAAGGATGTCGGTAAAAATAGGTCCCGTTTTAAATTGAAAGGTCGAAGTGCGGGCATCGAGGATGCTCACGCCGAGGATATCTGACGGTAAAAGGTCAGGGGTGAATTGAATTCGCTGAAACTCGGAGCCTCCAATCGAAGAGGCAATCGCTTTGGCCAGCGTTGTTTTCCCCGTTCCAGGGGCATCCTCCAGTAGAACGTGTCCGCCAGCCATCAGAGTGGCGAGGACACAGCGTACCGTCTCCGGCTGACCATGCATCACTCCACTCACCGATGCCTCAAGAAGTGAGGCGGTTTCGGGTGCCTGTTTAATTATCATGAGTTTTTTTATCCCACTGAACCCAAACTGGCCCTGCCAATTTTTCATGCCACTCGAACAGCTCTTTCACTGCGGTGAAATCCTCTTCGGAAAGAATCTTCTTCAATCTCATGAGCGCTGCTCCATTACGAATTCGTTTACCTTGATTGCTAGAATACCATAATTCGACATCCGCAAGGACCCGCGGGCCTTGCGGAGTCGTCACGACAATGATGAGCGGACAATGCATTTCCAATCCTCCCCCCGCATCGGCAAAGAAACTCACCCCATGGAAACGCCCCGCCGATTTTGCACCGAGAACGTTCTCCTCTTCTTTTGCAGCGCGGGCTCCTTTCATCGCTCCGGAGATATCACGCATCAAACGAGACGGCTTCTCAGGAACTTCAATCATCGCGGCTTGTTCAAGCACTGAAGAAATCGTTCCTGTGGCCAACTCCTTACGCCAGGCTGTGGCAGCCTTCCTAGTCACCTCCTCATTTGGTGGTTCCTTAATCTCTAGGGGATTGGGTATTTTTGCGAGGAGGTCCTTCAGATAATTCTCTTCAAGTTTTTTCTGCGCCTCGGTAAATTTCTCCTGTAGCTCTCGTGCATCTTTGCCGTATTTTCTAACATAAGGAGCGGAAGTCAGTGTCTCATGACTCGGGACAACAGCCCATCCATCTTCCTTTTTAAGCAGCCAAAGTGCTTTAAATGTAGGGTTCCAACTTCCGACGGTCTCAAAGCGTAAAACTCCAACCGCAACATCACCCTGCACATGCTGTCCCGCCACCCCAATCGCAAATTGGTCAGGATCGTTCCCTCTCGCAGCACTCCACCACTCACCAAGTGTGATGTATTTCTGAGTGATCAGTCTATTCGAGTCATCTGCCTCTGCCCCCTCCTTCATGGGAGCACGATCAAGGCGGCGTAGAAATTCGACAAACTCACCCTTTTTGAGTTCTTCTCCAATTTTTTTGAGCAGAGCCGCTGGAGTTTTGGCCCGACGAGCTTTGTATTTCTCCTCAAAGAGCGCACCTAACTTACTCACGAATTTCTCATCGCTGTAATCATACTCTTCTCGGTGTGCAGATCGATGCTCACTAGAGTCCGTATTCGCATACTCAAAAAAAGCCGGCAAGATGACCCGCCAGCCGGCTCGAGTATTCTCGAGATGAAACCGAATGACCCGCGTCTTTTCTCGTCTCGACCCCACTTCATACGGAGAAATATATCCGTAAAGAATCGAAGCCGAGTCATCTGACGAAGTCCGTTCAACGTCCATCTTGATGACTTCCGAATCGAGCAAAAGACGCCAGACATCCCTACGATCTTTTCCTTCCAGGCCATCTTTTACAGCCATAGAAATCCGCTCCCAATTCCGTTGATCCTCAACGGAACGCTCGAGCATCCCCAGCCAGACAAGAACTTGATCAGCATCACCTTCTTTGATGGCATTTTGGAAATGATGAAACGCCTCAAAAGCCTTTGCTTCGCGTAAAATCTTCGGATCAACTTTCTCCGTCAGCGTGTTGAGATAGCTTGCGAGTTCGGCCTCACGAAAATGAAATAAGGCACTCGCCTGTCGCACAGTCATCCATTGCTCGAGAACATGGGCACGCGAGATGACCGCATCATCAAAACCCAATCCAGAATTACGAAACTGCCCCGGAACCGGAGTCACTTTCCAGTCACCTCCAAATTTTTTGAGGCCAAAGCTCAGGGAACGAGCATGGTCTGGCCCCTTCTTAGAGCGCGCATTCACGACCACGGCCGCGAGATCACCATCTTCTTTTGCTTCCGCAAATTCGAATTCCACGTCCTCCGAACGCATCCAATCTCGTAAAGTGTTCCAGTATCCTCCGATGATCGCCCTGCGCCGGTGTCCGACATGAGGTGATATCCCCAGCTCTTCGAGTTTTCCAGATCGCACCTCTCCTTTTTCCGCTTTTTCTAAGATCTCCATCACCACCTCCTGCGGCTTAACGGAAAAGCCTAAAAGGGTGGTTGCGAATAATACCGCCAACGATCTCATATTAGAAACATCTCACTGGACTCATCATGACACAAGGCTCCATTAAAAGTCCCGTCGGCAGAAAATCCATCCGGCTATCCCAAGCATCACAAAAGAGAATAGGAATGACGTGCCTAGCGTATAGGATGCAGAATGACGTTCTGCGATCGTTTGTCCGCGTTTCGCTTCTTTTTCTAAGCCTTCAAGAAACCCTTGCTCCATCTCTTCTTGAAGCTTTTTTTCTGCTCTTTCCTCTTCAGTCAGCTCTTCGTCCTTCTCATTGATTTCAGGCTTATCCTCGATCGGAAGCAAGCCAGTCTCTTCGGATTTGAGCTTCTGGACCTTACTCGCCTCGGCAATCACAGGAGTGATTTTAGGAAAAAAGGCATACGCCAACTTTAATTTGCGATGCCATTCACGGTCGCCTTTCAAAAGTTCAAGAAGCTCGGGAGACTCTCCTATTTCCTCGATCATTTCTTGTCGAGCGACCACGGAGGTGAAGGCGCTTTGTTCGAACTGCTCGACGGCAAAGCTCACGACCCAGAGCAGGAGTGGGAGAAGAATCGCAACCAATGCCGATCTCGTCCAAACGGCAATGAAAATGGAAAAAGAATTGAGAAAGGCAAAGACCAAAACCGTAGCCGGAATAAACCAAAAAATTTCCGGGTTCCAGCTCCCCAATCGCCAATACATCGCAAAGAAAACGATCCCCACAAAGAGCACCACCTGCACCAACATAAAGAGCAGACCACCGACGAATTTCGCCAAAAAAACGAGCCCTCTCCCAGGGTGCTTCGTCAGTAACATTCCAGAACTCCCTTCCTCCATCATCTGCGGATAAATCGAGGCGCAGGAAATCAGGGCGAGAATAAGGGCCGCCCATGATAACCACCCACCGACCACAAAGTAGCTGAAAACCGTCTTATACATCATCTCCGCTCCGATGGTCCCCTTCGCTAGGGCCTTTTCCTCAAACACGCTAAAGCCAAAGTAGGTCATCCCGTTTTCATCGAAGCCAAGAGCAAGGAACAGAACCGCGACTAAGCCAGATAAGCCCAAGGTGATCCAAAAAATCACACTACTTTTCAACATGCGAAACGAATCGTGCAGAATACTTAAAAATGAAATCATCCCAGTGGTGGAGGTATGGGTTGCGACTGTGCCACCAGTCCGAGGAAAAGCTCTTCTAGTGACTGTTGGTTCCGCTGAACCGAAGAAATGACAAGCTCTTTCGACCTCAGATGATCTATCAAGGGTTGCACTTCAGCAGCCTTCTCGGCCTTCATCACGATGCGACCCGGTTCAATCCTCAAGCCATGACCGCTAAGAGCATCAGGAGGAAGCGTCCCTTCAAATTCAATGGTGTAAGTCACCTCTTCGGTCCGCAGACTTTCCAGCGGACCTTCTCCCAAAAGTTGGCCCTGGGAAAGAATCGCGACACGATCCACCACCGGCTCGAGCTCAGGTAAAAGGTGCGTATTGATAAAAACGGTCTTCCCTTCATCACGTAATCCACGGATCAGCTCACGGATATCGTATCTGCCAGCGGGGTCAACTCCATCCGTCGGCTCATCTAAAAAGATCATTTCAGGATCATTTACCAGTGCTTGAGCAATCCCGATCCGCTGCTTCATCCCCTTCGAGTAACCTTTGATCTTACGATTCTGATCAGCGGACATCCCAACTTTTTCCAATAGCTCATCAATGCGCCCCGCCGCAAACTTAGCGGACATTCCATTCAATCCGGCGGAAAATTCGATCACTTGCCGCCCCGTGAGGTAATCAGGAAAGCGCGCATGCTCCGGTAAAAGGCCAACCCGCCTAAGGGCTTCACGATTCCCAATTGGAAAGCCCAGCATCGTCCCCTCTCCACCACTCGGACGAATCAAGGTCGTAAGGATTTTTACAAGCGTCGATTTCCCCGCGCCATTCGGCCCAAGGAGTCCATAGATACATCCGCGTGGCACGCTGAGGTCGACACCCTTCAGTGCCGCTACCCCTCCGCGGTAGGTTTTGCGAATACCGGAAAGTTCTAGAACAACCTCTTGCACACTTGATCAATGCCTAAAGAGCTTCGCGCTGTCAATAAGAGGACATTCCCCTTAAATTCCCAGCCATGAAACACACCAACGTTCTTTTTGTCTGCATGGGAAATATCTGCCGCTCCCCCGCAGGAGAAAACGTCTTCCGCCACTTCGTCCAAAAGGCCGGCCTCTCGGACTGGATCCATTGTGATTCCGCAGGAACGATCGGCTACCACACCGGAAATGCTCCAGACGCGCGGATGTCTAAGACTATTCGAACGCGCGGCTATGAGGTCACCGGAACCGCACGCCAGTTCCGCCTCCGGGATTTTGAAGAATTTGACCTCATCCTCACGATGGACGAAGAAAATTACGCCAACATCATCGAGCTCGCCAAAACTGATACGCATCGCACTAAGGTTCAGCGTTTCACTCATTTCTGCACCGAGCATGAAGAAAAAGAAGTTCCTGATCCCTACTACGGAGGAAATGAAGGCTTCGAGCTGGTCGCTGATATGATCGAAGACGGCTCGGAAGGGATTTTAAGCCATTTGATCTCGTAGAGGTATTTTCGAATATCTCTTTAGGAGAGCCCACCTCGGCGGCGAAGGACCCACTCGATAGTCAGAAGAGCGATGAGGGCGAAGAGGAGGAACCAGCGATCCCAGAGAGTGGTTTCACGGAGTTCTTCTTGGGTATCGTCGCGGGTGAGGAAGAGCTCTGAAATTGGCGAAGCTTGCTCGACGATTTTTCCGCCGGAGAGCTGGCTGATGTTTTCAAGGAGCGGAAGATTGAGGGTAGTCTCGGCAAGCTCAATGGCGCTCAGGGAACCGACAACTCGGAAACCGGTAGTGATTTCCTCTTCAAGGTCCTCGCTGAGCAGCTTCACTTGATAAGTGCCAGAATCACGGAAAGGCCCAGCTTGGCTTTCATGGAGGCCGTTGGATCCTTCGCGATACCTCATCGGATAAACGCCGACCCGTTGGCCATCGCGGAGAACTTCGGCGCGGAGGTTTTCGTCATTAATAGGAGCAAGATTTTCTTCCTGCAAGCGGGCGAGAATGGTGACGCGATCATCTCCGGTGTAGGTCAGTTGATCAGTGCCCAGTCGGGAGGTTTCCGAGCCAGAACGGAGATTTGGACCGGCTCCCCAACGGACAAGTTGCCCCCAAAAGCGGTGATGGTAAACATCCCCCACTCCTTCACGAAGACGCCAAGTGCGGTCGGTGAGCAGCATCGCCACTTTTCCATTTCCGGTCTGGCGCGTGACGAGAAGTGCGTTTTCATCTTCGTTCTTTCGACGATTCGACAAATCTACGAGGGCGGCTTGGAGGTCGTCGGCTGATTTTACAACGCGCTTTTTCTGCTCTTCTCCTCCGGCGTAGAGAAGAACTTCCGAACCGTCTTTCACGCCATCGATCGGGTGACGCCAGCGGATGATGGGGAAGTCAGACCAAACCGCTTCATTGCTGAGCTGCCCTTCCACTTGGCTCGTTACGGAATGACTACGCCCCAAACTGGTGAGCTTGAGACAAAACTTTTCTTTCCCGCCGAAGTAGTTGCGACGTGATTGCTGGTAGTTGACGGGAATGAGGGACTCGGCGGTGCCACCAAAGGCATGCGGCATGGAGCGCGGTCCGGCGATCATTACGAGGAGGGCTGCACGATCACGGACACAGCGATTGAGGATCTCCCATTCTTTTTCGCCGAGGACTTCCGGGGAGACGTCGCCAATGATGATGACATCAAACTTCCGCCACTCATCCTCATTTTCGGGAAGTGCCGTGGCCTTGGTATCGCCGAAGGGGCGGCTAGCTGAGGCCGGAACCTGAACCGTGTCCTGACCGATGATGCGATCGGGTTCGAGCAGGACGGACTGAAGGTGAATCGATTGATCACGGCCGTAGAAAAGATTGCGCAGGTAGCGGAATTCCCAGCGCGGGGTGGAATCGATTAGGAGCACATTGGTTCGGGAATCGGTAACCACCGTTTGAAAATCCCAAGCATTGTTGTTATCGAAGCGCTCACCTTCGAGAGCTTCGAGTTCAATACGATATTTTCCAATACCACCGTCCTCGGGGACGTGGCGGAAGCGGACTTCCTCGCGATAGGAATTTTGTGGGATCGCGATTTCCTGCTCGTCAAGTTTTTGATCGCCCGCGCAGAGCGTGACCTTGGCTCGCTGACCACGGTATCCATCAAATTTGAGTTTCGCCGAAACGCGCATGCGATCGCCGAGGTAAACAGAGTCCGGTGCGCGGACGCTGATAATGGCGGCATCCTTGGGCGGTGTGACCGAACCGGCAGGAATAATCGCAATCGGAGCATCAAGAATCCCGAAACGGCGAGCGACATCTTCCACACTACCGGGCCGATTGTGACGACCATCACTCAGCATCACGAGGCCTGCAAGTTGGTCAGGCGGAACTTGCTCAAGCACTTGGCTGAGCGCACCCGCAAGATCAGTCGCTTGATCCCAACCTTCGACAGCCTCATCACCAGACTCCAGAGCGCGACGGGCGGCGCGGACCTCACGGATTGTAATCTTTCCTTCAAGGTCTGCTTTGAGATTAGACTGTTCCAAGACCGCTTGCGCTAGAGCAAGACGAGTGGAGGTTTGGCCATCATCGATGAGGTTCATTGAGGCCGAGGAATCCATTAGGACAACTAGCTCGCGCTGAATTTCACGTTCTTCGACTCGGCTCCAAACCGGCTCGAGAAGAATCCACGCCAAGAGCGCAAGGCAAGTAAGACGGAGCCCGATCAACCAGCGACCACGTAAGGGGCTGACCGCTTCTCGTTCGTAACGATACGTTCGGATCATGAACTCGCACCCGAGCGCGAGGCAGAGCGGGATGACCCAGACGGGCCAGAGGCTTGAAAGCTCGAACCATTTTCCAAGGAGATGGACCAATCCCCAGCTGGCGAGAAAAATCAGAGCGATGCGAATTCCAGAGATCATTTCGAACCTCCTTTCACCTGCGAGAGAGCATCAACAAAACCCGCGGATGCATTGCCACGATTTTCAAAATCCACGCGCACATCTTCACCCGCTTTCCGGGATTTCGAGACCCAACGCGCGAGAATGCTCTCAAGGAAAAAGAGAGCGACCGCTGCGAGGAGGAGGATTTTCCAAATCTCACGTCCAAAGCCTTCGCCCCTCAAAATGGCGAGGAGGTCGTTACCAGAAGTTAGCTCGATGAGATCGACTTCTCGGCGGATCAGCGAGCGATCGTCTTCATTCAGCGCCTCGAAGCGGCTTTCATCGGTCGCGCGTTTCACGACGAGTGGCACGTTTTGGAGCTCTTCAAATTGATCTTCAAAGCCGTCCGGAATTTGCACGCGATACTCACCCGGAAGCGCGGAACCTTCAACCGCGAGAGCACGGCCACGTCGGCCTTGGCGGGCTTGCACGAGACGTTTGTCTCCGCGCGGATCATTCGCTTCGCTTTCCGCGAGGACCATCTCATCATCGCTTCCCGTCAGAGAAATGAACGCGGAGGCTGGGATAAGTTCCATCGGGCCGTTCGGCTTCTTCCAGCGCAGAGTCATGTGAGCCTTGCCCCATTCTTCTAGGAAATCAGCTCGGACGGAGATTTTCTTACCGGCTTTTAAGGTGACCTTCTTCGACGTGGCAATTCCGTTGTTGGCTTCGAGGACGCGGTCGTCATTCAGCCAAAGCGTGAAGACGTCATCGGCTTCTGCTTCGAAAACGTAGTCCCCATCGACGGGCGGGAAGAATGAGCCTTCCCAGGAGATTCGGAATTGATCACGTGGGATTCTTTTGTCTGGGCTTTTGTCTCCCCAGTTAAAATCGAGAACCGGATCAATGCGGTCGATCTCTACGGTCTCTTTCGATTTCTTCCCCCGGAAATATTTCCCGCGTAAGCCTCCCCCGCCAGAAAGGGCCAGCGTTGGGCTCCAAGCAGCTTCAACATTGAGCTCAATCCCCTGCCCGCCCGCAAGCCAAGTGGTGAGTTCGTGAACGAGCGGAACAAAGCTGGGACGCGCAGGAAGATTCCCCATCCGGGCATCGAGACCACCAGTCGAGAGGAGAACGCGCCCACGACCATATTCACGTGAGATTAGGAATGGTTCCCCATTTTCAAAATTCGCCACGATTCGAGAACCGGAGCGAAGGTCTTGGCTTGCGCGATAAGACTCAAGGAGGCCTTCATTGAGATCTTCTCCGGCGCGGCCTTTGAAAAGACGCAGCATCGGATGATCGATACTTCCGGGGGCCACGCGCACTCCATTTTCCGGGATCATCATCTCGGCAAGATCAATCGGCAGAATGTCGCCATCACCTCCGCTCCAGGCGTTGTAAAAAGAAGGGGAATTTTTCGGCCCTGAGATGATCCAGAGACCGCCGCCCTTGAGGACGAACTCAGAGATTTTAGACGCTGCTGATTTTGGAAGACGCGGAACATCAGCGAGAACCACAACGGAAGCGGTCGTGAGATCGAGTGATGAAATGGTGACTGCGTCAACCATCTGCGGTTCCATAAATACGGGGTCTTCAGAAGTGGGATCGGGCAAAAGAGCAAGACCGAGATATGATGCGGCGCGGTCGAAGAATTCACCCGTCGGATTCCCTTCGACAAGAAGGACGGGGAGAGATTTCTTCACCCAAACAACTCGCTCAGTTTGGTCATCTCCAGGAAGATCATCTCCCCCTTCAAGAGATGCGGTGAGCACCTTCGGGCCGATGGTTTCGAATCGGTGACGAAATTCGATGACTTCGGTTTCGCCGGGTGCAAGTTGGCCCACCCCTTTTTCGCCGATCACTTTTTCATCAATCTTGAGCCGAACCAAACCGGGCGTGACCACTTCATTTCCGGTGTTCTCAATCGGAAGGCGCAAGGTGATCTCGCGGTCCATCCCGACCACTTCACGCGAGGTCTCAACCCGAGTCAGTGCGACATTTCGAAGTCCCTGCGGCGCGGGCTGGGAGCGGAGAAGGAGTCGAGGCTTTGCGGGAAGGCCTTCCCAGACATCGCCAAGGTTCTCCCAAGCGGCGGGGCTTTCGAGCCGCCAGCCGAAACGTTGTTGATCGCTGAAAACGATGAGATCTTTAGACGCCCCACTGCCTTCAGCAAGTGTGAGCGTGGCAACGCCGAGTGCTTCATGGGCGCGGAAGGGCCCGCCGACGGGCTCAAGCGAATCAAGCACCTCCAAAACATCGGCACGATGCGTCAGCGGTGTGGCCGTTTTTAACTCTGGAGCAGGACCACCGAGCACAATGGAAAAGGCCGTTCCGCGAGGAGAGTTTTTGACGATCTCTCTGGCCTCAGCCACTGAACGTTCGAACGAACTCTGACCATTTGTAATGAGCGACATCGAGGTAGAAGCATCGATCACAAGAGCAACATCACGACGTCCACTGAGCTGGAAGCGCTTGAGGTTCCACTGCTTTTCAAACCAAATGGTGGCAGCCGCTCCGAGGATAAAAAGGAAACCAAAAATTCGAGCAAGCCAGCGCGGCTTCTTTTGTGAAAGCACGAATGACCCACCGAATGCCGCGACTCCAAGAAGAACAAGCGGCAGTAAAAAAAGCCACGGCACTTGAGAATCGGGCGGAGAAAATGGCCGCGCTAAGGCGAGCGCGAGAAGAGCCAAGAGGAGACAGCGCGTGACCATCAGAAGGAGGTCCTCCCATTCCATGCGCTTGCGGCGTGTGACGACCGTATCCATCAAAAAACGCATCGCACCCCAATCGTAAGGCTTCGCCGTCTGACTCCGAATCAGGTGCAAGATTACCGGAATCAAAACACCGGCCAGACCAAGAAGCAGCCATGGATTAAAAAAGAGCATCGTCAGGAACGTCGCGAGCCGAGGTAGCGGGTGAGGGTTTCAGCAAGAGGCACCTTGGTGGTGACGGGGACGTAGTCAGCGCGGATATTTCCACAGACTGATTCGATGGTAGAGATGAACTCGCGAAGCTTTTCGAGATAAGCCGCGCGAACCGCTTGGGGATCAATGCGGAGCATCTCTTCGACGTCTTCGAGATCACGAAAGCGTTGGAAAGAACGAAACGGAAAGCTCAGTTCTTCTTCGGCAAGAACATGAAAAACGATGAGTTCATGCTGGCGGAAATCAAAATGGTGGAGTGCTTCGACAATCTTTTGGGGGTCATCAAAGAGATCACTGATCAGGACGACGAGCCCACGCTGAGGCACTCGCTCGGCCACTTCGTGCAGCACTCCGCCGACCCCAGTTTCCTTACCGGGTTCGCTTTTATGGAGGACCTCACAAATCCGACGCACCTGACTCGGGCGGCTTTCGGCGCGCATGAGCGTGCGGACTTCGTGATCAAAGGTTACCAGCCCAGCGGCATCGCCTTGCTTGATGTAGAGATACGCCAGTGCAGCCGCAAGTTCTTGAGCATATTGAAATTTTGACTGGGCAGATTGCTCCCCTTGGAAAGCCATCGACCCCGAAGTATCGACCACGATGGTGATGCGCAGATTCGTCTCCTGAATGAACTGTTTCACCACATTGCGATCGCTTTTCGCCATTACGCGCCAGTCGAGATTCCGAGGATCATCACCCATGGCATATTCTCGGTGCTCCGCAAATTCCACCGAAACTCCTTTGTCCGGACTCGTGTGGCGGCCGGTCAGCGTTCCCTGCATGCGCCGACGCGCGAGCCATTCCAGCCGCTTCATCACCGCCATCACCTCCGGGGTCAGGAGGCGCATGCAGTCGGGCATTTTGAGCTGATCAGGCATCCGCTAAATTTTAAGATCATCCTCGCTCGCGCCGATCTCTTCGAGAAGACGGCGAATGATGTCATCGCTTTGCACTCCCGCCGCTTCCGCATTGAAAGTGGTGAGAACACGATGGCGCAGAACGGGATAAGCCACCGCCGCGACATCACCCGTGGTTGCGTGCATCCGACCTTTTAAAACAGCGTGCGCTTTAGCAGCAGAAATGAGTGCGATCCCCGCACGAGGGCCAGCCCCCCAACCGACCATCTCTTTCACAAATTCCGGAGCTTCGTCAGTGCCGGGGCGAGTGGCACGAGCAAGCTTCGCGGCGAAGTCGATAACATGGTCACCAACCGGAACGCGCTTTACCACTTCTTGCATCGCGATAATTTCCTCACCCGTCATGAGCGCAGAAACGCTGGCTTCGGTTGGACTCGTGACGCGGCGGATAATTTCACGCTCTTCTTCGGCACTCGGATAATCAAGCACGATGCTGAAAAGGAATCGATCAAGCTGTGCTTCCGGAAGCGGATACGTGCCTTCCTGCTCGATCGGGTTTTGGGTCGCAAGGACGAAAAATGGCTCCGGCAACTTGAGTGTGCGCTCCCCCACCGTGACCTGGTGTTCCTGCATCGCCTCGAGAAGAGCCGCTTGGGTTTTGGGTGGAGTCCGGTTGATCTCATCGGCGAGAATCATGTTTCCAAAAAGAGGCCCATTCACAAAACGGAACCCGCGTTGTCCGGTCTCGGGATCGACTTCGAGCACATCCGTTCCGGTGATGTCTGCCGGCATAAGATCGGGAGTAAACTGCACCCGCTGATATTGCAGGTGCAGCGCCTCCGCAACGGTTGAAACGAGAAGCGTTTTTGCCAAACCCGGAACACCCACGAGAAGGGCATGACCGCGACAAAACATCGCCATGAGCACCTGCTCAACCACTTGCTCCTGCCCCACAATCACGTGAGACAGCTCTTCTTTCATCCGCTGGTAGCTCTGGTGCAGCTTCTGCACCGCTTCTTTATCATCGCTCATGAGAAAACCGTTACGGCTGAGAAGGATTCTCTCTTGCAGGCGGCGGAAAGAAAGCTCGGAAAAAACGGCTTTTCCCTAGTCCTGTAGGAGGCGCGCGGCGTCTTTGGCAAAATACGTCAAAATCACGTCTGCTCCGGCGCGTTTGATGCCGAGGAGGCTTTCCATCATGACAGCTTCTTCATGGAGCCAGCCGTCTTTCGCGGCGCTCTTGATCATGAGGTATTCCCCGCTGACTTGATAAGCGGCGATGGGCAGCGTGGTGTGCTCGCGGAGTTCGGAAATGATATCGAGGTAAGGTCCGGCAGGCTTCACCATGACGATATCGGCCCCCTCTTCTTCATCGAGAAGGAGTTCGCGGACTGCTTCACGCTTATTCGCGGGGTCCATTTGGTAAGTCTTCTTATCTCCGGATTTCGGAGCAGAGCCGAGCGCGCCACGGAAGGGGCCGTAAAAGGCGGAGGCGTATTTTGCAGTGTAGCTGCAGATCGAGACCAGCTCGTGGCCGTGATCGTCGAGCGCTTCGCGGATTGCCGCAACCCGACCGTCCATCATATCACTGGGTGAAATAACATCCGCTCCAGCTTCGGCGTGACTAACCGCTTGGCGACAGAGCGCGTGAACGGTTTCGTCGTTGATAATTTCACCTTCCACAACGATACCATCGTGCCCATCCGAATTGTAAGGATCGAGCGCGACATCCGTCATCACCATGAGATCGGGGTGGGCTGATTTGAGAGCTTTGATTGCACGCGGAATGAGCCCTTCAGGATTATGGCACTCTTGCGCTCGCGGTGTTTTCAGGGAGTCATCAATGGCAGGAAAAAGCACCACTGCGGGAATTCCCAGCGCAAGGGCCTCGCCCGCCTCCTTCACCAAGCCATCAAGCGACCAGCGGGTGCAGCCGGGCATCGATTCGATGGGCTCGTCTGACAGTCCATCGTGGAGAAATAAAGGCAGGATGAAATCGCCAGGTGAGAGCGTCGTCTCGCGAACGAGCGCACGAATTCCAGGAGATTTGCGATTGCGGCGAGGTCTGATCGGAAGGTCCACGGCGGAATCATAAATCCGATGTTTCAAAAACCGAATTTTATTTTAGCGTTTTGCCGTGGCTCACACTCCCTTCCATGAACTACTTCAGCGCGATCTCGCAACGCTGGAAGGGAATTTGCGTGCGCTGCTCGATCCGCATTTAGCAGAAAAAGAGCATTTAGATTTGCTGAATCTGGCCTGCGGTCGAGCTGACGAAACCGGAGTGTTGGCCAAAGTTCTCGCCGAAAAATCGAAATCCGCTCACATCCAAGGACTCGATATCCGGGCTCCGGAAATCGGCCAAGCGAACTCGCGATGGAAAAAGAAACTCGAAAAGGGAAGCACCGCCGACTTCATCGTTCATCGGGGGGATCGCCTGCTTGATCTTCAAGAAGTCGGCACGCCCGATGTTGCTTTTTTACGTCATCAAAATTTCTGGAACGATCAACCAGTGTGGACCGAGATTTTTGACCAAGCACTCGAGCGACTTGATGAAAACGGGCTTCTTGTCATCACTTCATATTTCGATCAGGAACACGAACTCGCCACCAAAGCGCTCGAAAAAATGGGCGCGATTCAAGTGGGATCAATTGTAAACCCAAATTCACGCGAATTGAGCGACGCCCCCGGAAAGTCCGTGGACAAACACCTCGCGGTTTTTCGGAAGAAGTAGCCCAGAAAATGGAGGCATAGAATCTTGCTCCTCTCGGTAAATACCCCTCTCGAAAACCTAGGCCTTACGGGCCGTAACCCTTCAGCCCAGCCTAAGCGAGGAACGAGTCCAAGGCTGGATATTGCAGTCTTGAAAACGATGAGCTCTGAAAGAGCGAAACAATCCTCCCACTCTCAGCTGGAGATAAACTAATATTCTGATAAGGTTCGAAAATGATTCAACGCTTCTCAGCACCTCGCCTGCAGAGTTCACTCGGCGTCTTACAAATCATGGGAATCTTGGGCGCTTGGTTTTTCGGCATGATTTCCAACAAGATGTTGAACTACGATACAAATGAGGAACAGTGGTTCGGGCTTGCGACATTCATCCGACACGGTGCTATTTTACTCACAATCATTCCGGTCATTTGGGTTGTCTGGACCATCCGGAAGGAAGACGGGACCTCTCACTGGACACAGCGGCATTCATTGATTTCAGGAATCATCTTAGGCATTGCGCTGACCATCCTTGCAGGCATGGCGAGCAAAATTGGCAAAAACCCTCCGCGTCTCCGAGTGATCCCTATTTCAGGAATCTCTGAACGGCAAGCCATGCCGAGCAAGACCAGCTTTCGAAAACTCCTTGCCTAAGAAAGCAGCTGCGTTTCTGCCAACAGGCGATATGTGCCCTGCTGGTCCATCAGCTCGCCATGCGTTCCGATTTCAGCGATTTTCCTATCGTTGAGGACCATGATACGATCTGCGCTTTTCACGGTCGCGAGGCGGTGAGCGATGATGAGGCTGGTGCGTCCTTTCATCAGTTCATCGAGCGCCTCTTGAACGAGGCGCTCGCTTTCAGAATCTAAGGCACTCGTCGCTTCATCAAGGAGGAGGATTTTAGGATCGGCGAGTACCGCCCGCGCAATCGCAATCCGCTGACGCTGCCCCCCACTGAGCTTCACTCCGCGTGGGCCCACCTTGGCATCGTAACCTTCAGGGAAGGCATCGATGAATTCATGAGCGTTTGCCTTTTTCGCGGCGTCGATGATTTCTTCATCAGATGCGCCGGGTTTTCCGTAGGAAATGTTTTCACGAATCGTGCCACCGAAGAGCAGAACTTCCTGAGGCACCACCGCCATTGCTGCACGGCGATCCACCACGGGAATTTCTGAAGCGGGTTTACCATCGAAGTAAATCCCACCCTCATCGCCTTCATAAAAACCGAGCAACAAAGAAAAGAGCGTCGATTTCCCTGCACCGCTTGGTCCAACGAGGGCGACACGCTCACCCGCTGAAATTTCAAATCCCAAGCCATCGAAAACATTCGTCTCTGGACGAGAAGGATACGCAAAGACCAATTCTCGCGCACTCATCGCGCCCGTCGGTTTAAACTCACCAGCGAGACGATCATCTTCCGGCTTTGCACCTAAGATTTCGCGGATCCGCTCCGTGGCACCCTGCGTTTTTTGAAGCTGACTCATAATCTCGGGCAGCGATCCCAAGGACGCCCCCACAAAGATGCTAAACAAAATAAAATGTGTGAACTGGGTCGGCGTGATCTCACCGCGCGCCATCATTCCTGCACCAAACCACACCACCACTGAGATCGTCCCGAAGAGGATGAAAATAATAAAGCTCACGAAAGCGGCCCGCGCCCGCGCCCCTTTAAGGGTCGTCTCCAAGAATCCACCGAGCGCTTCTCCGTAGCGCTCTTCCTCGAATGCCTCATTGGAATACGCCTTTACATCGGCAATTCCCTGCGTCGCTTCCTCGACCACGATATTACTCTGCGCGAGCTGATCTTGCGCAGTCTTCGACCAACCACGGATTTTTCGCCCCACCACGGCGACGACCAAAACAACGACCGGAATCATCGCGAGCATGAAAAGGGAGAGCTTCGTCGAGATGATGAAGATAATGATGAGCCCACCTAAGAAGGTAACCGTTTGCCGAGCGATCTGCGGCACAGTGGTGATCAGGGTCTCTTGTAAAATCGTAAGATCAGCCGCGAAGCGTGAATTTACCTCGCCGGAGCGACGCTCCATGAACCATGGCACCGGGAGCCGCACAAGCTTCGCAAAGACATCTTTGCGAAGATCATTGAGCGCGCTTTCTCCCGCTTTAATGAATCCACGCACTCGCCAATAAGCGACGAAGGCCTGCACACAGAGCACCGCGAGGAGGCTTAAAACCACACGGTCAATATTCGCCATCACATGATCGGCATCGATTCCACTCTTCAGCGACTCCGAGGGACTGCCGATGAGCGTTCCTAGGAAATAAGGAAATGCCAGCGAAAGAAACGCCGTGAGAAAGAGGGCGATGAGCGAAGGAATGAAGATCTTCCGATAATTTCCCAGATAGTGATAGAGGCCGAAGGTTTTCTTCCAATCGATCCTGCGTGATTTCTTTTCTTCGTCCGGCACGCCGAAAGTGAAGCGGTGGGAGTGCCTCACGTCAAATCACGATCTCACAGAAGCGGTAGCTTGAATTGTCAGCTCAGCTATCCTAGTGTCTGCCGTATGGTTAAAAATCTGCTCATCGCTCTCTCTTTAGTAACTCCTGCGCTCGGAGTGGTTGTGGCAAATTATTCTGATGCCACTAACCTCCGCTTTGATAACGATCCCTCCTTTATTGGGAATTCTCATGATTGGAGTGGGGTAGGCCGTGTCAGCGCTACTCCCGATACCGGCCCGTTTTCACACCACCGCGAGTGGGCGACCCTGATCGGAGATAATTATTTCATAAGCGCCAACCACTTTAAACCTACAACAGGAGATACTATCACCTTCGCCTCAGGAAATTCTCCCGGCAGCCCCACTTTTAACTACACCGTAGCAGGAGGGTTTGCGGTGCCGGGAACAGATTTCTGGATCGGCTACACCGAGGCCGCGATGGAAGCCTCTCTTAAGCGATACAGCATGACCACGGTCGCGGCAAATAACCTCGCCGATACTGGACTTGCCGGAAATACCCTCTTAATGAGTGGCGATCATATTACTGGCGGGCCGGGAACCCTCTCCGCAACGGTTGTCGGGACTAATCAAGCTGAGTCCTTTGTAAATTCTGGGGCTACTTCAATCAATACTCCAGAGCACACCATCAACTTCACCCCAACTGATTCAGCCTCATTCGATTGGCTCGTCACTTTTCAAAACTTAAACAGCGACACCGCAAACACCTTCACAAACCACGAAGCTCAAGTGCAGTCTGGGGATTCCGGTTCTCCCCTATTTAACGTCTCAGGAGGTGAGCTTGAAATTGTCGGGATTGCCTTCTCGGTTTTCAGCGAGCCAATCGATGGGAATTTCATCGACACCCCGGGTGGCCCAGGCACCCCCAACGATCCTCTGGAAGCTCGTCAGGGAAGCATTTACAGCTACCCCGGCTCCTACGAGACCGAGATTAACGCTGCCATCGCGCTCGTTCCCGACCCCACCCCTGAGCCCAGCACTGTGATGCTCCTGCTCCTCAGCACCACCAGTCTTTTCCGGAGAAACAGATCAGCGCTACCACGCCGCTTCTCCATTGATGCATAAATGGATCCTGATCGGCCTCATTCCACTCGCAAGCCTCACGGGAATCGCCATTTTTTACACCATGTCCGCCAATTCGACGGAAGGGCAACAACGCGTTGATATCTCCGCGAAGATCTTCTCAGCCTCTCTCAAAAAAACACTTACTGAAAAGAAGGTGCAACTCGGCGCTCCTGTTTTCATTCGCGCTTTCAAAAAAGAACGCGAGCTAGAGGTCTGGGTGCAGGAGAATCAAAAAGAGACCTTCACTCTTCTTCGCACCTACCCCATCGCTGGCGCTTCTGGAAATCTCGGCCCGAAACTTGCCGAAGGTGACTATCAAGTCCCCGAAGGATTTTACGAAGTTCCACCACAAATGATGAATCCGCATAGCCGGTTCCACCTCGCTTTCAACATCGGCTACCCGAATGAGTTCGACCGCGTGCATGATCGCACCGGCTCTTTCATCATGGTTCACGGCTCGAATGCCTCTAGCGGCTGTCTCGCGATGACCGATGAAAAAATCGAGGAAATTTACACCCTCTGCGATTCAGCCCACAAGAACGGCCAAGAGTTCTTTCGCGTTCACATCTTTCCCTTCCGCATGACCGAGGAACAAATGGCCCTACATGCCAATTCTGAGTGGAACGAATTCTGGAAAAACCTCCGCGAAGGCTACCTGCATTTCGAAGAAAAAAAGAGACCGCCAGTTATCATCGTGAAGGACAAGCGCTACGAGATCAGCCAAGATTAAACCTTACGACCAAGCCCTATTGCCTTACAGAAGGCAATGCTCCGCTCGATATCACGAAGCTGATAGGCCTGCGTTTCCTCTTTCGACTTCCCCTTGAAAGTCGCTTTCGGTTTCCCCACTGCCGCCCATTTCTGGAAGGCCTCTAGGCCTGCGGGCTTACCTTGCGGCCAGCTTTTCCAATATTCTTCTTTCTCAAATTTTAGCTCACGATTAAATCCTGAGATC
The DNA here is from genome assembly GCA_039768255.1 of Akkermansiaceae bacterium. Lineage (GTDB taxonomy): Bacteria > Verrucomicrobiota > Verrucomicrobiia > Verrucomicrobiales > Akkermansiaceae > SW10. The sequence goes on along the minus strand of JBDNAW010000014.1, from coordinate 814 downwards.
GTCTCGATCTGAACAGGAGCATTCGGGCACAATTCCGCAAAGCGTTTGAAGTAAGTTTTCCAATCCACCATCCCCTCGCCCATCGCGGTCCACTGCACGGTCACGCCATTCTCGCTCTCCCAAACCTGAGAATCTCGCAAGCTCGTTGTGAGCACATACTCCCCAAGATTTTCTAAATTCTCCAGCGGGGTCTCTAAGGTCCACACTGCGTTTCCGGCGTCGAGATTCACCCCCACAAAACTCGGTCCTGCTTCCTCGACCAAGCGTTTAAGCTCCAGCGAATGCATATCGCCGGCATGATTCTCCATCGCGATTTTCACCCCAAGCTCCATCGCTAAGGCTTTGTTTCGCTTCAGAACTTTCACGGTGTCATCGATCCGAGCCGCAATGCCACCAGGAGTGTCACGATCCGCGCCTTTTCCTAGAACGACTCGTAAAACTGGCGAGCCAAGCGCTTTCGCCGCTCGCAGCCCGAGCTGCAAATGCTCATCAGCCGTGCCCCACTTGTCTTTAAAAGAAACTGAACTCGGGCAAATACTCCACGTTCCCAAAAAGAGCTCAATCGCTTTTTCATCCGCATAACGCTTCACCTCTTCGAGATGCTTCGTCTCTAAACTCTCAAAGGCATCCAGATCTGTAATGAAGAGAGTATCAACCCTGAGCTTCACCGCATAGTCGATCAATGCCTTCGCCTTCCAGCCCATCGCGCGAACCGCAAAGTTATCATACCCCAGTCGCAAGTTCTCTTTCTTCTTCTCACCCAATACTTGCAGCGAAGACGCAGCCAATGCCCCACCCATAAAAAATCGTCGAT
>JBDNAW010000013.1:0-20312 GCA_039768255.1 Akkermansiaceae bacterium | reverse complement strand
CGTAAAGGACAAAGGCAAGGTGCTTGATACCTGTGAGTAGTGGAAGATTATCTGCCATCAGGTGCGAAGAAAGTGGAAACGGTTAGGAGCGAGAAATTGAGTCAGAAGGCGCTCTTTGTTGAGGAAAATTAGAGGGGAAACCGGGCTTTCATTTGCTTGTTGAATGAGTTTCTCAATGCGGTTTTGGTAGCTTTCGATGGACCAAGGTTGAGTGTTAGGAGGGGGCGCTGAATTTTGTGAGAGAGATTCTGCGAGCCAAGTTTTTAGCGCGGGAAAGTGGTGGTTTTGAATCAGTGATTGCTGGTGTGATTCAGGGAGGTTTCCGAAGTCGACGGTGTCGTTTTGGATAAAGTTGGCCCATGCGGTGTCGACATCGAGAGACTGCTGGTAAGAGGAAAAGGTGGAGGTGATTTGATGGCGGAAATCTTTTTCCAGCTCAGTCAGGTTGAGTGCGGAAAGTGGAACGGAGATTTCAGAGTATAGGTGGTCGAGAGGAAGGCCTTCGGCGGTGAAGTCTCTTGTGATTTCAGGAAGGTCTCGCCCGATGAGCGGGCGGCCTAAAAAGTGCGGCTCGATAAAGGTGAGGCCGAAACCTTCTGCAATGGAAGTGGTGGCGAGATGGGTGGATTTTTTGAGCCAAAATTCAAAGGGGTATTCATCTGTGACAACGGCGAAGTCGATCGGGAGATTTTCCTGAGCGGCGAAATGTTGCCACTCTTCAAAGGTCGCGATCCACTCTGCATTTTCTGGCCGGCTGGCAATGGCAAAGCGGGTGTTTGCTGTTGCGTGCTTTGCCCAGAGGCAGAATTCGCCGATATTCTTCCGGCGGATGCCCCGAACGGGATAAAGGACAAACGGAGCGTCCGGATTTGAGAAAGGGATCGGCTCACGAGTGACCGCATTTGGGAGGAAATGAATTTGGGATTTGGGGATTCCTGCCTTTTCTAATATTTGCGCATCGCGGGAGTTGATGGTGGCGTAGTGAATATGTGTAGCAAGAGGGTAAAGGTGATCAATATTGGAGATCCTCTCATAGTTGGTAGGGCGCCCGTCTTCAGCGAAGTCGTGACATTGAAGCACGAGCGGAGTGCCTGTTTCTGCAAGTTGCTTGATGAAATCAGGGTAAGTCGCGTTTTTTCCCAAAGTGGGGTTATGAATGATCCAGAGTTGAATCTGCGGGTGAGCGGCTTCAATTTTTTTAAGAAGCTCAGTGCCTGAGAGGAGGCTCTTTTCGGAGTAGTCCAATTCAGGAAGGTGGGGAATAATCACCTCATGTCCGAGTGCTGTCAGGACTTGCTCTTGTAGAGCGATGATCTGGTTCACCCCGCTGGGATGTTGATGATAGTGAAGGAGAGCGATGCGCATCGAGTGCTACCAAGTGATAAACTTTAGTGGTGAAGGTTGCGGAACTTGCGTGCCTTTGGCAATGGTGACGGCCATGACTGTTTCACGAGCCCATTGGCGCATTACTTTTTGGTGGAGGGCGTAGGATTGAAGTTTTGAAAGATCAAGAAAAGCGATATCTCCGGTACTGCGGTCGGCGAAGGTCATGATGATTTTGCCCGATCTTGGATCGCGAAATCGCCCTTCGATGGCGATGGAAGGGCGATTCATGAGACGAGCTCCACGGATGAAAAATCCGGCTGTTTCTACGAGTGGTTGAGAGGGGACGATTTCTACGAGGTGAAGTTCAAGCTGAAGTGTATTTGGTGAGGGGACTATTTTCCAACGATTTGGGTAAAGAGTCTTGAAGGAATGAAGATAAGCATTCCTCAGTGCCTGTGCATTGAAGGCGACTTCGCTTTCGAGCATTTTATTTCCATCTGCCGACTGCCACTTCGCTAGCTTAGATCCACGAATACGGGTATCTTTGGTTGAAACAGAGGCAATATTGATCTCGCGAAAGATTGTAAAATCGACCAGTGGTTCTTTCCATGAGCGCTGAAAAGGAGAGGTTTCAGATTTTGCCATGCGGGCCGGTTGGTCAAGAAACCCACTGGGCGGAGCGGGTTGAGTGCATGAGGGCAATGTGAGCCAAGAAAACAGCGGAAAAATGAGGAGATGACCCGCTTTTTCTAAAATATCGACCATGTGCTAGGGATCTTATCGGATTCTTCGCAAAACGCAGCAGAAAGAAGACAAAAAAGGCGTTTCCATTTCCTCATCTTCGTTTATTTTTCACGGAAGCGGCACGAGATTCTCGTGCCGAAACGATCTAAACTGATGTCTGATTCTCAGAACTCCGGCCCTGAAGCCCCCAAGAAGACTCCTCCAACCACCCCTGAAGGTGGGATTAACTGGAAGGTGATTATCCTTTTCACGATCGCGATGGCGATCATCTACGGAGCCATTAATTTTGGAAATAACTCTGGAGAGGCAAAGCTCACCTTTCCGGAGTTCCGTCAAGCCTTCATGGAAGGACGTGTGCTTCGTACTGCCGCAGGAGAAAATGCGGTGCCTAAGGGAGAACTTCAGGTTGTTACCTTCGCAGGGGAAACGCGTGCAGAAATCCGCGGCTACTATCACCCTGCAGAAGTTCTCGTGAAAGAGTGGTCTGGAGCTTCCGATGTCTGGGCTAAGATTCGCCTTGATGTGCACGGAGAGGAAATCGAGACCATGTTTGGAGAATCACTCTCATGGGTGAAGGGCGCTGAAGCTCCAGGTTCAGAGCTGACTTACTCTTCTTTTAAGAAAGCATTCTACAATAACCAGATCGTTCTCGGCCCAGATCAGGTGATCACAGTTTTTCAGACGAGTGATTCTGATGTGGCCTATATTTCCGCAAAGAAAGGTGATCCTCAGGGGTTCGATTCTGAGGCCTTGGATACGATGGGAGCAAAATCATTCGTGGTCAGCACGGATAGCCTCATCATGCGTGATGAACTCGCGACTCTCCTTGGTTCTAATGTGAAGCCTCGTCGCGACGATAATACTTTCGGAAAAATTCTCTTTAGTTTCCTTCCGGTTCTTCTTCTCATTGCTCTCATTTTCTTCCTTTTCCGCCACCAGATGAAGTCTGCAGGACGTGGTGCCATGAGCTTCGGTAAATCCAAAGCCAAGCTTCTCACGATGGATCAAGGAAAGGTGACCTTCAACGATGTCGCTGGTATCCAAGAGGCCAAGGAAGAGCTTCATGAGATCGTCGATTTCCTTCGTGATCCCCGTAAATTTCAATCTCTCGGCGGAACTATTCCAAAGGGTGTTCTCATGGTAGGCCCTCCGGGAACGGGTAAGACTCTTCTGGCTCGCGCCATCGCTGGTGAGGCGGACGTTCCATTCTTTTCGATTTCGGGTTCTGACTTCGTCGAGATGTTCGTTGGTGTCGGCGCTTCTCGTGTGCGCGATATGTTCGAACAGGGGAAGAAGCATGCGCCTTGTCTCGTCTTCATCGATGAGATCGATGCCGTGGGCCGTCATCGTGGTCACGGAATGGGTGGCGGACACGATGAGCGAGAGCAGACCTTGAACGCACTTCTCGTTGAGATGGATGGCTTTGATACTCAAGAAGGAGTCATCATCATCGCGGCAACCAACCGTCCTGATGTGCTGGACCCTGCACTTCTTCGTCCAGGCCGCTTTGATCGCCAAGTCACCGTAGCTCTTCCTGATGTCAATGGTCGTGAGAAGATTCTCCAAGTCCACGCTAAGAAGATTAAGTTGGTCGCTGGAGTTGACCTTGGCGTCATTGCTCGCGGCACTCCTGGGTTCTCCGGAGCGGAGCTCGCAAACCTCATTAACGAATCGGCACTCCTTGCCGCTCGCAAAGGAATTAAGGCGGTCACTCTAGCAGAGATGGAGGAAGCTCGTGATAAGGTCCGTTGGGGCCGTGAGCGCCGTAGTCTTGCACTCAGTGAAGAAGATAAGCTCAAGACCGCGTATCACGAAGCGGGGCACGCAATCCTAAACGAGATTTTGCACCACACCGATCCTCTTCATAAAGTTACCATCATTCCTCGTGGACCATCTCTCGGTTCCACGATGTTCCTTCCTGAAGGAGATAAGTTCAGCTACCACCGAAAGGAGATGCTCGATCAGCTCGTCGTCCTCATGGGCGGTCGCGTGGCGGAAGAAATTATGCTCGATGACGTTGCTTCTGGCGCTAGTGGTGACATCCACATGGCTACGAGCCTCGCTCGCCGCATGGTCTGCGAATGGGGAATGAGCGATAAGATGGGGATGGTGGAGTATGGCGACAATGGCAGCGGCGGATTCCTCGCTCGTGACATGATGAGCCAGTCTAAAAATTATTCTGAGGCCACGGCGCAGCAGATTGATGCAGAAATTAAGAACTTCATCGATGACTCTTACAAGCATGCTCAGAAGCTTCTCGGCGAGCGTCGTGACCAGCTAGAGCTCATTGCTCAAGCGCTCATGGAGTTTGAAACACTCGATGCCTCTCACATCCAAGACCTACTTGATAGCGGGGAGATGAAAAATCCACCTGCTCCGCCAACTCCTCCTGCAGTGCCTGAAGATGAGAAAGAGGAAAAAGTGGCAAACTCCCGTGATGAAAAATCTGAGGATAACGATGGAACCCTTCCTCCCGAGGTGATCGGAGCACCTGCTTAAAGAAATTTTTAGGAATTAAAGTCCTCTTACAGAATCAAAGAACCATGGAACACGTAGTAATCATTGGCACGGGATGTGCCGGCTGGACCTCCGCGATTTATACCGCGCGCGCGAATCTTACACCACTCGTTCTCTCAGGCACCCAGCTTGGAGGACAACTCACCACCACTACGGAGGTGGAAAATTTCCCCGGCTTTCCTGATGGGATCATGGGACCAGAGCTCATGAGCCGCATGCAGCAGCAAGCTGAGAAGTTCGGCGCGCGTGTTGAATATAAGAAAGTCACTGCAATCGCGAAGCAGAGTGATGGCACCTTTATCATCACCACGGATGGCAAGGAGGAGATCTCGACTCAGACCATCATCATCGCGACTGGTGCCGCTCCGCGCTACCTCGGTCTTGAGAACGAGATGAAGCTTATTGGTCACGGAGTCACTTCCTGTGCGACTTGTGACGGAGCGTTCTACCGTGATGTGCCGGTTGCGGTCGTTGGGGGAGGAGATTCTGCTTGTGAAGAAGCGAGCTTCCTGACGAAATTTGCCTCAAAGGTTTATCTCATTCACCGTCGTGATGAACTTCGTGCTTCTAAGATCATGGCGGACCGTGCGCTTGCGAATGATAAGATCGAGCCTGTCTGGGATTCCGGTGTCACCGAGTATCTCACTGATGACGAAGGTGAGGTTCGTGCGGTTACCTTAGAAAATCTCAAGACGGGAGAGAAGTCCGAGCTTGAGGTGAAGTGCGTCTTCGTTGCGATTGGCCACGTCCCGAATAGCCAATTCGTCGGTGATCTTGTCGATCTCGATGAAGGGGGGTATATTCTTCAGAACCCGCACAGCACCGGAACTAAGACTCCGGGAATCTTCGCCGCAGGTGATGTGGCAGACCACGTCTATCGCCAAGCCATCACCGCCGCCGGACAAGGCTGTGGAGCAGCCATCGAAGCTGAGCGCTACATCGCAGATAACGAATAAGATAATCGACACTCTAGTTTTCCAAAAGGCCCCGAATCTTCGGGGCCTTTTTATGTTCGGATTGATTGATTTACTTCATGCCCAGACATCAAAAAAGCGGATCCGAATGATTTCGGAACCGCTTTTTTATCGTGAATGAGGGGGCAAACGCTACTCAGCTGCAGGGAGTTGTTTGCTCTCGAGGACCTTATCGACAAGACCGTAGGCAACGGATTCTTCAGCGGACATGTAGTTGTCGCGGTCAGCATCCTTTTCGACCTGCTTGGCAGATTTGCCGGTGTGATGGGCGAGGACGTCGTTGAGGCGACGCTTTAAGGAATACATGAATTCAACGGTGCGCTCGACGTCAGCCGCGGTTCCCTGTGCTCCACCAGAGACTTGGTGGATCATGACGTGGGAGTTCGGGAGAGCGAAACGCTTACCTTTTGTTCCGGCAGTCAGAAGCACGGAACCCATCGAGGCACAAATGCCGATGCAGTAGGTGTTCACATCACAGGTGAGGAACTGCATCGTGTCATAGATCGCGAGACCGGCGGTGACGGAGCCACCAGGGCTGTTGATGTAAATGTGGATGTCCTTTTTAGGGTCCTGCATCTGGAGGAAGAGCATCTGGGCGATCACCGAGTTGGCGACGCCATCATCAATTCCGGTGCCGATGAAAATAATCCGATCCTTGAGAAGGCGGGAGTAGATGTCAAAGGCGCGTTCCCCGCGTCCATCACTCTCGATGACGGTGGGGATGTAGTAATTGTTCTCCGGAGTGGAGTTTCCAGAGTTTGAGGGAGGAGTAGTCATTAATTAGGCTTCTTCAGCTTGTGGTTCAACTTCGGTAATACTCGCATTCTCTACCAGAAAATCAACGGTCTTACTAAGAACCATGTTTTGGCGGACATTGTTGAGCTGTCCGTTTTTCTGAAGCTCTTTCATGTATTTCTTCACGGGTTGCTTCGCTTGCTTTGCCATGGCGGTGACTCGCTGAAGAACATCGCTGCTCTCAACGTTGATTTTTTCAGCCTTGGCAATCTCCTGCAAAAGGAAATTTGTCTTGAGGCTGCTTTTAGCGCGCTCTTCAGCGGCGGCGAAAAGTCCGTCTTGAGTCTCGGTGACCTGCTCTTCAGTGAGGCCAGCTTGCATTCCTTCTTGGACCATCTGATCAGCTTGGCCTTGGGTCTCTGCTTTCACGAATTCATCTGGGAGTTCGAAGTCGGTGAGGGTAGCGAGTTTTTCCACGACGGAGTTGATCTTAGTCTCTTCGATTTGACGCTTTCCGCGCATCTCGTGGTCATCGCGGATGAGTGCTTTGACTTCCTCGAGAGTCTTACCAGGATCGATCTTGCCGGCGAACTCGTCATCTAGCTCAGGAAGAGTTTCGTTTTTGATTTCCTTTACCTCGACAGCGAAGAGTGCCTCTTTTTCACGGAGGTCCTCCAGAGGGAAGTCGTTTGGAAGTGTGACTGTGATTTCTTTTTTGTCACCAGGCTTGGTGCCAATGAGTTCATCGGTGAAGCCGGGGAAGAAGGCTTCTTCTTCAATGCGAATCCAGTAGCCTTCGTTTGAGGCAAGTGGCTTGGCTTGCTCTCCTGCGATCTCGTCGAGGGGCTTGCCTTCGGAAGTTGCAGTGTAGTCGATGACGGCGAGGTCACCTTTTTCAGCGCCACGGTCTTCGATCTCCTCGTAGTCTGCGAAACGCATACGGAGTTGCTCAAGGCTTTCGTTGACTTGCTCATCGGTAACTTCGAACTTGGGAACTTCGATTTCGATTCCTTTATACTCAGGAAGCTCAATGGTAGGAGCGAGAATGAGTTCAGCCTTGAAACTGAAGGTGCCGTCTTCGGCGTGGGTGACGTCGGAAGGATTCTTCACGTTAAGAATCTCGAGGTCTTCATTCTTCTTAACGGCCTCTTGGAAGGCGGATTGGAAAAGGCGGGACTCCAGTTCTTGAGTGATCGCTTCACCATGGTGCTTCTCGATTACCTTTTTAGGGGCTTTTCCTGGGCGGAAGCCTGGAATACGGGCTTGGCGCACAAAGGCTTTTAAAATCTGAGCGCGCTCTTTGGCGACGGTTTCGGCAGGAACCTCTGCACTCACGGATGCAAGGCAGTTTGGTTGTTTCTCGACACTAATGTTCATAAGGAAATCGGGATCAATTGATGAAGGGCCGGAACCTAGGGAGGATCGCGGGCAAGGTCAAGGGGAGGGGGACGGGATTTTTTTCAAGGTAGGGGGGCTGATTGGGGGGGGACTAGGGGTTTCAAGCCAGCTATTGATCTTGACGGGGCCGAGATGCGGGGGCGTAATGCTTTTTAGTTAAATACCATCCTCTCTTGATGTCCTTTTCTTTTACCGCGCCGCGAGCGCTTTTCACCATCGGTCTTGGGTTGGCAGCTGCCATCTCGCCTCTCGTCCCCGCTCCGTTAGCGGCCCAGAATTTCCTCGATGAAGTCCAGACTTTTGATGGGAAAAAAGTCACCTCAGTGGTGATTCAATATCGTGGCACCAAGACCGTGAACGAAACCCGTCTCCGCTCCCACATGGCGACTGCTCCTGGGAAGCCTTACAGTAAGACGATGCTCGATGGTGATACCCGCTCGCTCTATAATAGTGGCCTTGTCGACGATGTGCAGTTTTTCGCTGAGAACGTTGTAGGTGGCGTAAAAATTACCGCTGAGGTTGTGACGCGCCCATTGATCAATGGCCTCGGGTTTGATGGAAATACCGTTTTCAAGGATAATAAACTCGCTAAGGATACTAAGTTGAGCGTGGGGCAAGTTCTCAGTGATAGCCAGATTCTCGAAGCAGTTCGGAATATCGAGAAGGTTTACCAAGGCTTCGGCTATCCAGATGCCACCGTCGCGCATCGCCTTCAGGCAACGGACCGCCCGGGATATGCTGACCTCGTCTTCCTCGTTCAAGAGGGAGTTAAGAATGAAGTTCGTAAAATCCGTTTTGAAGGTAATAACGCGCTCAAGGATGCTGACCTTCGAAAAGAGATGAGCACAAAGCAGAGAGGATTGTTCTCTTTTTTCACGAAGTCTGGGCGGATCGATACCGTTGCTCTAGATGAGGACCTCAAGAAGGTCGAAGACTTCTACCGAAGCAAGGGTTTCTGGCGTGCGCAGGTCGGATCACCCAAGCGTGTTCCCGTTAAGGATGGCCGTGTCGATCTCGTTATCCCTGTTCAAGAGGGGCCAAAATATATCGTCAACTCAGTGAACTTTCCTGGGATTAAGGTCTTCACTCCGGCAGAAATTAATCCGGCTCTGACCTTGGTCGCTGGCATGCCTTACTCTTCTAAGAAGGTTCGTGATGACATCCGCATGATGCGTTCTTACTATGGTTCGCGCGGATATGCGGATGCTAACGTGGTGACAGATGTTCGTGAAGCTGCTGCAGGGAAGGTCAACATTTTCTATCGCATCACCCCTGGTGGAGTTTATAAAGTGGGCCGCGTTAATATTGATGGAAATACCAAGTCACAGGATCGCGTGATCCGCCGCGAGCTTCCGATGAAGCCTGGTGAGAACTTCAACTCTGTGGACCTTGAGACCGCGAAGCGTCGCCTCCAGAACTTGAACTACTTTGATAGCGTTCAAGTTACTGAGAATTCCTCCTCACAATCCGGTTACCGTGATGTCAACATCCTTGTCCGCGAGAAGCGCACTGGAACGATTAACTTTGGTCTTGGTCTGAGCTCGGTGGATAACATTGTTGGTTTCGTTACGCTGGAGCAAGAAAACTTCAACCTCTTCAATCCGTGGAACTTCACCGGAGCAGGTCAGCGTTTTAGCATGACTCTGCGTGCAGGAACCGAGCGTAAGGATCTCCGTGTTTCCCTCACTGAGCCATGGTTCATGGGGCGTAAGCTTGCTCTTGGGACGGAGCTCTTCTACCGCGATCTTCTGTTTCTTTCGGATGAGTATGATCAGACAAACGTCGGAGCGGCTGTTTTCTTACGTAAGCCGATCGGTCGTAAAGCTTACTTGAAAGCTGAATATCGTATCGAGGATATCGAGGTGACCGCAGAGACACCTGAGAGCTTCTTTGATGATAACTTTGCAGGAGATTTCCTTCGCAGCGCAGTCTCACTCCAATATGTTTACGATAGCCGTGATAGTAATATAAATCCGCGAAAGGGTGAGAAGATCGAAGCTGGCGTCACTCTCGCAGGTGGTGTGCTTGGTGGAGATGTCGACACACTGAGCTTTTCCCTAGCGGGATCGAAGCACTGGAATATGGCTTGGGACACCATCCTCACTCTTCGTGGAGCGGTGAACGTGGTTGATGGTTATGATGGAGCAGGAGCGGTAGGAGATCTCCCAATCTTTGAGCGCGAATTCCTCGGCGGTCAGCGTGATCTGCGCGGTTTCGAGTATCGCGACATCGGGCCACGTGATGATGGCCCAGATGGCACCGGAGAAGTTTACGGCGGTGGGACGAGCGTGTTTGCCTCGCTTGAATACACTTTTCCACTTGTTGATACCGTTCGCGGAGCGGTCTTTTACGACATGGGATTTGTGAATGCGGACTCTTGGGACTTCGGTGCTGGAGATATATACAGTGACGCTGGTTTCGGTGTCCGGATGAATCTTCCAGGAATCGGGCCTCTCGCTGTTGATTACGCGATCCCCATGAACTCGCCTGACCCAGTTGCTGACAAAGGCGCTCAGTTCAATTTTTACCTGAATTATCAATTCTAGAATTGATCAAGTTTTACGAAAACGGCATCTCGGAAAAGAGGTGCCGCTTTTTTGTGTCTCGACACCTGAGGACTTCAGAATGATTCTTGTGATATGGAACGATGGATGAGCGTGCTTGGAGTTGTGCTTTTACTCGGTATTGCCTTTGTCTTTTCCGAGAATCGCAAAGCGATTCGTTGGCGCACAGTGGGAGGTGCTTTTGCAATTCAGGTTTTGATTGCAGCTTGGGTTTTAGGCACTGAATCAGGAGACGTAGTGTTGCAGTTTCTGACTGATGGAGTGCAAGAGCTTCTTCTTGCAGGAAAAGAGGGAATTGGTTTCGTCCTAGGAGATTTTACCAAAGACAAAGAACTTTTGCCTGTTTTTGCGTTTCAGGTTCTTCCTGTAATCATCTTTTTTTCCTCTCTGATTGCAGTCCTTTACTACCTCAAGATCATGCAGCTGATCATTCGCTTCATGGGTGGTGGTCTTCGCAAGCTTTTAGGCACGAGCCGGACGGAATCATTCTCAGCTGCTGCGAATATTTTTGTCGGTCAGACTGAGGCTCCGCTGGTGGTGAAGCCGTATCTTTCGAGGATGACAAAATCGGAGCTTTTCGCAGTGATGGTGGGAGGGCTTGCAAGTATTGCAGGGTCAGTTCTTGCTGGTTATGCAGGAATGGGAGCGCGAATGGACCATCTCTTGGCGGCCTGCTTTATGGCGGCTCCGGCTGGGTTGCTTTTCGCGAAATTGATCAAGCCCGAAACGGAAATTCCTAATGATGGACGAATTGATTTAAGTGAGACTGAAGAGGATCTACCTGCTAACGTTTTTGATGCTGCCGCTTTGGGTGCATCCAGTGGTTTAAAGCTCGCATTAAACGTAGGGGCGATGCTCCTAGCATTCATTGGGCTTATTGCGGTTCTTAACCTTCTGCTTGGGCTAGTTGGTGGTTGGTTTGGATATGGTGATTTGAGTTTTGAGCAGATTCTTGGTTGGGCTTTTTCTCCGGTTGCTTGGTTTTTAGGGGTGAGTGGGAATGAGATTCAGCAAGTTGGCAGTCTGATTGGTCAAAAAATTATTTTGAATGAGTTTGTGGCATTTGAAGGGATGCAAGGGATGGCCTTGAGTTCACGATCCACCGGAATTGCGACCTTTGCGCTTTGTGGTTTTGCAAACCTTTCTTCAATCGCGATCCTCTTAGGAGGGCTGGGCGTTCTTGCTCCGAATCGTCGGAAAGAGATTGCTCAATTTGGTCTGAAAGCGGTCTTTGCGGCGACGCTCGCTAATCTAACGAGCGCTGCACTCGCAGGGATTTTCCTGAGCTGACAAAGCGATACTGATCGATCATTTAAAGTGACAGAAGATCGTGATTCTCAGGGGGGTGTGGTGGTGATGTTGTCGTTTTTTCGGAGCGCTCAAATTTCTGAGAGGTTTTAATGCGTCGGTGTAGCCCATCTGGTTGGTTTGACATCAGGTGAGAAGATGAGAACCTTAGCTTTAACCATGATGTTGATCCGTCTGTTTTTACTGTTGTGTATGTGTAGCGCAGGGGCAGCACGGGCTGAGGTGGTTCTCCAATATTTCAATACGCCTTGGAAAGAGGTAGCGGCCCGGATGCCTGAGCTCGCTGAAGCTGGATATACTTCTCTTTGGTTACCTCCACCTTTTAAAGCAGGTGCAGGAGCATTCTCGGTGGGTTTTGATACTTATGATCGTTTCGATCTTGGCGATATCGATCAGTCAGGATCACTTCCGACAAAGTATGGCTCAAAGCAGGACCTCCTCCGTCTCATGGAGGTGGCACATCGTTTTGGAATTCGGGTGTATTTTGATAATGTGATGGCACACAACGCTGGTTATCTTGATCCCAGCACACAAGCGGGAGAGCTTTTCCCTTCGGTTCCCGGTTTTGTTCCGCAGGATTTTCACATCGGTTGGAATGGCGCGGGGTGGCAAAAGTTTGCCGATTGGCCGGATTGGAATAACGAGTGGGAAGTGCTTAATCGAAATCCCTTTGCTTGGGACATCGCGAATGAGAACGGTGATAATCAATCCTTCGATGCAAATGGGCTTCTCGAAGGAAATCGTTTTCCAAAGTGGACCGGGGTGCGCCACCCCGGAATGACGGAGCGTTATCCTGATCTTGGGTTGAGCGTGAATAATCCGCAGACTGGTGACACGATGCACCCTTTTGCGGATAAGGAGCCGTTCAGTGATTTCGGTATTGATAGAATTCCTAACACTGGAGACACCGGAGAAGGGAATGGCGAATTCGATTTTACGGATAGCAATGGCAACGGTCAGCACGATGTTGGTGAAGCCTCGGAACCATTTAGGGACACAGGAATCGATCCCTCGGTTCCGATGCGCCAGACTGCGCAGTGGGGTTTTGGCGATGGCATTTATAATATGGGCGATCCAGTCGCGGAAGATGTAAACGGGATGCTTCTTCGTGCGGTGCGTTGGTTTGTTGATCAGACGCATGCTGATGGCTTCCGCCTCGACGCAGTGAAGCACGTGCCGAGTTCCTTTTTTGGTAAGCAAGACGGTGCTGACAAGGACTACGTCAACTGGGGCTACAACGGAGCGATCCAAGAGCAGTTTAATTTGAGCCGTGGTTATAGTGATTGGAATAACCACCGTGATACCGTCTTTAACACCGAGTATCAGTCACGCGATGATGCCCTTCTTTACGGTGAGCATCTGGGCACTCCTCCGGGTTTCGAGGGGTATCTCAATTCAGGGATGCGTATCGCGACCGATGGAATGTTGAATGCGGTGAAGTCCAGTGTTGGTAGCAACATGACAGGCATGGATAGTGGCGGTTGGGGGCATTACGCGGGGAATGCGAATCAATCGATGAGCTACGTGATGAGTCACGATAATACGTTTCTGTTCGGCGGAGATCGTCCGCAAGCGCTCTCTTGGATGCTCATGAAAGAGGGGATCCCGATCGTATACACCGATGGCTATCACGTGGCGGGTGAGCCAGATTACTTCCCGAAGCCTTCTTACATTCCGTTCCTCGGTCAGTTCGGTGATCACTACATAACTTCGGTTCTCAACATTCACCGTGACTTTGCCCGCGGCAGTCAGGAAGGAAGGTGGAGTGATCAAGATTTCATCGCTTGGGAGCGTCACGATTTTCGTGAGCGGAAAAACGGAAACTGGAATAGCCCGACACTGCACGTGATGATGGCACGGAATTACCAAGGTGGTTTTCATTCGCGTGGAGATGTCACCACGAGCTTCCCAGAAGGAGCGCGTCTTCGAAATTACTCATCCTTTGGTGGACCATTTTACGCGAAAGTGCAGGGAGGCAAAATCCGAGATCTTGGAGGTAACCTTATCGGTGTTCCATCTGGTGGTTATTATGCTTTTTCTTGGCGAGTCCCAGAAATGCCAAACGTCTGGGATGATGGCATCACGGGAGAAAAACAGCCCATTGAGATTTACCAAAATGGGGTTCGCGCTCCCTTCTTGGCGCATCGTCGGACTGATGGTCCAGATGGCGATGCTGATTTTAACCCTGATGGTCTTTCGGATAATGACAACACGGATCGGAGCTACATCCGCAACATTCCTCGGATTACGGATGGATCAAATCTGACCTTCCTTGCTCGGGCCGATGGCACCACTGATAACATCCTGATGAAGCTTAATGGTGGGGTGGATATTAACTCTCAGATGGGAATCGGGCCGACTTTTGACGATACCCGCGACTTTGCCCCTGGTAGAAATGATGATCAGAAAGATCCTAGTGATTCCGTTCTCCAGAGTTCCACGGATACCTATGAGGGCTATGAGCAAATGAGCTTTAAGCATCGCGTGAGTGAGAAATTCGCCGCTAAGGATACGACCCGAAACATCATTGGTTCCATCGGTGCAGAGTCCTACCAAATCACGATTGGCACCGCGGGCGTGAATATTGGAAATGGCGATGGGCCAAATTCCTCTTCGAATACTGCGACTTGGATTTACCATGATCCGGAAGCTACGGATCAATCTATATCGAACAATCTTCAGTTCAACCCGGCTCCGCAAAGCGCTTCTGGCCAAGCGGTCACCGTCTCGGTGAAGGTGGGTTATGAAAACTCAATCGACCAACTCCATCTCTACTACACCACGGATGGCACAAGCGATCCCGAGGGAAGTGCCGGCGTTGGGAAAGGGAACACCCAAGTGGTGAACTTTTCCTTCGCTCGAAATGGTGAAGACGATGGTGGTGGACAGACCACTTGGTGGACGGCCGTTCTTCCTGCTCAGACTGCGGGGACCGTTGTTCGTTATAAAATTGGAGGTCATCAAAACGTCGCTTCTGATCGCTTCCCGTGGAGCGAGCAAGACATCACCATTTCCAAGCGCATGGAGACGGTCTTTGAAGTCGATAATTTCAATGCCACTACCGCGAGCTACGCCGTTCATAATGACTACGGTGATCGCAAGACTGGGCTTGAAGAAGGCTTCCATGTGTTGCGTACTCGATCTTTCGTGAAGCGGACTGATGGAGCTTCCATTTTCAAAACGCACACTCAGACCTTCTACTACGATGCCGCTCTGCCTGATGGTGTGGTCGAGTTTCCGCGTGAAGGTGATACCGTCGCGGGGGATAGCTACGGTTCGGTGGTTTATACCGATCACAGCGTGACTGAGGTTCAGTTCCGCATCGTGCATAATATCGAAGGTAGTTCTCCTTGGGCTGATGCCACTCTTCAAAACGTAAGCACCGGTTTGCGTGATAGTGGCTGGGCCAAAGAATGGCGCTTCGACTACACCGATATCCCAAATAGTGGGACCGCAAATATTGAGGTGCGTCTCAAAGAAGCGAGCTCTTCGGATAATCACTCGCTCAGCGATCAAAACGGTTGGTTTAAAACACTCACACGCACCGTGACCACCGGAAGCTCGACAAACTGGAATATCGGAATCCCCGGTGGCCCGGGAGAAATTTGGCAAGAAGGCTGGCTCATGAAATTCTTCTTCAAGAAGGAACTCCTGACCGCTGGAATGAGTGATGTTGATTTCCTCAATGAAGTGAGTGTGAGAATTGGAAGCAGCGTGAGCGGGTCATCTGAGAATGCGGTGCTCCAATCCGCATCACGACTCGCGCTCGAACGTGATGTGAGTGAGGCGGAGCATGCGGTCAGTTTCATGCTACCAAATCTCTACAATGGTGATCCTGATTTCCTTCATCATGTCCGTGCCTCGCACCAACGTGGTTCGGTGATTCTTTCAGATAGCGAGCTTGTGAGAGCCGCTCCGACTTCACTGACGGATAGTGATAACGATGATCTCCCGGATGTCTGGGAAAGTAAGAACGGCCTCCAGCCGACCAACCCTTTTGGAACGCACGGCGGTGCAGGGGACTACGACGAAGATGGCCTGACAAATTTGCAGGAATACATTTTCGGACTTAGCCCGAGAACGGAGGACGCGAATCTCGCGCCGAAGACGATGGTGATAATTCTAGCCAATGGTGACGCTGAGATTCGTTTTGAGGCATTGAAAGGGAGAACTCATAAAGTCGAGTGGACGAGTAACCTTAGCCATTGGCAGACCCTCGCGGAGAATATGACGGTTTCCACGGATGGTGAACTCACCGTTACCGATGATGGAAGTGATCGCCCACCCCCCACGAGGTCATCTCTCCGGTTCTATCGTGTCGTGTATGCGATGCAGTTTTAAGTCGCTAGCTTACTTCGAAACCTTCGTCGTGCCGGGGAGGTAGCGGTAGTAAACTTCGAGCATGAGGGTGGCGAGGCAGGTGTTGTAGATGCGGCTGGGGGCGTGTTTGTTGCCGGCGGGGTCGGGCCATGAGCCGTCTTTGGCTTGGTTTCTGAGGAGCTGTTGGCGGACTTGGGTGTTATAGGCCTTCCACTCTTCACCGCCGTGGTTGATGAGGGCTTGTGAGGTGTAGTAGTGCTCGTAGAGGTTGGCGTTTTTAGTGAAGGTGAATTGGGAATTTTGGGCGAGATAACGAATTCCTTTTTGGGCGCTGTGGTGGGTGGTGCCTTTGTGCTGTTGGACGCAAAGGGTGCCTGCTCCGGTGAGGGTGAAGTGGCCGTTGCTGGAGCCGGTGGGACCGTTTTTGTTGTAGCCGAATCCGCCGTGGGATTGCTGGGTTGCGATGATCGAGTCGAGGGCGTCACGCGTGGTGCGGCGCATGTTGTTGAACTCTAGTCCGGTGGTTATGGCGGCTTTGAGGGCCTGCATGTGCCAGGCGTTGATGGAGGTGTCGTAGCGCGGCTTTTCATCGTAGGTGTAGTTCCAGCCGCCGACTTCGTTTGGGGTGTTGATGATCCATTGCACGGCTTGGGTAGTGACGTCCTCTAGGCCCGGAATATTATACATGAAGGCTTTGCTAAAGCTGTAGCACTCGCAAAGGGCGTAGGTGGCGATGGCGTGCTCGTAGCACCAGTGGTCTTTGAAGTCGGAGGCGAGCTTGCCGTTGTTTTTGAGACCGAGGTCGACGAGGTAAATGGTGGCGTTCATCACCGTCTCGCCGAATTCTTCGGAGAGGGGAGTTTCGCAGTGACCGAGGTAAGCGAGAAGGGCGAGGCCGGTCATTGCGGCTTCATGTTTTTTATCCCAAGAGCCGTTGGCGTTTTGTTGAGTTTGGAGCCAGCGGAGTGAGTGAATCACGGCGTCATCGCAGTCTGCGATGCCACCGGTTTCGGCAAGGCGGGCAAGGCGATCATTTCTGGTGCATCGTTTTTGTAAGCCCCCCTTGGGAATTGTTCCGGTCCACCCTTCGCCGTCAATTTCATCACCATTACCAGCTCCGGGGAAATCTTCGCCAGTTCCGAGGAAGAGGTTATAAGTAGGAATTTCGACTTCTGGAATGGCGACCGCTGAGGGTGTTGCAGGAGGGATGGTTCGGTGTGCAGTGGAAGCGAGAGGTGTTGGTTTTTTGTTGAAGGAGATATTGACCTTCGGCTGTTCGGTCGGGGTTTCCTGTTCGGATTTTTCGAAGTAAGCAATAGGGCCTTTGTAGCTCGCTTGAGGCATCGCGATGCTAATGATGAGGAGGGCGATAACGACGAGTCCGGAGAGCAGCAATGCGATGAGCAGGCTGGTGATTGTGGAGTTTCGGCGTTGGGCGGAAAGTCTTCGGCTAGCTTCGGAAGAGAGTTGTGCGTGGATCATTTTTTAGGAATTGGTGTGACTGGGGGAACTCCAGTCGCGAAAGATTCCTTAGAAAAAATGAGAAGTGTTTTATTTGTCGCCCGGAAATGGAGAGGCGTTGAAGCGCAAATTGATCTCGTTTTGCGTGTAAGCTGGGAGGATCTCGGGAACGAATTTCACGAGACTCATCGCAACAGCTGAGACCGAAGTCAGGAGGACAAAGAAGCCGAAACCAAGCGAGCGTTTTGTCTGCGGAGCAGCGATGTGTTGGATGCGCTGACGGAGTGGAACGTGACCGGCCATCGCGAGTGAAAGCTGTGGGTGAGCGCTGGCCTCGGCAACATCACAAAGCGCGTGCGCGTAGGTCTTAGGATCAGCTCCCCGGCTCAAAAGGTGGGAGTCACAGGCGAACTCGCATTGAGTTAAAAAGGTGCGGCGCATCCACCAGACGGTTGGGTTGAACCAATGCAGGAGGCAGGCAAGGTGGGCGAGAGTCGCCATCCAGAGATCGCGGCGTTGCACGTGTGAAAGCTCGTGCAGGAGTGCCATGCGAAGGGTTTTTTCTGACCACTGATCGCAGCACTCTGGAAGATAAATGGTGGGGGTGACGAGGCCGGCGACAACGGGGGAGTTAAGGCTAGGGTGCAGGCGAATTGAAACGGCTTTTTGAAAGCCAAGAGCCTCGTGGCATTCGTCAATTAAGCGGGTGTTTTGGAAGCTCTGCGAGCAACTACGCCAACGGATCATCGCTGCTTGATCGAGGAGGGCTTTTAAGATGAAAAAGGAAAACCCTGCGAGCCATGTGAGGAGAATCCAAGAGGTGGAATCGATGTTGATCGAGGTGTTTGGTAAGGTGACGGAAACCTTCGGAAGAAGGCTGAGCGCGGGGAGAAGAATAAGGAGAGAAAGGACTGCTCCGATGACTCGCGGATCACGTGCAGGATGGCGCCGAGTCATGACCCACAATGCCGGTGCGGTGAGGAGAGAAAAGAGGAGCGAGGTGAGGAACATTAATCGATGAGCTTGCGGATTTCGCTGATCTCCTTGCGACTCAATTTTTGATCAGAAGGATCGAGCAGAGCCGCGACGAGGTTTTGCGGTTTTCCTTGGAAAAAGGTGTTCAGCAGGCCCTTGAGTGCCGTTTGCTTGGCCTTCTTTTCATTGATGACGGGAGTATAGAGATAGCGGCGCCCTTGTTTGGAGTGTTTCACCATTTCTTTATTTTTGAGCGTGGCGAGGAGAGCTCGCACGGCGGAGTAGGACGGGGGATCGGGCAGTTCATTGAGGACTTCCTGTGCGGTGGCTTCGGAGAGACGATAAAGAATGTCCATAATCTGACGCTCGCGACGGGAGAGCTGGCCTTTTTCTAATCGATCCATGTGGAGACGATATCAGGTGCTGGAAAAGCTGCAATATAAATGTTGAAAAACCAGCACTGAGGAAAGCGGGTTGTCATGGGGCGGGAGAGGGAGTAATCAAGGGGTGTGATTTCGTTAGGTGGAGGAGGGTCGTTCGGAGACGAAATGCGTGAGGTGTTTGGTGAGGCTGGCTTGCTCTCGAAGTCACCCGATTTTGAATACCGCGCGGAGCAGCAGCAGATGGCGGGCGAGGTCGCGGAAGCGCTGGAAGGTGAGCGGTCGCTCGTGATCGAAGCGGGAACAGGGGTGGGGAAATCCCTCGCGTATCTTATTCCTGCGGTAGAATATGCGCTGCGTAATGGAAAGAAGGCAGTAATTTCAACGCACACCATTAATTTGCAGGAGCAGTTAATGGGGAAGGATATTCCGATTCTTCACAAGTTACTGAATACCGAATTCGAAGCCGCTCTTTTAAAAGGTCGGGGAAACTATCTTTGCCCGATGCGTCTGCGCCGTGCGATGGATGGTGGTGGTGATCTGTTCACCTCATCCGAGCGTGAGGAGCTGATGGCGATTTGGAAATGGGCGGAGGCGACTCGTGATGGCACTCGCAGTGATCTTGATTTCGAACCCTCCCCGAAAGTCTGGCTTCAGGTTTGCAGTGAGGCACATGTCTGCACGCAGAAAAATTGTGCGCCACGAGGGAATTGTTTTTTTCAGGAAGCGAGGAAACGTGCGATGAGCGCGACGGTGTTGGTGGTGAATCACAGCCTCTTTTTTTCACTACTGAATCCAGAGGATGAGTGGCACGAAAAAGAGAACGGTTTTTTGGTTCCGAATGACTTCGTGATTTTTGACGAAGCACACACACTGGAAGCCGTCGCGGCGAAAGCGCTCGGGCTCAACATTAGTCATGCCGGATTAAAATTTAACCTCCAACGCCTCTACCATCCCAAGACTGGAAAAGGCTTATTGAAATACGCGGGAGCCGTTGATGCGATGCATGCTGCGCGACGCGTCCTCGAAGTCGCAGATGACTTTTTTGATGAAGTTGGTGAGAGCGTGACTTTCGCCAGTGATTGGTCTCGGGAGTGTCGCGTTCGTGAATCCGAACTTGTTGAGAACACCCTCGCGGAACCACTCCGTGAATGCTGGGGTAAGATCGAAGAGGTCGCAGAAGGCACCGAGGATGAGACTCGCAAAAATGAACTTATGGATGGCGCGCGTCGCCTCCGCGAGCTCCACGGTGGCTTGAAGCTCTTCCTCGATCAGGAAGATGAGGATAGCGTTTACTGGGTAGAAAAAGGAGGGAATGATGGGACCAACTTTAGTCTCAATGCTGCGCCCATCGATGTTGCGCATCGTCTGCGCCCGCTTCTTTTTGGTCCGGATAAAACCTGCATCACCACGAGCGCGACGCTTGGAACGGGTGATGATCAGCTGAAATATTTCCGCGAGCGCGTCGGCGCTGAGCACGTTCCGGCAGTTAAGATTGGAAGTCCGTTTGACTACCAAAAGCAGATGGCGATTTATGTGGTCAAGTCAATGCCTGATCCACGCGAGGACGACTACGAGAAAATGCTCATCCACTGGATCGAGCGCGTCCT
>JBDNAW010000012.1:0-60504 GCA_039768255.1 Akkermansiaceae bacterium | reverse complement strand
CATCATTTTCGCGATACACTTCTTGCTCTTCAAAACGTGCATTCCCAGGAAGCCCAGCCATTGCACGGTAATAATTCACGCGACGTTGCACATCTTTAGTAAACTCTTCAGATGGAGGGGTGAGAGTGCAGTTTTCAAAATCAACATCTCCACCCCAGCGGGCTTCGTAACCTTCTGAGGCCATGTAGTAGTGATGCCAGAATGCCACCACATCGTTCCTTGAATGTCGATTAACGACGAGATTCGTAGCTAGTTCTGAGGCAAGCAGCTGCCCAAAACTTAATAACAAGAAAACTAATAATAGTTTTTTACCTCTGGAAGCCCCCTTCCTGAATTTCATGGGAGATGCTACGACTTCCAATACGAATTACAACGTCATTTTACTCCAGTCGATACAGTTTAAAATTTCTAGCTCCGAATCTGGCAGAAAATATTACTCAAAAGGTAAATCACCGCTGTTTCAACTCGAAGAACCAAAGGGCCCAGACTTGCTGGATGCATCGATGTTTCTGCGGCTAATTCATATTCTGCTGGAGAGAAATCACCTTCTGGACCGACAAAAACACGCGTAAAACCACTGGCGGGAATTTCCGGAAGAACGTCGCGTAATGGCTTCGACTCCTCAGTAAGAGCTGAAATGATTTCAAAATCAGCCCGAACTCGGTTCGGCAGCCAGGCGCTAAAATTTTGAGTCTCTAAAACCTCTGGCAGCCAATTCTGGCCACATTGTTTACAGGCCTCCAGCGCAAGACGACTCCATTTTTCAGCTTTCCTAACCGCATCCTTTCCATCAAAGCGCACCATTCCCTGCTCAGTGATGAGCGGCTGAATTCGTAATACCCCTAATTCGACTGATTTTTGGATCACGAGGTCAAAGGTCTTTCCTTTGGGAATCCCCACCGCCAGTTCAACTTCAAGAGTGGGCTTGGGCGTCTCGCCAGATTCGGTCACCTCAATGGCGACTTCGTTCCCCAAATGAGTGATCGCTCCACGCGCCCAAGAACCTTCACCATTAAAGATCTCGATGACATCCCCTACCTGCTTCCGCATCACACGTCGGCAGTGGTGAGCCTCTTCACCCGATAGTGCAAGTGAGTCTGCCCAACGAGCGGGGGGGATATAAAAACGATCCATGACAGGAAAGTCTAGAGATCGGTAAGCTACTTAGAGATCAAAAAATCTCTTCGCTTTCTCAAAAAACGATTCCTGCATCGGCGAGTTCTTTTCACCAATCAGTTCCGTAAATTCAGCGAGCTTCTCCTTCTGCTCCTTGTTGAGCTTCGTGGGGACTTCAACCTGAACTTCGACATTGAGCGCGCCTTTTCTTCCAGAGGAAAGACTCGGCATGCCGCGATCACGCAGGCGGAAAGTGGTCGCTCCCTGAGTTCCCGCAGGAACCTTAATGGTGGCAGCCCCAGTGAGCGTCGGCACTTCAAGTTCACCGCCCAACGCAGCAATCGCGAATGGAACCGGAACTTCACAGTAGAGCTCTTCGCCATCACGCTGGAAAATATCGTGATCCTTCAAATGAAGGAAAACGTAAAGATCTCCCGCAGGCCCCCCACGAAGTCCAGCATCGCCTTTCCCAGTGGAACGCAAGCGCGTGCCATCATCGACTCCTGCAGGAATACGAATAGTAACTCTCTCAGGCGCTTGGGCACGGCCTTCTCCTCGACAGTTTCCACATGGGTCTGCGATCACTTGCCCTGCACCGCGACAATCTGGGCAGGTGCTTTGTTGAATGAAAATTCCAGCCTGACGGGCGACCGCTCCACGGCCACCGCAGGTTGCACAAGTCTTCGCACCACCTCCTCCGGACTTTGATCCAGATCCGGAGCAGGGCTTGCAGCTCGCATACTTCTCGATTTCGAGTTCTTTTTCAACACCCTCCGCCGCTTCTTCGAGCGTGATTTCTAAATCATAACGAAGGTCACTTCCACGCTTTTTGCCGGAAGCATCGCGACGTCTCCCGCCACCACCACCGAAGAGGTCGTCAAACATACTTCCTCCGCCACCTCCGCCGCCGAAGACTTGACTGAAAATATCCATCGGATCATGGAAACCACCACGGCTTCCGCCACCACCACCACCTTGGGTGAAGGCTGCGTGTCCGTAGCGATCGTATGCCGCACGCTTATCCTCGTCGCCGAGGACTTCGTAAGCCTGACCGAGCTCTTTAAACTTCTCCTCAGCAGAGGGATCGTCCGGATTTTTATCTGGGTGATGCTGCACCGCAGCCTTGCGATAAGCTTTTTTAATCTCCCGTTGATCGGCGTCCCGAGAAACCCCGAGCACTTCGTAGTA
This sequence comes from Akkermansiaceae bacterium, assembly GCA_039768255.1. Taxonomy (GTDB): domain Bacteria; phylum Verrucomicrobiota; class Verrucomicrobiia; order Verrucomicrobiales; family Akkermansiaceae; genus SW10. The sequence goes on along the minus strand of JBDNAW010000012.1, from coordinate 58,200 downwards.
ATCGCGTTCTCCAGACATTAGGATGCTTCCTCCTCAGGTTGAGATTCTACTTCAGGGCCTTTTGCCACGATCACTGCCGCAGCGCGGATCAGCCGATCATGGAGGAGGTAACCTTGTCGCTTCACGAAAAGAATTTCACCAGGCGCAGCGCCTTCTTTTTCTTCTTCCGCGACTGCCTCATGGAAATTTGGATCGAAAACGCCCTCGGCTTTCACTGGTTTCACCCCCTGCGCAGCGAGAAAGTCATCAAGCTGTCCTTTCACCATCGCCATCCCTTTAAAAATCATCGAGTCCTGCTCCTGCTCGGCCATCTGAAGGCCCATCGAGAAATTATCAAACACGGGGAGCAGCTCTTCGATGAGACCAGAGCGGGCAAAGCGTAAATCTTCCGCACGCTCACGAGCCATGCGCTTCCGGTAATTATCAAGGTCAGCAGTGGCTCGGATCGCGGCTTCCTTCCACTTAGCGGCCTCTGCCTCGGGAGTGAGCGGCTCTTCCGGAGCTTCTTGTTCCGGAGCCTCAGAAGCAGCTTCTTCAGTCTCGTCTGCACTGGTTTCTTCAGCCACCTCTTCAGTAGAGGGGAGTTCTTCCTCGATGACTTCAGGTTCCTTATCGGTCTCTTGCATGGCGGGAACCAATACCGCTTTCGGCAGCGCGTCAACAAATAGGTGATTTTTGAGAGTTCTAGCCAAAATACCTCTCATCGCAGATTCTCTCTCAAATCAGGTCTCTAGGAATGATTCTGAGGCCAAAGTCACTTGGGAAAGAGCTTCGGCTTCTGACAAGGAAGGGCCATTGACCTTTAAAACACCATCTTCTTCAAGAGCCGAAAACCCAGGGAGTAATTTGCCATAACTCCCCGTTTTCCAGCCAAATTGCGACATCATCGTCGTCGTTTCAGCATCAGGGTGATTCATCGAATAGGTGATCACCCTGCCTTGGCGAATGAGTGCGGTTCGGATTTTTTCATCTGAGGTCCCCTCCAGAATGAGATGGCGAATCCCCCGTCGAGTGAGTTTTGAAATTACGGCATCATTCCGCTTCCGAAGAAGGACGAGGTCAATCCGCTCACGCCTCGCAATGGATAATAAGTCTTCTGGTCCGCCTTCCGAAAAAGCGATTTTTGCATCAATGAGCTGTGGCCACAGAATACCAAGCACGCCGCATTCTTCCGCTTCTGGATCCCATTCTAAAAGAACACGATCTTTCCGCGCCACAAGATTGACTTGGCTCAGCTGGAGCGCATTGGCCCGCATCTGGAAGCCTATCTCTTTGTCCGACCACGCCTTTTCATACATCTCACTCCAGCCACATGGGAGATCGGTGAGTAAATCTGGCTCACAAGGAGAGACTGACTGCATCTGTTCCGCTCGATCACGAGTGGTCTCAACTGACAAACGATGAAGCTCACTCTGAAGATCAAAGCGCTCGGTCTGAGGCTCGCTAAAGGCCACCGTTACGCCGAAGGGAACTTTGCGAGGTCCTTTGCCAAGGAACTTACTTCCCTCGAAAGACCACATCGATCCCCAGAGGCCATCCATGTATGCTGCAATGACGGGCGCGCCGGACTTCCGCGCGATCATTTCGTAGCCGCGCTTAATCTCAGCTAAGCCACCGCTACGAGAGAGCTGTCCTTCCGGGAAAATGCAAACAACCGAGCCTTCTTGAAGCGCATCTGCGGCAACCCGTATCGCATCCTTCGCCCTGGTCGGAGAAACCGGCACCATTTCGAAAAGGCGGGCGAATTTTCCGATCCATGGTTTATCAAAACAAGTATCGAACATTAAGAAGCGAATAGAACGCGGACAAGCAATCGAGAGGATGATCCCGTCGATATAGCTCAGGTGATTCGCGACAAGAAGCACGCCCCCCTTTTCGGGAATCTGCTCCGCGCCTATCCTCCGGACACGGTAGAAGGATTTAAAAATCCCCAGAGCGATGAGACGGACAAAGTCTTTTGGGAGAAGTCGCGCGATGTAACCCGTCACCGCAATGCAAGCGACCGCAATAAAAAGAAACTGTATCCACACCGGGACCCCCATGATGCTCAAGAAAAGCTGCACCCCAACTGCCAATGCTCCACCCAGATTGATACAGAGATTTGACGCGGAAATCACGAGCCCTCGCGCCCCTTCCGCTGCACCGTCTTGCAAATACGCATTAAGTGGAACGAGAAACATGGCACCCCCAAAGCCCACTGTTCCCAAAGCCATAAAACGGCCAAACCCCGCTCCACTAGTCACCGCTAGAAGGATCGATGCTAGCGCCATGATCGCGCCGCCGACCACGACCAGACCAAGCTCATTCCGATTTTTCGTAACCCAGCTCACCAGTAAACTCCCAATCACAATCCCCACCACCACCGAAGACCAAAGATAAGCGGTAAGGCTCCCCATTCCCACTCCGCCGCCAGTGAGCTCTTTTGCAATCTGGATAATCACGAGCTGGATAAAACCTCCAAAGCTCCAAAAAAAGGTAATCCCAAGGGTGGCACGCCAGAGTCCTTTTTGAGACTTTAGTTTAACAAGATCACCAAAATGGCGGAACGCGACTGCCGCAGAAAACTTAGTCATCCCCTTCGGCTCGGTCGCTTGAATTTGGTAACTGAGAGCGAGAGAAAAAACGGCACCCAGCAGAATCCAAAGAATGGGAACAAGCGCTGCCATCCAAGGCCCCTTTTCAGACGCGAGCCCATGATCGAACCAAAGTCCACCCATGATTTGTCCAAAGAGAATTCCCAGAATAACAGTCCCTTCCATCACTCCATTGGCAAAGCCGAGTTTCCGTGAGCCGACGAGTTCCTTCACTACCCCCATCTTAGCGGGACTGAGAAGCGCTGATTGAGAACCGAGCCCGAAAAACACGAGCATGGTCAGAATCAAAGCAGTCATGGGAGCGGATTTACCGCTCATCTCACCAAACCAAAGCGAAGCCGCGAGGCTCAGCAGCACCACAATCTGAAACCAAGAAGACCATCGAATGACACGGTTTTTTGGGAAGCAATCCCCAAGCCAGCCAGCGGTAGGGGCGAAGAGAATGAAGGGCAGCACTAGAAGGACCGCAAAAGCATGCTCCACCCCCTTGAACGCATAACCTAGCTCGTAGAGAGCTACCCCAAGCGGAATGAGCAGAAACTTCGCAAAATTGTCATTGAAGGCATTCATGGTCTGCATACCAATCAAGCTCCAAAACGAACGCCACTCACGGGCACCAACAAGATTCATGTCATCAGTGTGCTCCAAATTGCTCATTTATTTAAATTGATTATCAAACAAAGATCATCGAATGAATTAATACTTCCATTTGACGCTCGCTCATCTAAACGCCACTTAGCATGCGACTTTCTCATCTTCGTTGTAAGGAAGCCAAATGAGAGAGACCGAGTTTACATCGATGTCTTTTTTGTAGGGTTTGACCTTCTCGGTATCGAGTTCGGTATTATTCACGTCAGACTTGGCTTCGAGCTCGGCAATTTCTTCCGCAAGCTCCGCTTCACGACCTTTCACCATCAGGCGGGCGCGGAAGTCACCCGCAGATTGATCAGGCTTCGAGTATTCCTGATAAAGGGGAGATTGGAAATGAGTAACCCGCTCATTACGATAAATCCAATCGGCGCAGTCTTTCCCTACCGCCTTGTAGTTGTCAGCATTCATCGCGTAACCCGCAAGTTCATCGAAGCCTGCGCCCTTACGCGGCTCATCAAGCCAAGTCGAGAAACTAAGTGAGGCAAGGAGGCTATTGAACTTGAGTGCGAGTTTTTGACGCTCTTTTGCAGGGAGGAATGACTCGAGGTCGATCACGCCGATTTTATCGAAAGAAGGGCGCTGAATGTTACGAATGAGAGATTCGAGCGTTAGTGATTGCTCAGCGGTCCAGACGTGTTGGAAAATGGAACTCAGTAGAATCGCTACGGGTGATTGGATGGGATCAGCATTGACTCTAACCAGCGAGAGGAGCGAAGACACCGTGGACTCGATGCGCTCGCCGAGGAGCTCGCCATCATCGATCACTTCAAACGGTGGCGCATCGAGCGAGCTGAGGATGGAAACCGGAATCCCTGACTGAGAGCCCGGTGGAAAAAGATGAATATCAATCTTATCCTGAAGCTGGCGAACACGGTCGGGAGATTGATGCCATGTCCCGATTCCTTTTCCCCACCTCTTGGCAGTCTTTTCGGCATACTCATCTGGTGAAGAGCCTTTCTTACGAGCATCGCCCCCGTTGATCCATGGACGGAAATCTGAGCCTTTAAAATCAGGAAGTGTCAGCATGAGGTTCGCTATATCTCCCTTCGGATCAATCACAATTGCGGGAATGTGATCCATCGCCGCTTCCTCAAGGAGGCCCATACAAAGGCCCGTCTTGCCTGAACCAGTCATTCCCAGCACCACACTATGAGTCACGAGGTTTTTTGAGTCATAAAGCGTGAGTTTATCGGTTACTTCACGCGTCTTTATGTCGTAATCTTTACCGAGGTAAAAGAAACCCAGAGTTTCGTAATCATTTACGGAATTTGACACTCTCTTAAGTTAGCGGAGGAATTCGGGATTTCTAAACCCTAAATTCACGTTATCTTCTCCTTGTGATCAAATCTCCTCCCCGAGCCTGGGCTGAAATCGATTTCGACGCAATGCGCCGGAACCTTAAAGTCGTGCGCCGCCACGCACCTGGCAAGGATGTCATGATCGTGATTAAGGCGGACGCCTACGGGCATGGCATGATTGAAACGGCACGTGCCATGGAAGCCGAGCAACCGAAATTTTTTGGAGTCGCAAATGCCCGAGAGGCACGCCGGCTCTATGATGGGGGGATATCCATCACGCCCTACATTCTCGGCGCAACTTTACCAGCCGAGAGAGAGGAAATCGTGGCTCGCGGCTGGACCCCTTGCCTTTGCTCGCTTGATGAAATCACCCATTTTGAAAAACTTGGCCCCGTTAATGCGCACCTAGCACTTGATACAGGCATGGGGCGTGGTGGTTTTTTACCTCATCAGATCAGCGATGTGATCTCCGTATTAAAAGCCTCACAAAACATCAACCTCACGGGGGTTGGCTCGCACCTACCCGTGGCCGATGAAGATGCCGATTTTACGCTCACACAGTTTAAAACCTTCGACCGCCTCGCCGAAGAGATTCAGCAAGAATTCGCGCAGAAACTCACGATTCACCTTAGTAACTCGGCGGGGCTTCTCGATTTCCAAAGTCACACCGCGGATATGGTTCGTCCAGGACTCATGCTTTACGGTATTTCTCCGCTAGCCAAATATCAGGAGGAACTCACTCCTGTGATGACGCTGAAGTCGCGTGTCTCTCTCATTCACGAACTCCCAAAGGGCCACGGCGTTTCATACGGGCGAACCGTTTTAAAACGTGACACCAAAGCAGCGGTGCTCGGGATCGGCTACGGAGACGGATATGCTCGCGCGATTCAAGGTGGTGAAGTTCTTATTAAAGACCAGCGGTGCCCCCTTCTCGGACGCGTCACGATGGATCAGATTATCGTGGATGTCACCGATTTAGAGAGCTGTCAAATCGGCGACGAGGCGATCCTTTTTGGAGCAGACCTCCTCATCTCCGAACTCGCCGAAAAAGCCGGAACAATATCTTGGGAACTCTTTACCCAGATCATGCCGCGCGTGCCGCGAGTTTATTGAGAACTCCAAAAAAAGCAGCTCCGTTTGCACGGAACTGCTCTCAAAATTTGGAGTGATGCCAATGAGGATGACTAACCTTCCTTCTGATCGTATTTGAGGAAAACTTTGTATTCTTCGGGAAGTTCAGCACCACAACCGAGAGACTTATCCCAGAGCTTCACGAGTGCTACTCCTTCACGCAGCAAGAACGCGCCATTGGAATTTTCACTGTATTCATCTGTGCCAAAAAGCTTCATCGCAAGAACGACGTCTTCATGCCCCTTCAAGATACGGAGACATGCGAGAGCGGACTTACTCGTAAGCACTTCAGATGCAGCGAAATCTGCAACAAATGTCCCGTTGTATGCATTAAGCGCTCTAATCGGCTCTTTGACACCTTCATAGGCAAGAGCCAGGCAGTAGTTCACTTGAGCCCGTAAGCTACCGGCTAACTTGCGCTCAGCCCACTCAGGCTCTTTACCAATTGAGATGAGGCGCTCCCAAGCTTTCGTGCGAACGGCATCCCAGAAGACTTTATTGATCTCAAGCTGTAATTTGTGCTGATTATTCAGAAGAGGCGTGGCGATGAATTTTTCCATTTCAGCCTCTAAAGTGGCCAGGTCTTCCAGCTTCCGTGAGCACTCCATTTGATAAAATGTCGCTAGACTGCTGTAGTTCCCAGGAATCTCTTCAAATTTTTCGTAGAGCGCTGCACATTTCGCAAAGGCTGTATGAGCCTCTTTGTAGTTTCGGCTACGGTAGAGTCCCATCGCTTCCGCAAAAGCAGATGGCTCTAGGAAGTAGACATTCACCGAGGAGATTCGAGCATCGACGTAGTCCGTTGAATTTTCGGTCTCGGTGTAGCGAAGCTCGCGTCCTGCAGAGTTTACAATCCAAGCCTTGAAGGAATCGTCTTCCGTCATGATCAGGACCTGAGGAGTATTGATGTTTTCCTTAACCTGCTGGGCAACAGCGGGACTGATGAGAGAAACAGTAGCGAGGGCGGAGAAAATGGACTTTGTCATAGTAATGATGAGTAGGTGGTTCAGTTTCAGGTTCGCTTAGTTGCTTTTTTCTTCGAGGATTTCAGCCATCGTCTTAGTGTCTGAATGCGCTTCGTATTCGGCGACGAGAGCGACAACTTTGTTGCGCATTTCAGCCTCTTCCGGAGTCATTTTTTCCGTGAAGTTCTTCGTGTTATCGACCCATTTCCAGCCGAGCTCGTATACGCGCTGACGATCTTGCACGCCTTTTTTATCGGTTGAGTTACGATCCCAAAGAAGCTCCATCCAACGCTCTAGTGCAGGGGCAGATACTCGGATGTATCCTGGAGAGGTTGCCCAGATTTGCCCGTAGAGTGTAATCGCGTCTTCGACCATGCCTGACTGATCGTAGGATTGCCCCATCATGAGACGAACGAAGGCGCTGTTTTTCTTATTCTTCTTATTATCGAGATACTGACGAGCACGAGTAATGGTCGTCTTATAATCGCCGGAAGCTTCTGCAATGGTGACGATACGATAGAGCGCACGCTCTTTTTCTTCGTTCGAATCACTATCGGCAATCACGCGGTCGAGATGCTTAATCGCGGTTGCTTGCTCATTCTTACTTCCTTTCCCAAGAACGTCGGCAAGACCGAAGAGTGCAGGGAAAAGATAAGACTTATCAGGACGAGCTAGAGCTTCCTGATAATATGAGATCGCCTCACGAGGAGAACTCGTTTTCCGTAAGAAATCTCCAACACTGACAAGAATATAGTTTGAGAGGTCCTTCGCATCGAAATCGGTCTTCAACTCGGTGAAGAGAACTTTAATCATCGCCGTAGCCGAACTGATGGTGTTGATGTCGTCCTCTTTCGTTGCGGTAACGAGTCTATCTTCGAAGACGCGAATGACGGCAATGCGGAGAAGTGCTCGTGTGGCGTGATCTGTAGACTTCACTCCTTTGAAGTTGTAATAATGCTTCTTCAGCTCGTCTTCAGTATGATCGACGAGGTATGCTTCGGTGTAAGAGCCGATCGCTTCTTCAAGTCCTGGAGTTCCCTCGACTTGAGAAATTTCAACAATCACACCTTGAAGGCGCTCTAGTGCTTCTGGCGCACGTTCAGCAGCTCGCATCGAAGGAAGTCCCGTCACCGCAACTTGTGCACGATAAGGAGAATCGGAATACTTATTCCAAAATTGGTCATAAAACGGGATCGCATCCTTCAAGTTGGGATTCGGCTTATTGTCGATTTTTTCCTGACCGAGAATGTTAACGAGATAAAGCAGAGCTTCTCCCGCAACGATGTTGTTTTCCTTCGTCTCTGAAAGCGCGAGTGCCTTTTTGTAATAGTTAATCGCTTCCGTAGGCATCTCGGTATTTTCTAAGACGTTTCCTTTGAGAGCAAAGAGTGACTCCAACGCAGAGAAGCCTGAAAATTCACTTTCAACACGATTCAGCTTAGTAAGAGCAGGCTCGTATTCTTGCTCGGCAAAGTGGCAGTTCGCACGATCGAAGAGCGCGAATGGAAGATAAGAATTCGAACTCGCATCTGGATAAACTTTGAGGAAGGTATCGAGAAGGGCAGCTGACTTTGTCCAATATTGGAGGCGGTAGAGATTTGAAGCTTGGAAGTAGAGAGCGGCCTGACGGCGGTGCTTCTTTGATTTCTTATAAGTTTTCACATGCTCATCAAGGAGCGGCTGTGCTTCGTCAAACTTCGCAGTGTAGTGCTTACTTCCACCAAGAACGAAGAGGCAAATATCGTGCTGTTCAGATGGCTTAGGAAGTTTTTCGAGCATGACTTCCGCAACCTCGATACACTTCGCGTATTCACCTTCCCAAAAGAGGCTAGAAAGAGTGAGTCGACGAACCTCATCCGCATACTCACTCCTCGGGAAGAGCTTGAGAAAGCGGCTCCCGTATTTCTCAGTCGTGAGAACCTCACCAATCACCGAAGAAGTGCGGACGAGATTGTAGAGGTTTTTCTCACGCATTGCGAAGGGGCGCTTATCACGCATAATCTTCGCTTTCGGGAAATATGCTTCGAGCTGTTCATAAACAGCATAGGCACCGCGGACATTTCCATCTTCTTCGTGCATCACTGCGGTGTTTAAGAAGGCATAAATCTCATTCAGCTCACCAGCAGATTCAGCTTTCTCAAGAGCCTCGATGTCTTTGAGGAGGATTTCTTTTTTCACCAGCTTAGAACCATCACGAATGAGGAGCTCATGACGCCCGACCATTTTCAGGCGAGCCTTGATGTCATCGATAGCCGCAGCAGTGGATGGCACAAGAGCGTAAAGTTCAAAGGAGGAACGCATCATTCCTGCACCCTTAGCATCTAGAGCGAGCTTCATGAAAAGCGGGGCAAATTCAAAAGCCTCGAAGGGATCAAGCTTAATATGCTCACGGTTCTTGGAGATAAAATCGAGAAGCGCTAGCTCCTTATTCTTATCAATGATCGCCTCAACGAGGGCGTGAAAACCGAGCATGACCTGCTTATTGGAAGTGCTGAAACGGACTTTGTTCGTGAGCGCCGTTTCAAAATTCTTATTTCCCTCAGGGATCTTACGCAGCTTATAGTGGCAGATCGCCATATTGATGTAGTAGACACCAGGATCCATGCGATCTCGGACACGGTCACGCTCCGCGAGGAACTTCTTATACATCTTAATCGCGACATCCCACTGTTCCGCCCCTTTAGCAGCGTGCCCCCAATAAAGAAGCGCTTTCTGCTGGTAAACGTTCACACTCCCCTTCTCGCCACCTTTACCACTTGGGTATTTCTTGTAGCATTTCTCGAAGGACTTCATGGCCTCGGGATACATGCCAAGACGGAGTTCGCAGAAACCTTGGTTATACCAGAAGGTGCCGAATTTCGGCCCGAAAAGCGTGGAGGCTCGGCCATCATAGAGGTCAGTTGCTTTTTTCCAAATGGCGCGGGCTTCGCCCCATTTACCAGCTCGCATCGCAGCGACGCCTTTATTTTGGAATTCGCGGACTGCCTGACCGTGCAAGGGAGCAATCATGCTCAACGCAAGGAGAAGGAAACCATAAAGCGCGGCTTTCTGGGTGAACTTATTGTGAGAAGTCATGGGAAGTTTGGTGTGTGAGGATTAGCGAGTTTAAAAAGGCTGCCGGAATCCAGCAGCCCTCTTTCAACTCGGTGAGTTGTGAAAGTCCACAGCTCGATTGTTTCCAAATGTCTCAATTCAATTTCCGAAGGACGGGAAATGGGGAGTTTGTTTGAGAAACAATGTCACTGACAGGCTTGGAGTTATAACGATTGAGTAAAATAGATCTTAGGTTTGTTTGCAGATCAGATGAAGCTTTACTCAGGATCGATGAGATCAGTGAAAGTCACCTTAGTGATCTCAACTTTCGCAAGAGCGTTGAGCACATCGATGACTCGTTGTTGACGAGCATCGGCTTCAACATAGACCTGAACGAGGGGTTCTTGGTCGGTTGCTTCAGCAGCGCTTTTGTAAGATTCAAGAAGAGGTGCGAGATTGGGGAGCTCACGAGCATCAGGATCAGACTCGACGAGCTGCTCCGGAGTTCCATCCGAGCGAGTCGAGATGTAACCATTCGCCTCCAACTTGATAAAAAGCGGACGAATATCTGGAGGAGTCTCAGAAGGAGCGACAGATGGCAGAGCCATGCTGATGTCCTGCTCCTTTTTCACGATCGTGGTCGTGACCAAGAAGTAGATGAGGAGCAGGAAACAGACATCAATCAAAGATGAGATGTCGAGACCTGGTTCATCTTCATCAGGCACCTCCATTTTTTTGCGACGGGACATAGGACTATAAAAGTGGGTTGGTTATTTGTCTGTGGTATAAGCACCAAAGATGACCTCGGAAACTCCGACACGCGCTCCGGCACGAATGACCTTCCGGCAATACTTGAAGACCGAGTCTTGGTGACCACGAATGTGAAGACGAGGAACATGACCGATGGCATCATGCTTCTCTTTCTCATTCTTAATGTATTCTTCGATCGCTTCGTCACTATCGAGAGAGACCTTATCAAAATTCTCAGCCCGAAGACCGCCATCTTCGTGAATGTTCACGACGATTTTTCCATACTTGCTCTCGGGAGTCTTACCCGCAGAAGCAATCGGCGGAACGACGTCTGGATCGATCTTGATCGTCTTGGGGTTCGAAACAACGAGGAAGAAAAGAAGGAGCAGGAAGACCATGTCAATCATGGGCGACATGTCTAAAGTGTCGGCCTCTTCCGAGGCGGCATTTGCAGCGCGTAATTTATTAGAAGCCATATTCTATTCGGAGAATGAAGTTCAACAAGGAAGGGAGCAAGGATGCTCCCTGTGGGGTTAAACGGCAATCCCTTCAGGAATCTTAGCAAGATGTGCGTCTGCGTTGACGGTCTGCACGGAAGCATTGATGAGGTTCTCTGCAGTGCCGTGGCAATCAGCGACAAGACCATTGAACTTATTCTTGAAGAAGAAGTAGGCGAAGAGAGCAAGGATCGCGACGATCAGTCCCCACATCGTGGTCAGGAGAGCGATGGAGATCGATCCCGCAAGCTGGCTTGGATCGGCAGAGTTATTCGTCGCAAGAGTGGCAAAGGCCTTAATCATACCGAAGACGGTTCCGAAGAGACCGAGCATCGGAGCAGCCTGCGCAACGAGAGAGAGAAGGTTAATGAAGGTCATCTGCTTCCGAGTCTCATTGACAGAGAAGTCAGCGATAGCGTCTTCCACATGTTCACGACCGAGAGTCTCGGGCTGAGTGGCATCGATGTTTGGAAGAGAGTAAGCGAGCATGCGACCGAGATAACTCGGGTGGGACGCAGAAAGCTCAATCGCAGAGCGCACGCGGCAGTTCGTCATGTGATCAAGAAGCGCCCCTTTGAGATCATCAGGAGCAAACTTGGCCTTGGTAAGATTCATGAAGTTGAACACAGAAAGGCCAATGAGAGAGAGCATTCCCACCGCAACGATGAAAATGGTAAGAGGACCACCATTAATCAAATATTGATCAAGTGCAGAGGTCGAAGCCTCACCATCCTGCGCAAGGGCAGAACCAGTGGCGATCATTGTCATTGCGGAGCCAACCAACCATGGGTTGAGCTTAGTTGAAGAGGTGTTACGCATCATTGTTTTCCGTATTCGTGTGGTGTGAATCTGATAGGCATTCTCAAAAAGGAACCTTATGAGTAAAGGAGCAATTTCCGATTTATGTGACCTTTTTCTCGAAGCTCTTAACTTGACCTTAAGAACGTCGAACTCGAAAATTACTTAGGAAAAACAAACGAGTTCATCGCTACCCCACATAGAGGCAGATGAAGTAGCTCGAAAGTCAATTGCCGGAATTAAGATTTCCGCGTGATCACCGGATTCTTGCGCCGGGGAAATAAATGGCGGCAAATTTCACAAACAGTTCCATCGCACCCGCGCGCAGAACAATAATCACGACCGTAAAAAATGATCTGAAGATGCAGCTTATTCCAAGCTTCGCGCGGGAAGAGCTTTTTCAGATCAGCCTCGGTCTTGGTAACACTCCTTCCATCAGTGAGCTTCCAACGCTGGGCGAGACGGTGAATATGAGTATCCACGGGAAAAGCGGGCACCCCAAAAGCCTGAGACATTACCACTGAAGCAGTCTTATGCCCAACCCCTGGTAGCTCTTCGAGCGCCTCCATATCTGCAGGAACTTGTCCGCCATGTTTTGCGAGGAGGATTTCTGATAAACCAAAGATCGACTTTGCTTTGCGTGGAGCGAGGCCACATGGGCGCACGTGAGAATCAATCTCCTCAACACTAAGCTTCACCATTCTTTTGGCAGAATCTGCTTTTTTAAAAAGAGCCGGCGTCTGGATATTCACACGGGCATCAGTGCATTGAGCAGAAAGAAGAACCGCTACAAGGAGGGTGAATGGATTGGTATGGTCGAGCGGAACAGGAGTCTCGGGGTAAAGTTCCTCGAGGCGTTTCATGACATAGTCGGCCCGTTCTTGCTTCAGCATGGAAGAGCTTTGCGCGAGGGCTGGGTTTTTCAAATCGCTAAATGCACGAAATAAAAAACGACCTTCCACTTAGGAGAGGTCGTTTTTTGAAAAGGTCATCAAATTTCAATTAGTTCGAAGCAATGTGACCAGCATTGAGACGCGCTTTGGCTGCATAATACATCTGGCGGCAGTGCTGATGCCCACGGCGCGCGCGGAGGATATTCACGGCGCGCTCGAGTGATCCCCACTGAATCACGGTGATCTCAGCACGGCGAGTTCCCCAGCGATTCATGGAACGAATGGTAGGATTGTAAATATCGATGGTATTCGTCCCAACCAAAGCTGAGCCATAATCATCAATGATATAGGTATAAGGAAGACCTTTAATCTTGATCTTAGTCCCAACTGGGTAGCGAGACCAATCAGCCGCCGCACTGCGAATTTTACCATACTTGAGGTAAGTTCCTTCCGCATTCTTTTTCCAAGGAGCCCCTTTCTCCATTTCCATGTGGGAATAAGCAGTGGTGCGGACGACGCGGTGACGAGTGCTGTCTTTCCGATAAGTCGGCATCCCGTGTTTATCTTTAGGGAGCCCTGCAGACTTCGCGTAGAGTGATTGGGATACGGGAGCCGGAAGGAAACCATCCGTGCGCTTGCCCTTTAGAAACTGAGAAGCTGATAATGGCTTTAGCAGAGCTAAGGCGATTGTCTTTGACTGAGTATCTTGAATCCCATTTCGCCCAAGGGAAGCTTGGTCAGACTGACCACAGCTGGTGAAGAGAACACTGATTGCAATACTAATCATAAGAGGGGGGGTTATGTTCATGGCGATAGGCAGAATTTCTGTGGGGCACTCCGTTGGCAACGCGGGAGCGAATGTCTAGGTTTTTTCAAATAAATTCTCAATGAGATTTTATCATCCGTATGTCGGGCTATTTAGTAATCCCTCCAGTAGGGAATATAAGTAATTAGCAGGCACAAAAAAAACGGCGACTCGAAAGCCGCCGTTTTTGTTATAAATCTCTAGATATTGACCACCTAAAGTTAAGCAGCCACTTCGATTGGCTTATAGCCTCCCTTACTTCTGAAGTAGAAGTATAGAAGCACATAAGTAATGAGCATTATCAAGGGGAAGACCGTCATGTCAGCAAGAGCCTTCTGAGCACTGCCTTCCTGAGCAGAAGCAACTGCCTCCTTAGTTTCTTCATCCTGACTCGCGAGAAGTGCATCCAACTCTTCAGCTTTAAGTGTTTGGTAATTAATTGTGCCAAAGTAAATCGACTTATCTTCAAGCGCATCAGCGGTAACGCCACCGTCAACGATTAAACCTGGAACATTCTTAGATTGCTCCAAAGCTGCAATTTCAGACACGGCCTTTTTTTCCTGAAGCGCACCAATATACGGGAAGCCTAGAAGTCCGACAGCTAACATTCCAATACCTGAAACAGAGTTCAAAGTGAGTGCACCACCTCTCGGTGTCTGCTCAGCCACGATTCCAAGCATCGTAGGCCAGAAGAACGTTTTACCTAACGCATAAAGTGTGGCAGCTGCGAAAATCATTGTTACCCCAGAAGCTCCCGCAAGTGCAGTGAGTCCACCTATAGCCAATATGCAACTCAAAATCAGGAGAGGAAGTGGTGAAAGACGATGAACAATCGGTCCCGCATAAAAACGTAGAACCATCATGATCACTGAGGTGTAAACAAGAATCCATCCTGCGTGGAAAGTAACGGCTTCTTCCATAATACCAGAAATCCAGCCATCGGTGCCGATTTCGGTAGTAGCCAGCGGCATCATTAAGAGAATCAAGATGAACATTAGCGGACGACCCAAGCTCTTGGTGTAAACGCCTAACCCAATTGCCAAAGCTGCACAAACAATCATCCATAAAGCAGTGTAGCCAGGAATCGCTTGATCAAGCTGAAGGAACATTAAGATAGCCACAACCGCAGCTCCCCCGAAGCCAAACTCGGCGAGCATATCCCGATAACTAACACCGGCAGCCACACGTTCCTGAACTGGGAACTTGCAGCGAATAAGCATCAGTAAATAGATGACGGCAGGAACAAAAATGAGAGCCAGTTTTGCTTCCCATGAAGCACCACCCATAAAAATGACAGCCATACCAGCAATCACCAAACCACCAGGCCAACCTGCATGTAGAATATTGAGCCACTTCGTTTTTTCTTTATCAAAAAGAGTTGCCACCACCGGATTAATAAAGGCCTCAACTGTTCCATTTCCTAAAGCAAGAATAAGACCACCCCAGAACAGAAGTGATTTTGCGAGCTCAGGGTTGGTGTCTGCAACGGATAATCCGTAAATCCCCATAATCCCCCAGAGAATTTGAGTAGTGGCTGCAAAAATCATTGAGAATTTGTAGCCAACTTTGTCGATGATTAAGCTGAAAAGAATGATACTAATCGCAAAAGGCCAAACCTGTATGCCTTTCATTGCACCAACTTCAGCGCCATCAAGTGAAAGAAGATCTTGTGTGATAGCGGGATCATCAAACAAGAACATTCGGGTGATAAATCCAAAGGCTGTTGTGATCAGCGCGATGAAACAGCCCCAGAAAAGGGCCATGCTTGGTTTTTCGTTACTCATAGTGTGTATGTGTTGCTTTTAAAAAATCCCGTGTGGGAATTCGCGGAATGTTGAACGCTTAGTCTGACAAGACAAGCTTTCGATTCAATCAATCGCGATTTTTTCACCCTCTTTGTCACCGGAAATCTTACAAAGAAGAAGAAGGCGGAGTGACTTGCACTCCGCCTTCTCGAGAGAAAAAGTCGTAAACCTTCTTCAGGTTTGGACGACACTTGGTTGTGAAATTTGGTCAGGCCCTCGGGCCCTCCCAGGTAAGCACGCTTACCTTATTATTTTTTATCATTCGATAATCAGTCCGTAGGTGTGACTATGAACTTCCTCAATCAATGACAAAGACGGCGTGACGCGACAAGGAAAAAGTCGCCACAGCCAAGAATGTGAAGTTTAGGAAACTCTCACCTTCAAGGCAACACACGCCGCTCAGGAATGGAACCTAGGAGAAGGGCCAGCTTGGTCCGTTGATGCGGTAACTTGGGTTTTTAATCGCTGTATTTAGACGAGCAAAGCAGAGGGGAAACAGGCCTCCATGCTCCATCTCCTTTATACACTTTTTAGAGAGCGCTGCGATTCGCCGGAAGGGCTAAGACCTCCCCCGCTGAAGGTAGAGATCAATGCCATCGGTGAGGGCAATCCAGCTCGCCTCGATGATGCTATCGGAAACTCCAACCGTTCCCCAAGTGGCATCACCATCAGTGTGGGCAATGAGAACGCGGGTCTTAGCGGCGGTTGCTTCACCGGTATCAATGATGCGGACCTTGTAGTCGACAAGTGTGACATTCTCAATCTCTGGGAAGAATGCCACAAGTGCTTTACGAAGAGCTTTATCGAGAGCGTTCACCACGCCGTGACCTTCTGCCACGGTGTAAGTTTCTTCACCTCCAACGGTCAGCTTCACGGTGGCCTCACAGACAGGATTATTTCCATCACGATACTGACGGAAGGAACAGTGGTATTCATTCAGGCTCCAAGGGCGCTCACAAGTTCCCACCTTTTTTCGGATGAGCAGCTCAAGAGAACCACCAGCAGCTTCGAAGGAGTAGCCCTCTTGCTCGAGGCTTTTAACATCTTCGAGAATTCCAAGCGCTTCAGGACTCCCCTTTTCAAGTGGCAGCCCCATTTCCTCAGCCTTGATGAGAATATTCGATTGACCAGAAAGCTCACTCACGAGGATATATTGCTTATTTCCGACTTCCTCAGGGCGTATATGCTCATAAGTGCGGGCCAGCTTTTGAACCGCATTCACGTGCATTCCCCCTTTATGAGAAAAAGCGGTACGACCAATGAAAGCAGCGCGTGCGAAGTGAGGATTATTTGAGACGTCATCGACAAAATAAGAAAGGTTCTTCATCTGCGTCAGATCCTTCACCGCCTTACGCCCCATCTTAAGCTCGAGAATTGGGATGACCGAAGTGAGGTTACAATTTCCAGTGCGCTCCCCGTAACCATTGATGGTGCCTTGGACTTGGGTGGAGCCGGCCTCGACCGAAGCGATGGCATTGGCAACGCCAAGCTCGCAGTCGTTATGAGTGTGGATGCCCACTTTAACCTCAGGGAACGTTTCCGCGACGTCTTTCGTCATCTTGGCCACTTCCTGAGGGAGGCAGCCTCCGTTGGTATCGCAAAGGACAAGCCAATCCGCTCCTCCTTCGACCGCCGCACGGAGTGTTCCCATCGCGTGCTCTTTTCCGTCTTTATATCCGTCGAAAAAGTGCTCGGCATCATAGACGACCTCGCGGCCCGCTTCTTTCAAGTGGCGGACGGTATCACGAATCATGGCCTGGTTTTCCTCAGCGGTGGTGCGGAGGACTTCAGTCACTTGGAGCTCCCAGCTTTTTCCAAAAATGGTGACGACCGGTGTTTCCGCATCAAGAAGAAGCTGAACCTGAGGGTCATCCGCGACCGGCGTATTGGCACGGCGGGTGGAGCCAAAGGCGGCAATCTTCGCGTAATTCCAAGTCTCCTTGGCAGCGGCTTTAAAAAACTCGATATCCTTGGGATTCGATCCCGGCCATCCACCTTCGATGTAATCGACCCCAAATTCGTCCAACCGTTTCGCGATTCGCATTTTATCAAGGCCTGAGAGGAAAAAGCCTTCACCCTGAGTGCCGTCGCGTAGGGTGGTGTCGTAGATTTGAACTCGTGCGGAATCGCTCATGAAAATCGGTTTTAAGGAAAGGCGCGGAGACTAGGAGGTTTTGTGCAAAACTGCAAGCGTGCTGGATCAGGGAGTTTGACAGGAGCATTTTGCTTTCCCATCTTGGTCGGGATGAACACTCGCTTTTCCCGCCGAAGACTCCTCGCCCTCACCGCGGCCTACGGAACACTCCCTCTCCTCGGAGACAAGCGAGTCAAAGAAGATGCGAAGCCACTCGGAGTAGCCATTCTCGGACTTGGCGATTACGCCACCAAGCAAATCGCTCCAGCCTTTGCCCACTGTAAGCATGCTAAGCTTGCGGGAATCATCACCGGGAGTCCGGAAAAAATCCCAACATGGCAGGAGAAGTATGAAATCCCAGACGGGAATATTTACAGCTATGAGAACATGGCGGAGATCGCGAAGAATAAAGATATCGACGTCGTCTACGTCATCACGCCAACCGGAACACATGCCGATTTTTCAATTCGTGCGCTTGAAGCGGGAAAGCATGTCATCTGCGAAAAGCCAATGGCGCCTACCGTGGCCGACTGTACCCGCATGATTGATGCCGCAAAGAAAGCCGACCGTATGCTACAAATCGGATACCGTCTCTACTGGGATCCGTATCACACCCGCCTCATCACCGCGATGCGTGATAAGGAGTTCGGAGACTGGACGGCGATGGAGACCGGTTTCGGCTACAAAATTCAGGATAAAATCTTATCCAATCTCGAAAAACATCCGCACGTTGACTGGCGCGTCAGCAAGGACCTTGGAGTCGCGGGTGCACTGTATGATGTCGGTGTTTACGCGATTCAAGGTGCCTTCTATGGAGGGCAAATTCACCCTGTCGCAGTGACTGCAAAAAGTTGGACAGACCGAAAAAAACTCTTCGAAGTCCCTGAACATTGGGAATGGGAACTCGAATATGCCGATGGCCGGAAATCCAAACATACCTCAAGCTACGGTGGTGGCGGGAACTATCTCCACATTCAGACCGAGGAAGGAAAACTCCACCTCGATGGCGCCTACGGATACGAAGGGCAAAGAGGAGAAACCCCGCTCGGCCCAATGGACTTCGCCCAAGTTTATCAACAAGTCGGCCAACTCGATGGTCAAATGCTCGCAATCCTCAAAAGGAAAGCGAACATCACGCCGGCCGAGATGGGGCGACGTGATATCCGCATTTGTAACGCTGTAATGGAGGCTGCACAAAGCGGCGGAAAAGTGCCGCTCAAGTTTGACTATTAATATCTCGTCGGGCAGGAGCCGCGATCATATCGACGGTGGTTACGGTGATAACCACGATGAGAGTAGTGATCGTCTTTATGCCGGTTTTTGGCAATCGTGTAACCGATCAGGCCAACCGCTGCCGCTCCGAGAGCTGCTCCTTGTGGAGTGATCGTTTCAACGGCTCGTCCTTGATCGTCATAAGTCGTGGTGCAGCTAACCCCCATGAGACCAGCGAGTGATACGGCAGCAAGTTTGAAAAAAGTCGTTTTCATATTCACTGAATAAGACCGGAGGGGCGCTTATTTTATTCAGGAATAATCACCTTTCTTGAAAAAAATCTCACTGACTCACTCCCGCGAACACCCCCTCTTAATAACGGCTCCGTATGCACGCAAGCTCACGGGAGACGTCGGGGCAATCAAGATGAGAGAATCGATCTTTGCCACCGTGCCTGGACCATGTGGAGCGCACCCACTCGCTTACTGCACTTGGAACGCCAGCGATACGACGCAAGTGTGCTGCATTAAGCCACGAGTTATTTTTTCCAAAAGCGCGGGGCACACCGCGGATTATGCGGCGTCTTCGCGCTTTTTCTTTTTAAGGGTAGCGGGCTTCTCCCCCTCGACGTTCGCACGAGTGAGAGTCACGGACTCGACGTCATCTCGCGAAGGAACCTCAAACATGATGTCGAGCATCAAGGATTCGAGAATAGAACGAAGCGCACGGGCACCAGTTCCTCGTTCGTTCGCTTTTTCAGCCATCGCGCGAAGGGCATCCTTGTTGACCTTGAGCTTGACGCCATTCAGGGCGAGCTGCTTCTGATATTGCTTAATAAGCGCGTTCTTAGGCTCAGTGAGGATTTGGATGAGCTCATTCTCGGTGAGCTTGCGGAGAGAAGTCAGGACCGGAAGACGGCCGACGAATTCAGGAATCAGTCCGAAGTGAAGAAGGTCTTCTGGGAGAACTTTTTTGAGAAGGCTCGCGTCATCTCGCTCTTCTTCATCGTTTTCTGCCCCGCCATTAAAGCCAAGCACGCGCTTGCCGAGGCGTCGGCGCACGATGTCCTCCATCCCGACGAATGCGCCACCGCAAACGAAGAGGATTTTCTCGGTGTTAACCTGTATGTATTCCTGCTGAGGATGCTTGCGCCCGCCACCCGGAGGGACGTTGCAGACGGATCCTTCGAGGATTTTTAAAAGTGCTTGCTGCACCCCTTCCCCAGAGACATCACGGGTGATCGAGACATTCTCAGTTTTACGCCCGATCTTATCGATCTCATCGACATAGATGATTCCGCGCTCTGCTCGCTCGACATCAAAGTCGGAAGCCTGCAGCAAACGAAGGATGATATTCTCGACATCTTCACCGACGTAACCGGCTTCGGTCAGCGTGGTGGCATCAACGATGCAGAACGGAACATCGAGGACGCGTGCCAGCGTTTTTGCGAGAAGGGTTTTTCCCGATCCGGTGGGGCCGAGGAGAAGGACGTTGGATTTCTCGATCTCAACATCCGCGAAATTGTCATCAGAGAGCTCATTCTGGCGGAGGCGCTGGTAGTGATTATAAACCGCAACCGAAAGGACACGCTTTGCATCTTCTTGCCCGATCACGAAATCATCGAGATGAGCGCAAAGTTCAGCAGGTGTCGGAACCTTATCCCCGAGCTCGAGTCCAGCGGTTTCTGGTGTATTAGGATCTTGGCCCGCGAGCTCCTTCCGAAGAATGGTCGAGCAAACATCAATGCATTCATTACAGATGTAGACGCCAGGACCAGCGATGAGCTTTTTGACCTCCGAGTGGCTTTTACCACAAAAGGAGCACATGGTGAGATTGTTCGCGCGTGCCATAAGGATGAGTTGCTTCTGGTGAAAAGCCTAACACCTCGGTGGTGAGCTGTCTTGTGGATTTTTCCAGAACTAGAAAAGCTGATCGCTTCCCGAAGATCATCGCAATTGCCCGAAATATGACCTGATCGAAGCAAAGAGTGATTCCTTGCTAGGCAGACCTCCGGCGGAGCACGACGGAAAGCAGGAATAAGCCCGTGAGAACCACTGTGATACTAGCGCCCGCAGGCTGATCAAAATGGTAACTCGCAAGCAGCCCTAAAGCACAACCGATTGCTCCAACGAGCCCACTCACGAAGAACAACTGATCTGGGGTCCGGACAAAGGATCGCGCGATAGCCGCTGGAGTCACGATTAATCCTACCGCTAGAACGCAACCTACCGCTTGCAGGGTGGTGATCAGGACGAGAATCAAAATGACGAAGCTGAGGTATTCCAGAATACGTGTTCGGATCCCGAGACTCGCGGCCACTTCAGGATCAAAAAGATGCGCCACCAAAGCCCGGCGATAAAGCGTAAGAAAGCTCACCGCCACAAGACCGACAACGAGGCTCATTTGGAGATCGAGATCAGAAAGCGCGATGATGTTTCCGAGGAGCCACTTCTCAAGCTCCTGATTCGAACCAAGGTAATTTAGCACTATAATTCCAATCGCAAAAGCTCCGGTATAAAGCACTGCAAGCACGGTTTCGTCGTGAATTTTAGAAACCCGCGATAGCAAAATAGTAAGAACCCCAATGATCACTGCGGCCACCAGCGCCCCCATAAACGCGGTCAGCACAGTGAGGGTAAAAAGGAGCGTTGCAATCGCTACACCAGGCAGAAGCGAATGACTAAACGCTGCCAACTTGAGCGGACTTCGGTGCAAAAGAACGAAGGCGCTTGTGAAGCCGTTCACGTAACCGATGATCACCGCCGCGATGAAAGCCCGTTGATAAAGATTGAGCTCAAAAAAATCGCTCAAAAATATCATGAATCGCTCCCAAAGATCCATCATGAGCAGCAGTCGGTTGCGGTGGCATCAGTCACCGGGTGAGAATGTTGAGGGTGGCAAGCGTGGAGGATCGCCTTCACTTCCTGACTCTGCATCACCTCCGCAGCTTCGCCAAAATTGACCTGCTTTTGATTGAGCACAAGCGCGTGAGTGAAGATATCGGTCACGCTTTCAAGCTGATGGTGAGAAGCGATAATGAGGTGCCCGCTTTCGGAAAGCTCGATCATACTGGCGGAAAGATGACAGCGGCTTTCGATATCAAGCCCGTTGAACGGTTCATCAAGCAATAAGACGTGCGCCTCTTGCGCAAGCGCACGTGCAATGTAAGTCCGTTGCTGTTGACCGCCGGATAGTTGGTCGATTTGACGATCTGCAATATCCTCCAGGTTCATCGTCGCAATGGCCTCCTCGGTCTTTTGCGCATCGATCTTCCCGAAACGCTTAAAATGCCCAAGATGTGGGAAGCGCCCCATCTCTACGACATCGCGAACCCGCAGCGGAAAGTTCTTTTGGTGGTGATCAACTTGCGGAAGATAAGCAATCTCCCGTCGCGCCTGCGCGATGGGAGCGCCTCGCCAACTGAGTGTTCCATTTTGCGGCTTGAGGAGTCCCGCGAGGAGGCGAATGAGGGTTGATTTCCCCGCGCCATTCGGCCCCAGAAGCGCGAGTCTCTGTCCACAATGCGCAGAAAAATCCACCTCGGAGAGCGCGAGCTTACTTCCATAACAATAAGCCACTTGCGAAAGCTCCAGCAGATGGTGCTCGTGATTCACTCGGCCACCTCCCACTTAAAATCCAGTTCACCAACCGCAGTTCCCGTTCCCCAAAGCGTTTTAGATTTGGTCTCCTGACCATCGGCTTGAATCTCAATCAAGACCGCTGAGTAAGGCGTGCCTTCCGGCCACTCAACAACGACGTCTATAGGCTCATTCGGATCAAAGATGAGCTCTTTTTCGACATCGCCTTCCTCAAACAACACGCAATTCACAACCGCCTTATGAAAAGGATGCGCAGCCCGAAAGATGACGTAAGCTTGGAAGAAATCTTCCTTCTTAGTCTCCTCCACTTTTTCCACCTGCACTACGGGCTCAGGCTTCAGCACCTTCACCAAAGGAAAGGCCAGCGCAACCAGTGGGAACAGCGCAAGTATAGTAGCGAAGAGGGGCGAACGCATCATTATTTTAATCCTTCGACGATGTGAGCTACGTTGCTCCGAATCATTTTTTCATAACTCGCAACTGAGCCATCGGCAACTAGCGATTTCCCCATCACCGCGCCGGATTCACGTGCGATCTGCTTGAGGATTTTGGGATTTGCTTGCATCTCTGGAAAGACGGTTGGGATCGCGGAATCGCGAATCTCTTTAATTGAAATTGCGAGCTGCTTCGCAGGCACTTCGCCGTCGGCGCTCAGTCCTTGCACGTAAGTTGCCTTAAAGCCGTATGCTTTACAAAAATACCCAAAGGCCGCGTGCGCCGTCACGAGATGGCGCTTTTTGCGTGGAATCGTCGCCACCTGAGCCTTCACCCAGCTATCAAGCTCACGGAGCTTCGCGGTCGCCGCTTTTGCCCGGACCGAGTAATGCGATTTTCCACTAGGATCGACAGCTGAGAGCTTCTTTTCAATCACCCGCACCGCACGCTCCATATTCCGCACATTATGCCACCAATGAGGATCGATCCCACCCACCGCGTGAGACGGACAACAGGCGTAAATTTGATCTTCTTTGGAAATCTTCTGAGACGGAATAGTCCGCCCGACTTGCACGATAGCCTGACCACCCGAAAGCGAATCTTCGAGATCACCCAAATAAGACTCAAGGTTTTTCCCAGAGGCAAAGATGAGCTTCACCTTTCCCATTTTTTTAAGATCGGATGACCTCGGCTCGAAGTCATGCACGTTCATCCCAGGTTTACCGATTTCAAGAACCCTCACACGATCACCACCAACCTGCTTCAACGCATCCGTAATGAACGGATGAAGCGAAGCGACATCGAGCGCATACGCAGAAATACTCAAAAGAAAAAAGAGGACGGTTTGCATGATCATTCAGATTTTAGCGGACCTCACCAGGACCGAAATCATAGCTGAACTGGAGCCAGATACTATCCTCTGATCCCTCTTCCAGCTTGTCGTGGTTATATTGTAAGCGAAGGCGAGCGAGTGCGTTATCTGAAATTTGAAAAGCTCGTGTCGCCGCGATTGAGTAACGCTCACGGCCGTGAATCGTCAATTCATACTCCGGATCAGCAGGGGCACCATGAAGACCAGCTTCCACTTCATTAATCCGGTCATAACGGAAATCAAAACGCCATTTCTCATTCAGCTCATAGGAAGCAAAAGCCATCCATCCCGTGTGGCTGGCATCTTCACCTACTTCATAAATGGCATTACGATGGAAAAACTCCGCACCTGCCGAGAAACTCTGCCCACCACCTTCGAGACCATTTTCACGCCAAGTGTAGGTGTAGTCTGCCGAGAAAACATCACTCGAACCCTCCTCGTAAGCATTATCTCCGCTTGCGGTGTTTACACCGAGACGGTGTTGATTGAAGTCGTCCTGATTGAATCCAACCATCGCACGCGCAGTCCAGAAGGTATCGCTGAAATAAGCATCCTCAGCACCTTCTTCGTGCCCATGCTCATCTTCATCGTCATCACCATGACCTTCCTCGTTCCCTCCATGATGATCGTGAGTGACCGCATTTCCAAAACTTCCAGTGAGCGCGAAAAATCCGCGGTCAAAATCTGAAGTCCAAGTCAACTCTCCACCCTCAGTGTAAAGTCCCTCGTCACCGAGAAAAGTTGAAGTGGAAAAGTTACGATCCACAAAATTCCACGCATGCAGGTGGCGATTATTCTGCGAGCCAAAACGGTTTAAGAAACGTCCCGCGCGAACCTCAATGCCATAAGGAAGATCGCTCAACTTCAGGAAAGCTTCCTCCCACTCTGCATCCAGATCACCCTCCGCATCGGTAAAGGCATTCACATTCGCAAATCCCTTTAGCCAATCATCGACATGAAAATTCATTCCCACATCAAGCCCCTGCAGACCGAATTCATCATTCGGGTCGTGCGCCGAACTCGCCAGCTCCTCAAGTGAATCTACCGAGGAGGCCCCTCCGGTCACCGTTAAGTGGAGCGTAGGCTCAAGACGAATCTCAGCAAAACCTACCCCGCTCATCAAAAGGGAACTCAGCATAAAAACATGCTTTAATCGCATAACGCAACTAATTTGCATTAGCGGCCTCATTCGTCAACCCCATAACGCAATTTATTTGCATTTATCCAAATGAGATCTCCCTGAAACATCACTGACTCTATGAGTATTGTTTTTTTGAACACTTTTTTATTGACGGGGTAGTGTTCAATTGTTCATGTTGCCTTCAGTAATTAAACAAGCATTGTCATGAGCACCACCGCTAGTAAAACTGCCACCATGTCCGAAAAAAAATCCAAAGGTCCCGCTACTTCCGCTGCTGATAAAGGCGCTGATAAGCTCGCCGAAGCCCGGAAAAAGAATCTCGATCTCGCCATCACCCAAATCCAAAAAGACTTTGGTGAAGCCGCCATCATGCGCCTCGGTGATGACAAGCGCATGGATGTCGAAGCGATTCCCACTGGTAACCTTCTCATCGACCGCGCTCTTGGAGTCGGTGGTTTCCCACGCGGCCGAATCGTCGAGGTCTTCGGTCCAGAATCCTCCGGTAAGACCACTCTTACCCTCACCGTCATCGCTCAAGCCCAGAAGGCCGGTGGCCTCGCGGCCTTCGTCGATGTTGAACACGCTCTCGATCCTCAATATGCCAAGCGTCTTGGTGTGAACCTTGAGGACCTCCTCATCTCCCAGCCTTCTTCCGGTGAAGAAGCTCTTCAGATTGTCGAAACCCTCGTCCGCTCAAATGCACTCGACGTCGTAGTTCTCGATTCCGTCGCCGCTCTTGTCACCAAACAGGAACTCGCTGGAGAAATCGGTGATTCGACGGTGGGAACCCAGGCCCGCCTCATGAGTGCTGCGATGCGAAAGCTCACCGGCTTCATCTCAAAGGCCCGCACCACCTGCATCTTTACCAACCAAATTCGTGAGAAAATCGGCGTCATGTTTGGTAGCCCGGAGACTACCCCAGGTGGCCGTGCGCTCAAGTTCTTCTCATCCGTTCGTGTCGACATTCGCCGCATCGGCCAAATCAAATCTACCGATGGCACCGTCCAAGGAAGTCGGACAAAGGTCAAAGTCGTAAAGAACAAAGTCGCCCCTCCATTCACCGAGGCCGAGTTCGACATCATGTATGACGAAGGAATCTCTTCCGCTGGTTCACTCCTCGATCTCGCCCAAGAATTCGACATCATCCAAAAGCGCGGAAGCTGGTTCAGCTACGATGGCGCGCAACTCGCCCAAGGTCGTGATGCCGCCAAGACCGCCCTCAAAGCTAGCGAAGAGCTTTACACTGAAGTCGAAAACAAGGTGAAAGAGAAACTCGCCGAAGTTGGCAGCTAATGTGAATCAATCAGCCGCTTTCCAAACCAATCCTCTTTTTGAATCAGCTCTACCTTCATTGGTCGGGCTGATTTTTTGTACGAGGGAACCGCAGAGCATTTTCCCCTGCCACCTGTGGCTCATCATACTTGAAATAAAAAAACTTCCCGAAAACACGACCATCAGAGTGATGAAAAACCTTTCTATCAAAAAACAGATCCTTAGAATTTCAGCACAGATATGACTGTTCCTTCCAACTGCCGCTACACTCCTGATCACATCTGGGTTCGCCTTGAGGGCGAGATCGCTACGATCGGCATCACTGACCACGCACAGGAAGAGCTGAGCGATGTTGTCTTTGTAGAACTCCCAGATCATGGAGATGTCGAGAAGGCTTCACCTGTGGCTGTCGTCGAAAGCGTAAAAGCCGCTAGTGACCTCTACGCCCCCGTTTCAGGTGAAATCATCGAAATCAACATCGATCTCGTCACTGACCCCACCAAAGTGAATCATGATCCTTACGATACTGGCTGGATATACAAAATGCGTGTTGATAGCTCGGCTGAATCTCAAGCGCTGCTAGATGCCTCATCATACAGCCAGCTGATCAGCTAGTGCACCACGTCCTAACTTCGTCAGCACAAGTTCTGGTCAGTCGTCGGTCGGATCGATAGCGTGCACGGGGACCACGCCCTCGTTTACACCAGTGACACCTCCGAAAATTATGCCACCGCTCCCCCCTGACCATGCCATTCCCGATTGGGAAACCTGGCAACCCGATATCGAAGCCACCTTGATGTTCATTCATCAAGGGAGTCGTGTCCTTCTCATTGAAAAGCTTCGTGGAATCGGCGCAGGAAAAATCAATGGTCCCGGCGGTAAGATTGACCCGGGTGAGACTCCGGAACAATGCGTCATCCGCGAAGTGCAGGAAGAACTCCACATCACCGCTCTGGATCCGGTGAAGCGTGGTGAGTTATTTTTTGTAATGTCTGATCTCCCAGACATCCACTGCCACGTCTACACCGCTACGCAATTCGAAGGAACGCCCACCGCCACCGATGAAGCAATTCCCCACTGGTGTGAGATCGCCGACATTCCCTTCGATAAAATGTGGGAAGATGATTCCTACTGGCTTCCCCAAGCCCTCAAAGGCGAAACCTTCGACGCCCGCTTCCTCTTCGAAGAAGAGAAAATCCTATGGGATGAGGTCACCTTCGGCGAAAACTCCGCCAAACGCTGGCGCGGTCACGTCATAAAATGATTTGGAGTGGTGAGCGGTGCGAACTTTCGCTTTAGATTGTGGTGGCTGGCAGATTGATAAAGATCGAGTCTATGAAAGCCTAGCTGATCAAACACCATGAAAAATCACTACTGTCTTGGGATAGTGATCTTCGTTCTCTTGGTATTTTCCCTTTCTTTTCTTTCCGGACGGAGAAGAGCAGCAAATAAACTACTTAAAGCGGTCACAGAGCCGCATGAAATTTCTCAAGAGCTTCTGCAGTTTCTTCCTCCGTCACATTCAACGGTGGGAGGAAACGGATGGTGTCCGGCCCCGCAGGTGGAACGAGGAGCCCGGCTTTCATGAGTTTCGAGCAGAGGTGGATCGCGGGGACTTTTCCTTCGGGGGCATCGATGTTAATTCCGATGCCAAGAAGCAATCCATGACCACGGATTTCGGTGATCGCGGGGTGATTCCAGCTCGCGATAGTCTCGCGAATTTGGGCTTCCCGGGCTTGCACGTTTTCGACGAGCTTTTCCGAAATAATGGTTTCGATGACCGCTTTAGAAGCCGCCGAGGCAAGAGCGTTTCCACCGTATGTTGACCCGTGACTTCCGGGACCAAGTAGCGATGCGTGTTTTTCCGAAGCCCAGAAAGAGCCGATGGGGAAACCACCGCCCATGCCTTTTGCCCATGAGATGGCATCCGGTTTAAGGTCGGGTGCAATCGCTTCCCAACCGTTAAGGTGACCCGTTCGGCCCATCCCACATTGCACTTCATCGAGCATCAAAAGAATGTCTTTTTCTAAAGCAAGAGAAGCGAGAGCTTTAAGAAACTCCTGCGTTGTAACGTTGACTCCGCCTTCGCCCTGAATGGGCTCGAGAAGAAAGCCGCAGGTTTGCTCGGAGATGGTATTTTGCAAAGCCTCAAGATCATTGAGCGGGCAGTAAACGAAACCTGGGAAGAGCGGCCCGAAGCCATCGTGAATTTTCCCCTGCGCGGTGGCGGACATTGCTCCAATCGTTCTTCCGTGAAAGGATTGATTGAAGGTAATAATCTCATGCCGATTGGTCTGGGCACCGTGCTTCCGTGCAAGCTTGATGAGGCCATCATTCGCTTCGGCACCAGAGTTGGAAAAGAAGACCTTTCCTGACTCGCCGACGACATCTTCCACAATTACCCGGGCAAGCTCGGATTGCTGCGCGGTGAAGTAGAGATTTGAGCAATGCATGAGCTGGTCCGCTTGTTCTTTAATCGCGGAGGTGAGCGCAGGGTGACAATGGCCGAGCGAGCAGGTCGCGATGCCTGCGCAGAAGTCGAGATACTCGCGACCGTCTTCATCCCACACGCGACTCCCTGCGCCTCGTGCAAGCGCGAGCGGGAAACGGCCGTATGTTTGGAGAACGAATTGTTGGTCTTTTTCGATGGTGCTCATGAGTCCTTGAGTTGGAGTTTTGTCATGGAAGAAGGATTTTTGGAAGCCTCGCGATTGATCATCCACGTAGCACCGAGAGTGATGGCGGCGCCGATAAGCTCAATTAAGCCGAAGAACTCACCGAATAAAGCGAATGAACCAAGCGCAACAACCAGTGGCAGAACCATCTGCAAAGAAGAACCCCTCGAGACCTCAAGATGCCGATAAGCAAAAGTCATTGTCAATTGCCCTCCGGCTGCAAGAAGTCCTATCGACAAGAGCAGAACAGTTGCTGACATCGAGAGCTGGAAGGTCGACGATCCACTGATCGGGAGAGCAAAGATCATGCCATAGAACGCTTGTGCTCCATAGATTGTCGAGCCGTGCTCAGTAGCATGCAGTTTTTTGATCAAGATCACGATGACTCCCGCGAGCAAGGAACCTAAGAGCGCGACTCCATCGTAGATCGAAACTCTGTGCGAGAGGCCTTTATCTAAGAAAAATATTCCCAGCCCAATGAAGCTGAGGAGAATCCACATGAGTTTCTTCGCACTTAATTTTTCCTTCAAGAAGTGGTGTGCCAAGAGCGCCGCGAAGACAGGATAAGTCAGCCCGATAAAGGAGGCTCTTCCTGGCCCAAGTTTGATGACCGTAATGTAAAAAAGCCCAATTCCAAAGCCCCCGATCACCCCTCTCCAGATGACGAGAGGTTTTTTAATAATGGCTGCAAAGTCATACCCACGTCCGAAGCTGTATAGGAAGAATACCACCAACATCCCTGCCACTCCACGGTAGAGCGAGGCGTGCCAGCCCGTGATTTCCGGGAACCTGCCCACGAGTCCACGAATCGCGAGCGTGTTAGCAGCGAAAAAAAAGACAGAAGTTAACATGAGGATGATTCCCCGAGTTTCGGATGGAAGCTTTACTGGTGTCATGGTGCCGATGGGATGAAGCGGGCCATGCAGGACACATCCGAAATGAGAATAAGAAGTGACTCATAGGAGATGACGCTGCAGGGCACCTCCGGGTCAGTATGATCAAAACATCATTACACCGAGAGGGCCGCCCGGAGCCAGAGGCTCGCGACGAGGCGACGTCGGAAAATGTGTTTATGCGTAATCATGACAGCGTGAGAATGTGCGGATGAAAACTGATGTCAAGTCTCCAAATTCATCGGGCCTGAGTAAACTTGGGACGATTTCCATCAGCCTCTCTCAGCAGGAACCTTGACGATTAGAAAAGAAGACGCCGCTTCAGGAGTAAGATCAACCTGACCATATTCGATCACCGCAAAGAATCGAAAATAAAGATGATGGTGATCATTCCGCCACACCTTGGGAATGAAGAACGAGTGCACAAATTCTAATCATTGTCTTGTTAAAATCACGGCACTAAAACACGTCTACCATGAAAGCGCTCCAACTTACCTCCCCTTCGCAATTCGAAGTCATCGAAAAAGAAAAACCCACGCCATGTGCTGGAGAGGTTCTTGTGAAGGTCGCTTTTTGTGGAATCTGCGGCAGCGATGTGCACGGCATGGATAACAGCAGTGGACGACGTATTCCTCCCATGATCATGGGCCACGAAGCGAGCGGTGTGATCGAGGAGCTTGGCGAGGGCGTTTCCGCTTGGAAGTTAGGCGAGCGCGTCTCGTTTGACTCAATGGTTTTTTGTGGTGCATGTGATTTTTGTAAACGTGGAAAAACCAATCTCTGCGATTCTCGACAAGTAATGGGGGTGTCTTGTGATGAATTTAAGCGTGATGGCGCCTTTGCTGAATGGGTCATTGTCCCGCAGCGTATTCTTGAGCGTATTCCGGACGGGCTAAGTTTTGAAGAAGCGGCTTTTACCGAGCCCCTCGCAGTGGCGCTTCATGCCGTGAACCTCGTGAAAGTTCAAAAGGGTGAGAGCGCTTTAGTGGTCGGCGCAGGTTTGATTGGTTTACTCGTTGTGCAGGCATTAAAACGCGCAGGATGTGGTGAGATCATCGCGGTCGATCTCGATCGTAGGCGTCTGAAGCTCGCAAAAGAACTCGGAGCAACTTCAGGCTTCCACTCACGAGAAGACGAAATCGCGCTCCCAGAGGGAGGTGTCGATATTGCCATGGAGGTGGTGGGGGCCGGGCCAACACTTGACCTAGCAATCAAATCCCTGCGTAAAGGTGGACGAGTTGGGCTCGTCGGGAATGTAGTACCCGAAGTGAACTTTCCGCTCCAATATGTCGTAACGCGTGAAATTACACTGATCGGATCATGTGCCGCTGCTGGCGAATGCTCCGAGGCGCTGGCTACAATCGCGAGTGGTGAGATCAAAGTTCGCCCTCTGATCTCGGCCACGATTCCGCTCGAGCAAGGGCAGGATTATTTTGAGCGCCAGCGCGACGGAAAGGACGGACTGCTTAAAGTGCTTTTTAAGCCCAGCGTTACTTAATCGCTAGTAAGACGACCACGTTGCCAGCGAGTGACACGGTCATTCTTAAAATCTACAGAAGCAGCTTTTGATTTCGCGTAGACGACTTGGTTATGATACCCGTAGCCATACCCTCTACATCTTCCGTATCCGTAACCATACGGAGCGTAACCATCGAAACCGTAGTGGCCGCTGAAGCCAGTTGTGTAAATCGGGCTAAGGCGCGTGTATGTCCAGCGCTCAAAGCGGATGCTATTTTCCTCACCATCCGCTTTGATCTCAGGATTCCCCCAAGCGAGGAAGACTGCTTCCTTACTCATCCCTTGCTTGATCCGGCCTTGATCAACCAAGGCTTGATGAGAGGAAGGGAGCTGATCATACATCGTTGGATTCTTTTCGATACGAGTAGCTGGAGTGCTCGGAGCACAGCTGACACAGAGAAAGGCAACAAGAGGAAGAAGCAGAAATGATTTCACAGCGTTTAGACGGCAATTTTGCGTAGTTTATTCGAAGAGCAACAGGCTTTCAACAGAATGATCTAAGAAAATTTCCTTTTGAATGAGAAAGAACCTTGCCAAGGATATTTTATTCTCGTCAGAATTTCACCATCTCCTCAGTCAAAAACCAATGAGTGAACTCCTCGACGAAAACGCCCTCGATTCCGCCCTGAAGAAATGCCCCGAATGGGATATTTATGAAAATACAATTTTTCGTAGCATGGAATTTGAAGACTTCTCAGAAGCAATCGAATTCGTAAATACGGTCGCAGACCTTGCTGAAGATGCCGGGCATCATCCAGATATTGGAATTTCCATTGCAACAGTCACATTGACCCTCATCACACACGAAGAAGGCGGCGTGACTTCGGCAGATATCGAGATGGCTCAGCGCCTCGATAACCTGATCGATTAGTCTAACGACTTCGCGATCAAATCGTAACCACGGTGATCGGTCACCATGACATCTGCCCATTCACCAACAGGAAGATCGATGGGCACGAAAATACGGCCGTCAATATCCGGGGCGTCCCACATAGAGCGCGCGATACCTTCTTCCTCAACGAGAACACGAAGCTTCTTGCCAAGTTGTGATTCATTCACCTCAATCGCCACTTTATCAATCACGGAGCTGAGTTCACGATGACGCTTCTTTTTTGTAGCGTGGTGGACGTGATCTTCTTTCTTGTAAGCACGAGTGCCTTCCTCTTTTGAATATTGGAAAATCCCACAACGCTCGAATTTGAATTCTTTGATGAACTCGAGAAGTTCATCATGATCTTCCTGAGTCTCACCCGGGAAGCTCGTAATAAAAGTAGTGCGAATGGAAAGGTCAGGGATGCCATCGCGCATACGCTGCAGAAGATCGCGGATGTATTTCCCATCAGTTTTCCGGTTCATCTCTTTCAGCATGTGATCGGAAATATGCTGGAGTGGAATATCAACGTAGCGAGCAACCTTCGGACACTCCGCGATGGTCTCAATGAGCTCATCGGACCAATGGGCAGGGTGGGTGTATAGAAGGCGAATCCAGAAATCACCTTCCAGTGCATTGAGTTCACGAAGGAGTGACGCGAGAGACTCTCCTTTTTCGGAGTTCACGCCGGATGTTGGATTTGGTCGATTCCCTAGGCCTTGCCATTTATCCATCCCGAAATACGTCGTGTCTTGAGAGATGAGATTGATCTCTTTTACACCCTGAGCAATGAGTCCTTTCGCTTCACGTACGATCGATTCCTGCGTACGGGAACGATGCTGACCTCGGATTTTTGGAATAATACAGAAGGAGCAAGTATGGTTACACCCTTCTGCGATCTTAAGATACGCCATGTGCTGCGGCGTGAGACGGAAGCGTGGCGTGGTATAGTCAGGAATATAGCGGGACTTAGCAGTGACGGTATCAAGCGAACCATCGCCTTCGAGATTTCTCCCCAAAGTTTCACGCACAATCGAAGCCACATCAGTGATCTGGTCTAGCCCGATGAAGGCATCGACTTCCGGGAGGAGACCTGGGAGATCTTTTTGAAAACGTTGTGAGAGGCAACCTGCGACAATGATCTTCTGCTTTTCGCGAGCAGGGTCTTCCTGACGCGCATTGACCGCTTCGATAATGGTGCCGACTGACTCGTCCTTCGCAACATCAATGAAGGAGCAAGTGTTAATGATCAGCGCATCGGCAAGCTCTGCATCTGGGATAAGAGTCATGCCCTCGTCCTGCAAATGGCCAAGCATGATTTCCGAGTCGATAAGGTTCTTGGCACAGCCAAGAGAGATGAGTCCGATCTGGGTAGGCATAAGGTCTGGCCGGAGATAGGCAGAGAATGGCCCAATTTGAAATCTTAAAAGAGAATCGCTACTTTTCAGCCTAGCCAAATTAAGCCACTCAAAATCATGAATTCAATCAATGCCTTATTAAAATCTATCGATTTAAATCATTCATGTATTCAGGGTAACCTCAGAGCATGATTCCCCTCCTCCAGAGGATGGTGGAAGCGAACCATCGTCATCAACGGCATCCAATTCGGGATTGTGATGCATCCAATATAAAATCAAAAGGTCGCTGAAAACCCCTCGATTTTAAAGCTTCTCCGGTTGCTGAAGGAGTTCACCAACACGTTGCAGAAGCATCCCAGCACCACCACCATCGACGACTCGGTGATCGAAGGTCAGGCAGAGTTCGGTCTCGGTGACGGGCACAAAAGCACCGACTTCTTCGCTCCATTTGGGAACTTTAATTCCTGCCGCAAGACCGAGGATTAGAGTCTCATTCGGAAGCGGGATTGGTGTTCCCCATTTTAAACCAAAGGTTCCAAAGTTGGTCACCGTGGCAATTCCCCCTGTCGTTTGTTCAATGGTGAGCTTTCGCTCGCGAGCCGCTTTGACGAGTTCACCGTATTCCGCGGCGAGCTCAGAGACGCGGTGTTGCTCGACGTTTCTCAGAACGGGAACCATGACACCATCTTCCACTTGCACTGCGACCCCAAGATCAAAGGCGCGTGGATGAACCACTTTATCTCCAATGAGGAAGCCTGCGGTGGCGGGCTCTTCAGTAAGTGCTAAGGCGAAGGCTCGCAGAACGTAAAGAGTGAGTCCTGGCTTGGGGGTTTGACGTGAACGATACTCCAGGAGTCGATCCATCGGGATGGGCAGGCCGACTGAGGCAAACGGGCGCGTCCAGCTGCGTCGCATGGCATCGGCAACCGCAAGACGCATGGGAGAAGCATTCGAGCGAGGCCACTCAGAAATGTAAGAGAGGAAGTTTTCCAGATCTTCTACGGTGACTCGGCCTCCAGCTCCACTCCCAGCAATAGCGGAAATGTCAGCACCTCGCAGACCCAGTTCATCCATGCGCGCGCGCATGCGAGGAGAAATGTAGTGCGCACCCTTCGTCCCAGCTGGGACGGGAAGACCGCGAACACTTGGCTCGAGAACCTTCGGCTCTTCGTATGAACTTTCGTTCGAGCGGAAGTGGAGGTTTTCGTCCTCTTTTTCGTCGGGCTGAGCGGAAGACTCTTCTTCTTGCTCACCCAAAACGGGAGAACCGGTGCGCTCGATTTCCTCAGCGGTTGCTTCGAGGATTCCAAGCATCGTTCCCACCGGATAATCCACGCTTTCCTCCGCACGGATCTCAGTGATCGTTCCTCCACACAGGGTGGTCACGGCCATCGTCGCTTTATTCGTTTCGACCTCGATGATTTCCTGATCTGCTACGACGGTATCACCGACCGCAATATTGAGTCGAATGATCCGCGCCTCGGCAATGGACTCGCCGAGTTGGGGCATGATGATGGGAACCTGTGGCATGATGTTTTAGAGGCTGAGAAGTTCGCGAAGTTTTTCCACGATCGATTCCGGAGTCGGACGATGTGCGGCCCAAAGATCAGGGTGATAAGGAATGGGCGTATCCTTGGCATTCAAGCGCAGCGGTGGCGCATCGAGAAGGTGAAAGCCTTCAGCCACGATACGGGAAACGATTTCCGAGGTCACCCCACCCCATGGGAAACCTTCGCCGAGCGCGAGGATGCGGCCCGTTCGAGCGACCGAAGCAATCACGGTATCCATATCGAGCGGCTTCACGGTGCGGAGATCGACCACTTCGATTTGCCAACCTTCTTTAGCAAGACGGTCCGCCGCACGGACAGCTTCGTGAACCATCGCGGAGTAAGTCACGACCGTGGCATGCTTACCGGCACGTGTGATACGGGCTTTTCCAAGTGGAAGGCCATCGCTCTCAATCGACTCGGATTTGAGCCAGCGGTAAAGGAATTTGTGCTCGCAGAAAATGACGGGATCATCAAGCTGAACCGATTCCTTGAGAAGATAATAGGCGTCTGAAACAGACGCAGGCGTCGCAACCACGAGACCTGGATAGTGACTATAAATGCTCTCAACCATCTGGCTGTGGAATGGGCCTGAACCAGGCGTGCCACCACAAGGCATACGCACCGTAATAGGAATAGGGATTCCGGTACGATAAAAGTGAGTGCCTGCCTGGTTAACGATCTGGTTAAAGGCTACCGAAGAAAAATCGGCGAATTGCATCTCTACAATTGGACGCATCCCATTCACAGCGGCGCCTACGGCCATTCCGATCATGGCGTCTTCGCTGATAGGAGAATCAAGAACTCGATCCGGATACTCATCTTGGAAACCTTTGGTTGCTTTAAACGCGCCACCAAACTTCCCGATGTCCTGACCGTAGAGAAAAACGTTTTCGTCATCTCGTAGGAGTTCATGCTGCGCCTGATGGATGGCATCGATGTAAGTGAGGCTCATCGTTTTATTGCATCCCTTCTACCGAAACCGCACGCCAGTCCTCAAGATAAGGATCGGGGCTGCGTTCACGTTGAGCGACGGCAACTGCTTCTTGAACTTTCTCAGCAGCTTCTTGCTCCCAGTTTAAAATCTCAGCTTCATCGATAAGACCATCCTCAAGAAGCTGAGCACGGCCAACTTCGAGACAATCACGCCCCATGACGGAATCACGAAGCTCCGGCGGAACGTATGAGGCATCATCATGTTCACCATGTCCGCAGAGACGCAGAAGACGAGCAACGACGAGTTGCGGGCCATAACCTTCTCGTGCAGATTGTACCGCTTGCTGAATTCCAGCGAGGCTCGCTTTTAAATCTGTGCCATCGACTTCTGTTCCACCGACGCCGTATCCGGCAGCACGTTCGAGGAGAGACTCACAAGCAAACTGACGAGAGCGCGGAGTCGAGTATGCGAATTGGTTATCAGCCACAAGCACCACAAGCGGTAGTTTTTCAACCGCCGCCATATTAAGGCCCTCATGAAAAGAACCAGTGGAAGTGGCACCATCTCCGATACATGTCGCGCCTACTTTTCCTTCGAGTTGCCCTTTAATACGGTCAGCCATTAGGAGGCCAGATACCAGCGAAACAGCTGTGCCTAGGTGACTGATCATGGCCGGCATACCTTCGAGCGGACGGCCACGGTGGATGTTTCCATCGCGTCCACGCATTGGACCCTCGACCGAACCTAGATAAGTACGCGTAGCATCGAGAAGATCTTCACCAAACGCACAGCGCCCCGCTTGATCGCGGATGAGAGGTGAAAAGTAATCAGTGCCGCGAGTAAGGCAGGCTCCTAGCGATGCACTGATCGCCTCTTGGCCAGTGCCCAGATAAACCCCTCCGACAATTTTACCCGCTTTATAAAGACTAGAAAGCTTCATCTCCAAGGTCCGCGCAGTGATCATTGAGCGATACACGGTGCACAGAAGTCCCCCATCAAGCGAAGGACCAGCGGGCGGACCTTGTGAAGGAGAAAAAGAAAGAGAAGACATGAGTAAATTTAAATCTCTTGTTCGATCGCTTTCAGCTCAAGAAAGAGATCATTCCAACGCTCAAGGCGCGGGTTTAATGACAGCTTATGCTCGGCGATGTGTCGACGGACATTTTCAAAAAGCCCACCATATTCGAGGTAAAATTCACGGATGCCATCTTTGTATTCATTACTCAAAGCATCGGCGAAAGGATCACGACAACTCTCCACTTTTTCGGCAAAGTTCCGGCAAAGGACTACTTTTGATTTATGAGCATAAATCGCGGCCCCCGCTAGAAATAGAAGAGCGACTCCAAGCGCAACAAACGGCCATGGATGAAATCCGAGTGCACCTAAGACTCCAGCAGTGATCACTGAGCAAAGGGAACCCGAAAAGTAACGACGTAGAATGCTCCGGCGAATCTCCATTTGAAGGTCCATGCTGCCACGCAGTTTCAGATTGGCAACTGCTTGCTTCGAAGATCGCCCGAGGCGACGCACAAAACGTTCACGCGTAATAGTGAGAGAATTTGTCTCCTCATCAAAATCTGGAATTGGAACTTCTAGGCGCTCCTTAATACGCGGCACCACCGATTTCCAGTGAGTCCGGCAATCATCCACGAGTTGTTGACCATCATATTCAGCACGATCTTCGAACGCTTTTTTTACGGCCTCGGAAAGCTCACCCTCAAGCTCTGTGGCGAGTTTCTCGGCGCGAAAGAGCGAGAAAAAGCTCTGTATAATAGTGATATTCCGGCTCAGGGAATCAACCGACTCCCGCGCTTCACTCATGAAGACGTCGGTAAGAACCGTAAACTTTGTTGTAAATTCTTTCGACTGCTGTTCGCAGCGTTGATCAACTTCAGCTTCGAGTTCGACTAAGAATCTTTGATCCGCATCAAGCTGCAATGTGCGGCCTTCGATTTTCTCTTCGATCCGGCGTAAAATAACCTGTGCCGAATTTCGGACATCGGAGAGGACTTGGCGGCGCTCAGGATTTTCCGCGACACATTTAGAAATGAAGGCCTCGAGTGCCGGGTAGCCACTCTCTTTCCACTTCTGATTGCTGAAGGGCTGAGTCAATTTCGCCTCCAAGGCCGCACGCCCTGAGACAGGGAAAACTTGAGGGCTTGCTCCGATTTTCTGAACCGCGAGCGTCCGCAGATGCTCCATGATAAGATTCACATCCTTCTCATCTCGAAGGTCTTTCTGCTGAAGGACAAAGGCAACATTTCCGAGATGATCTTTACTCAACTTAGAGACGAAATCCCACGTGGCCGCGCCCCAAGGATTACTTACCGGAAAGACAAACAAAAGAACATCAGCGACTGGAAGGAAGCGCTCAGTAATCGCTTGGTGGCCTTTCACCACTGAGTTCGTTCCTGGTGTATCAACGATATTAAAATCCTGGAGGAAATCAATCGGGCGATAGCGCTCCTGAAGCGTATCAGTAACATCGACATTTTTTTCCTCCTTTCCCCAGCGGTACCACTGCACCTTTCCAGTCTCAGGAAGGACGTTCGTCTTACAAAGCTCTCGTCCAAAGAGCCCGTTAAGCAAAGTCGATTTTCCGGCATTCACCTCCCCCGTCACCACAAACAATTGCGGGCTTCGAAGGCCTTTTAAAAACTCACCTTCGTCGGTAAGCTCTGCGACGCCAGCCTCGCACGCTTCCCCAAGCTCACGCACGCCTACGACCACTTCGGTCAGGCGTTGGCGGGTCGCAAAATAACGTTCGCCAAACATGAGAGGTCAAGACTGTTTGTTTGGAAAAAGCCGAAAGGATCAGAGCTTTTTAACCCTTCTGCGTGAGCAGTTGGGAAACGGTTACGAACTTGTAACCGCGTGAAAGAAGACCGTTGAAAGTTGCCGGCATTGCGGTCACAGTCGGAGCGTGGAGATCATGCGCCAAAATAATGGCACCATTTTCAGCACCAGCAAGGATACGAGATGTGACTACCGATGAGCCAGGGCGCTGCCAATCGCGAGGGTCGACGGACCAAAGAATAGTAGGATAACCAAACTCACGCATCACGGTCACTCGTTGATCGGTGCGGAGAGCACCATAAGGAGGCCGCATCGTACGAGGCTTTACCCCAGTGGCACGGATGATCGCATCCTGAGTGCGCTGCATTTCTTGACGAACTTCAAAAGCACTGAGTGAGGTGAGCTTTCGGTGAGTGTATGTGTGGTTTCCAATTTCATGCCCCTCGGCAACAATACGGCGAGCAATGTGTGGGTAGCGATCCACATTACTTCCGATCACATAAAAGGTAGCGCGAATATTATGCACCCGGAGCATATCGAGAAGCCGCGGCGTGTTCTGCGGGTGAGGGCCATCATCAAAAGTCATCACGACGTGCGGATAAGCCGAAGACCCGCGTGAATGCGTCACAGTGCCAGTTGAAAAATTTGACGGCAAATTAATGTCTGGATTACGCAGCCCCTGAGAGACGTAGGCAGGTGAGCGATACTGAGTATTCGCTCCTAATTTGACTGTTCCAGACTGGCTAAACTGGCGTGCAGCGGCTGAGCCTGCGCTCACTTTATCTGCTTTATCAACAGAACAAGAAGTCACTCCGAGAACCACACTAGGAGTCATTTGCAGAATCGTGCGACGTTTCATAAACTTGTCTATAATATGGTGACTTTTTGTAGTGATGTCACGGCCCGAATCAGCGACCATTCAGGATCGGAGCCAGTTTCTCAGCAGTTTTAGCGGGCCAAGCGGATGGCGGAGTGAAAATAGCTGCATCCAACGAGGCATGTTCAGGAAAATTTGGCTCTGCTGGGATCATTCCGATCGCCCGTTTCATGATGCGAGCACTCATCTCCGCATTCGCCTGAAGATGTTCAACGACGGAGGACGCCGTCACTGATTCCTCTTCCTCACGCCAACAATCGTAGTCTGTTACCATTCCCAGCGTCGCAATCGCGATTTCTGCCTCACGAGCCAACTTCGCTTCCGGAAGATTTGTCATTCCGATGATATCGTAGCCAAAATGGCGGTAGAAATGAGACTCCGCTTTTGTCGAAAAGGCCGGCCCATCCATCCCAACATAAGTTCCGCCATTGAAAATAATCGCACCTTCGGATTTCCCCGCTTTCGTAAGAATTTCACGTAAATCTGGGCTCGTTGGCTCTGCAAACCCGACATGGGCCACGATTCCCGCTCCGAAAAAGGTATGGTCTTCCCGCTGGCTCATTCGATCAAAATACTGATCCGGAACCACCACCGAACGCGGTGGATATTCCTCCTTGAGCGAGCCCACCGCCGTCGCACAAATCACCCATCGCACCTCCAGTGAACGCAGTGCCCAGAGGTTCGCCCGATGATTCACCTCCGTCGGGAGAATGGTGTGATCTTTCCCGTGTCGCGAAAGAAACCAAACTTGTCGTCCCTCAAACTGTCCGCCGATCAACTCACTCGAAGGGTCACCAAACGGCGTTTCAACCTTCCGACTCTCGACATTTTCCAGCCCATCAAAGCCAGACACGCCACTTCCACCGATTATTCCAATTGCAGGTTTCATGATTCTTTACGGGCAAAAAATTCGATCGCTCCGATCAGCGCGATACCAATAACCACCGCTCCAAGTTCCGCCCAGATTGTTTCAGAAGAGAAATTCGGCAAATGCCAGTTCGTGTAGCCAATCGTCTTCAGCTTCTCCGCGCCATCTTCCTTCACGAAGGTCTCAGTCACCACATCTTTCCAAGGCCAGATGATCGCAAGCGAACCCGCGACGAATCCCGTGATCGCTCCCACTGCCTTGTCGTGATGGGTTTTAAAAAGCCAACTCAGAAAACGCGATAAAGCGAGCAGTCCAATCACCGCTCCAATTCCCACCGGAATCAAAATCGGCAAGGCCGCTCCGAGATTTCCCGCAGTCAGATCGCTCACCGCATTCAGCATCACCAACTCGTAATTCCCCATCAGAAGAAGCACAAACGAGCCACTC
The DNA here is from genome assembly GCA_039768255.1 of Akkermansiaceae bacterium. Lineage (GTDB taxonomy): Bacteria > Verrucomicrobiota > Verrucomicrobiia > Verrucomicrobiales > Akkermansiaceae > SW10. The sequence continues at coordinate 17,529 of JBDNAW010000012.1, read as the reverse complement.
AGCCCTGGAATGATCATGCTACAAAGTGCCGCCACTCCGCAGAGCCCAAGGTAAATGGAATTCGTGCTCTCATTCGCCGGCTCCAGAAAGGCCATCGAGACCGCTAAAGCCAGCCCGCCCAAAAACACCGTAATCACTCCCCCGCTCCACTTCTTAATCAGCTTGCCCACCGAAGGAATCGAAGCCGCGATCAATCCGAAAAACAGCGAAAGAATCAACACTGGATGATTTTCAAAGCCCCACTTTAAAGCCCGAGCCAATGTCGCCAAAGCCACGATCACCCCCAGCCCGAGCGAAAGTAAAAACCGCCCATCAATCTTTTTCCAAAGCTCCCCAATCTTAAAACCGATCCCGAGCTTGAGCGCTTCCAGATCAAAGGCTTTCAATGCTTCAATCAGCCGCTCATAAATCCCGGTAATAAACGCAATCGTCCCTCCTGAGACCCCCGGCACCACATTTGCAGCCCCCATTGCAAAGCCCTTCAGGAAGGTGTGGAAATCCTCTTTCGTTAGCACGCTTGAACCTTCTCAGGTTCAACCATCTCCATCAATCCCGAATCGAAAACTCGGCTACACTCAAAATATTGGAAATCTAATCTGGAATTAGGCTCAGAGAATTTTAATTCACTGCAAGTCTTCGAGAATCATAATGGCCATATTCGCCTTCTTCTCGGCCATCCGAATTCCTTGGAGCAATCCACATTCTTGTGTTTCTGTGTGTTTTAAATGATTAGGCAGAACACATAACCCTCTAACATTTTTGAATAAAAATAACCTACAAACACGTTATCATATAAAAAATATGACGATGAAAACCCCACTTTTCCTCCTCTGCCTCGTTGCTTGTTCTCTTTCTGGCCTCCTCGAAGCCCGCCTCTGGCGCAGCTCAGATGGTAAAAAATCTTTCGAAGCCGACTACATCTCCAACGATGCCAAGCAGGTCACTCTCAAGAAAGGAACAGGCCTTGTCACCTTCGACATCAAAAAGCTCCACATCGACGATCAAACGTGGCTCAAGAAAAACCACCCTCTCAAAAAAAATGACGCCCAGAATCACGCTCCCCCACCAAAAGGAGCCGCTTTTGGCACGCTTGAATTCGGAGATACCCACCGTGAGGTTATCAAAAAACTCAAAGAAAGCCCCATCGTAGAATCCGGTGCGGCCGATGTCATGCTAGCCCGTATCGGCCTCAATGGCACTTACCGGACTAAGCAAACCATCGGTGGCCTCCACTGCTACCTCTTCTTTGATTGGACGGAAGCTGGCACCCTCCGTGAAGTCAGCCTCCGCTCCAAGCCTCTCGATGCTAGCTCCTACGGCGGCTCTCTAAAAGCAAACTGGAAGCAACTGATCGAGCTTCTCAGCCAACTCCATGGGAAACCAGTGCAAGACGGTTTCTACCCAGATTCGGAAGACCTCCAAGACGGACTGATTCTTTGCTCACACCTCTGGAATAACTCCGCAGGTCACTCCGTTCTTCTCGGAACCGGACAGGAAGGCGACAAATACTCGGTGGTCGTCCGCATTACGAGCGAGCGGATTAAGCCTGTGATTCTGAACGAATAAACACTGGCTGCATCTTCACCAATTACTGCTGAAGCGTCCCGTTAGCCTCACTGGACTTCGTGACCTCAATCAGATCGAGCAGCACTTTCATCCCCTCACGTTTCACTGGGTGAATTCCACTCGGCCATTCTGGAGTATCATCAAGCTGGTCGATCTCACTCTTCTCACGCCGCATATATTGATCCTCATCATTCTTTGGGTCGAAAGGCGTGAGTTGAGCAACCCCAAGATCTTCGAGGTTCATGCGATAGATTTGAAAGGTGCCTTGATCAAGCTCCTCCATCCGAGCAAAGCGCGCGCGGCGCTCACTGTTCCGAGCTTCTCGTCTGGCTTCGAACTCAGCTAGCTCAGCACGGCGCTTTTCCAGATTGAGCGTGTTTGATTTTTTCGCCCGTTCTTTTTTAAGAATCTCGATATCTTCAAGGCGGTATTTGAAATCCTGACTTTCAAGAACGCGCTTCGCACTTCGAGCACTGAGCACCGTCGAGAAGAGGTTCTCGCGAGCGAGCGGCTTGAAGCCAGCCGCCACGCGAATCACATCATAAGGCAGGGCGTATTCGTTAAATTTCTCACCAAATTCAGCCTCATCACTGAGGCGTGCCATCGACGGTAAGATAATGTCCGGAATGACTCCTCGTTGCTGAACGGAACCACCTGAAACACGATAATATTTCCCGGTAGTAAATTTCACATGCCCTGCTTTATCACGCGCAGAGAAAGGCAAGGTCGGAAGCCAGCTCCCGATGTCCACGGGACGCTGGATCGTTCCTTTTCCGTAGGTTGAAGAGGAACCGACAATCACGGCGCGGTTATAATCCTGCAGGGCAGCGGCAAGAATTTCGGTCGCCGAAGCGCTCGCCTTAGTCGTCAGCATCACCAGCGGCCCTTTGTAAAAGGCCACACGCGAGCTCGACTTCAATGACTCAATGTAGCCCGTCGTCGTCTTAGTCTGCACCACTGGGCCACGCGGAACAAAGAGCCCGACCATCGTGGCAACCTCATCGAGAGAACCACCACCATTATTCGTGAGATCGAGCACCACCCCACTGACGTTCTCTTTCTTAAAACGCTCCAAGATATTCCGCACATCAAGCGAGACACTGTTTCCACCTCCCTCGTAGGGGAAATAGAACGACGGAATGGTAATCACTCCGATCTTTTCACCATTCTTGTAGTCGTAAATTTTGGATGAAGTGAGGTCTTCTTTCAGGACGACTTTTCCACGCTGGATGACGATCACATGCCCCGGTGCATCCGCAGAATCTCCCTCGCTGATTTTGAGCCCCACTTCTGTTCCTTCCGCACCGAGAATCAGCTCCACCACCTTATTGATATGGAGAAACATCACGCTCTCAAAATTCCCATCATTCTTGGGCGAGACCGCCACGATCCGGTCACCAAGCTTGAGGCCACCTTGAAGATCAGCAGGACCACCGCGAACAATTCCTTGAATCTTAGTCGCCCCGTCATCCTCTGCGCTGAGTGAAGCACCTATACCGACGAGTTGATTTGAAACATTGATGCGAAACCGCTCATGCTCGCGTGGGCTTTGGTATTCGCAATGAGGATCGTGCGAGCGAGTAACCGCACTGAAAAGGTAGTTTGCGATGTCAGCCTCATTCGAATCCTGAATCGCTTTTAAAAAGCGCTCCTGACGAAGCTCGATCTTTTTCTGAATCGTCATTCCATTTTTGAATGGACTAGGCTTAGCCTGCGCTTCGGCGATATGGTCGATTTTTTCACGGCGGATCGTCTCGGCGAGCAGAGATTCTTCGAGAAACAGTTTCCACTCCTCTTTTATCACCTCGACATTCGTCGGCCACGGCAGTTCTTCGCGATCCGTCACTAACACCCGATCACTCTCGAAGGAGAATTGTCCCTCCGCGAGCAGCTGATTAATAAACACGGTCTGCTCCTCAACACGGCTCCGGTAGAGAGCGAAAATTTCACCCGCAGGAGCAAGTGCTTTTCCCTGAACCAACAGCTCCTGAATCGTCCCGCCGAGCTCTGCTCGGAATCGATCAACCTCAGGCTGCGTGAAATAGATTTTATCAGGATCAAGCCCTTCAATATATTCGTCAAAAAAACGTTGTCCTAATTTAGCATCATAAGGAATCCGCGAATAGTGACCATTCTGCAAAAGACGGACCATCTCAATTCCCACCAGATTCAGATCAGCTCCCGCAGATTTTAACGGCGAGTATGCAGCAAGCGCCGCAAGCGGCATCAAGAGGCGTCGGAAGATGGCAGAAATCATATCAAGCAAAGTAATGAACGAGGGAATCCGTAAAACTGTTTCTCTCTTAGCGTCACTACGATAGCAATTTTTCCCTTAAGAGCGAGAGTGTTCCTCTGATATATCAAACTGTCGATTTCGCCATCGCGGCTTCGATTTCCTCGACCTCAATCGGGAAATCCTTGAAAAGGTTAATATTCTCCTCAACTCCAATGACCACGTTGTCCTCTAGGCGAATCCCCATATTTTCCTCACGGATATAAATACCAGGCTCAATCGTGAAGACCATTCCAACCTCTACCGCAATTCCTGGAGGGCTGACATCGTGAACATCCAGCCCAAGGTGATGGGATGTTCCGTGCATGAAGTATTTCTTCACTAGCTCTTTTTTCGAGCTCTGATTCTTAGCCTCTTGCGCATCGATCAAACCAAGATCAATCAGCTCCTTCTCCATCATTTCGATCACCTGTTTTTGATAATCTGCCATGAGGATTCCGGGACGAAGAATCTCGTTAGCCCCGCGCATAACGCGAAGCACCGCATTATAAACCGCTGCCTGACGCTCGGTGAACTTCCCGTTCACTGGCACAGTTCGAGTCATGTCGGCATTCCAATTTCCATACTCCGCAGCCACATCCATCAGAAGCATCTCGCCGTCTTGGCACACTTCCTTGTTTTCAACGTAGTGAAGAACACAGGCATTCGCGCCGCTTCCGATGATCGGGTGATAGGCAAAGCCCATCGATTTATTTCGGACAAACTCGTGGAGATACTCCGCCTCAACTTCCCACTCCCCCACCCCGGGCTTGATGAAGCCGAGCGCACGGCGGAAACCTTTCTCGGTGATATCGATGGCTTTTTGAAGGAACTTCACTTCCTCCACATCCTTGATAACGCGGAGTTTCTGGAGTTCCAGTGCAACTCGCTCATAATGATGAAGCGGATAACGCTCCTGACACTCGCGAATAAATCTACGATTCCGAGTTTCTACCGTAGTATCAGCTCGGTTGTATTCGTTGGTGTGAAGGTAAATATTTTCCGCATCCGGCGCGAGACGATGAAGGACGCTTTCAAAGGTGTCAGACCACTGGACGTTCTTCACACCAGAGACTTCGATTGCTTCATCTTTCGAAAGCCGTGCCCCTTCCCAGATCGCAAGAAGTTCAGAAGTCTCACGCACGAAAAGAATCTCACGCTCAGCGGGATTCACGGCATCAGGATAGAGCACTAACACGGTCTCCTCCTGGTCAACTCCAGTTAGATAAAAGAGGTCGTTATTCTGGCGGAAGTGATGCGTCCCATCGGCATTCGTCGGTAAGACATCATGAGCATGAATCACGACAAGACTGTTTGGCTTCAGAAGCCCGCACAGGTTCTCTCGGTTTTTAACAAAAAAGGCAGGATCAACGGGCTCACAACGCATGGCCAGAGTGTCATGATTTTTCCATTACTCCCGCAAGAGCTAAAACCAAGACAACAAGATTAAGCCACTCTTTTACTCGCCTTTTCCGAACGGTGTATGAAATAGGCGACGGTTCCGACAATCAGAGCGATCACTTCTGCCGCATAGAAGAACCAGATCACCTCACCCCCTTTGATAAATCCATAAGAGTGGAGGCCGACTTCAAGCATGTTCACATGCCACCATGAAAAGGCGACAATCATGCCGCCAAAGATGCACGCCAAGTGAATCCCCCAATCATTCATCCAACCAGCTAAGCGTGCATGAAGAATGATGAGTGACCAGATCACGATCAATAAAGCTCCGTTCTCTTTCGGATCCCAACCCCAAAAACGTCCCCAAGAATCGTTCGCCCAGATTCCTCCGAGCACGGTTCCCACAAGAGAGAAGAAAAGGGTGAAACAAACAATCCCATATGCCGCTCGTGTCACGAAGCGTTGGAATGATTTATTTTTTTCAATCACGCCCGCGAGACGCAGGTGCACATAAACTTGGGAAAGAAAACATGCTACTAAGCCACCCGAGTAACCAAGAACAACCGTCACCACATGAGTCGCGAGCCAGTAATTCGAATTCAAGACTGCAACAAGAGGATCCATGTGATCTTTTGCATCTCCATATTCGAAGCGGAATGCCAGGAAGAGCCCCGCTGCACCTAGAAATGCCCCTAGCGAGAGGAGGAGGCGGCGCTTCGTGATGAGTTCAGCAATTCCCAAAATAACCGTTGCACCAGCGGTGATGAACGGAATGGTGTCGTAAAGGTTTCCGACCGGAGGGCGCCCCATCACCCATGACCGATGGAAAATTCCGACAATCAAGTAAATGACTGCCGCGGCAAAGCCAATCGCGGTGAGAATTTGAATCACCTTGGCCGCCTTGCCTTGCGTCACCAGCCAACCGAGAACCGAAATCACAAATGCTGCGATGAAGTAAAAAAGTGCTTTCTGGAAATAACGCTTCTTATAATAACTAATCTCTCCGGGAATCGCCTCGCCAAGTCCTCGAGCCTCGCTTCTGGAAGACAAATCTTCCTGCCAGACAGTCAAGGCCTTCAAAAAAGCATCGGATTGAGGATCGTCGGCCAAAGGCACCAATTCCTCTAAGCGACGAAGGTCAGCGACCACCGGCCCATATTGATCTGATTTCCCTTCGATAAGATCACTGATGGTCCGTCCCAGCGGACGCCATTCTTTGGCATCATCGTAAGGCGGAATCCAATTTAAACCAAAACGGCTTTTAGCAATATACTCCTCCATCGTGCGCAAGGTCCCAGTAAGAGCTTCGGGGATTTCCCCTCCATTTAACGCCGCCGCATTTCTTACCGCTTCGCGAACTTGTGGAAATGATTCAATCCAATAACTAAAGCTCTGGAATTCTTTGGCATTACTCACCCCTTCAGGAACACTGGTGGGATCGATCTGCATTCCTTTACGAGCAAAATCCAAAGCCATCGTCAGCGCCTGATAATTCAGAACTTGCTGTGCAAATTCAGTAACCTGCTTCTCATTGGGCTTCAGCTTACGGCTCTCTGACTCCTCAGTAAGCTGGCGTCCACGCTTCATCAACTCATCATATCCAGGCTCAATATCTTCAAAACTAAGACGATCTCGACGGTCTTTCGCCCTAATGCCCATCCCGGTAATCACATCAGTATTATCCATCCGGAAAACAGGGAGTTGATCCGCAAGTTCTGGACGGAACAGGCAATCGAGTAGCCATTCCGTAGAAGTGACCTTTCTCTTTTCTCCTCCTGATTCGATCTCCAAAGAAACCGCACCCTGAAGACGAAGAAGTTCAAAACGAGCAAACGTCGAAAACGGCTTTACTCGACCACCGTCTTGCACGGGAATCTTCTCTGCCACCTCAATCACCTCTACAGACCACGGAGTATATCCAGGCACTTTGCGTGTCTCATCTTTGGGGACACTTCCCCTAATTGCATAGGTGATGACTCCAAATTGCAGGATTAAAAAGACAACCACAAGAGCCCAACGCAATCCTAAATTGGAAGGCGAGCTGGGAGACGAGAGTTCTGGTGGAGTTTTCATGAGGAAGACTTCGGAGAAGATTTAGAGCGGCTGCCAGAAGCGTGGCGGAAAAGCATGAATAAGAAGTGAATAGCCATTGCTACGGTCGCAATATAGAGCGCATACTCAGGCCATTTATCGGAAGGATTTTTGACAATGGCAAAGCCCGAGAACGGTCGACCTTCGGGCTTATCCCAGCGCGCTTGATAGAGGGTGTAACCACCATGACGCATCGGATGGTTCATAATAATCTCGTAATCCTCTCGGTAGCCTTCAGCAACTTTAGTGACATCACTCTGGAACCAGCTCGCCTTCCTCGTCCCCGGATAATATTCCCCGACACTTCTTTTAAGCTCTACCTCAAAGGGCATCGGCCACACTTGGCGCGGAAGATGAATTCCGTAGCGGACGTTATCAATGACGAAGGACACCGGCTGGGGATTTGCAGTCCAGAGAAGGAGCTCTTGCTGAACCTCTCCCTCTTTAAGCACTGAAACATAGCAACCATCCATATTTGCTTCCTCCTCTTTATTTGGCTCAACTTCACGAAGGATAAATCCATCAACCACTTTACCAGTCCCCCCACTGCCAGCAATCGTCATCTCAGCTGCCCCGTGGTAATTCGTAATCTTGAGACTGAAAGGCAGCTCCTCAAAATCGGCAGTTAAGGTATCTGTTGATTTGAGAGCCCGTAGCTCCGCATTTGGAATGATGAGAGGAGGTTGACGGTCACCATTTTCATCATAGGCGAATACCTCAATTGTCGAATCAACGTAACTTTGAGCATAATTCGATTTTTCACCTTCAAAGACCACCATCAGGCCTTCTTTTTTATAGAGGCTAGAGACCGCTCCTGCCACGAGCATGAAAAGAATCGAAAAGTGAGTCACCAACACGCCGGCTTTTTTCCAGCCTTTGCGAATTCGGATAATCCCTCCCAAAAACATATTGATCGAAAGCACCACAATGACCCAGTAAGCACCGGGGAGAGGTGGGCCGATAATTTTTTCCGAACCATTTCTGGGGAAAACGATGAAGGAATCGATATCGAAATATTTTTCAATCGCAGCATACAGGCCAATCCAACTTTGCTCGATCGTTCCGTAAAAAGTGAGGAGAAAAAGAAGAATAAAACAAATGACCGCGATTTCATATCCAGAGAGAATCTCAAAGACGCGACGCCCGAGGGACTTAGAAGGTTTTGAAGTGCTCATTAGTTCGAGGGCTCGACAGATTCAGAAAGAAGTTGTGGTGCGACAAATTGCAAGGCCTTACTGTATGCCAAAAAACGATCACGCTCAGCCGCGACCGCATCCGCTGGACCAGTCATTTTTAGAGTAATAACATCTTCCCCGCTCGGGCGAATAAAGCCGATCAACCCTTGATTCTTTTTCGGCTCCTGCCCCATTCCTCCCCCAAAATCGCCTTTCGCTTCAATAAGATACGCATCTTGCTCAAGAGCTTCGATTTTTTGAAATGCATCTACCGTTTCCACTTTGGGAAGACCAAACTGCCCAAGCCAACGGTTTCCGTTAGGAAGAATCCCACCCCCCGATTGCCCGAGGAAAATCTGCACCGAGTCATCCGGCCCAGCCACATAATTAAGAATCCGCATTTGCGTCCCTGGAATCCGGCGCCACTCCAAAGGCGGCACATCCTTGATATTTCCAGGGTATTTATGATCAAAAAGCGTCAATTCCCGTGTCTCGCTCACCGAGATCGAGCGATCGCTTTCATGACAGCTCACGCCAAGAAAAAGCGGAGCCACAAGGGCAATGAGAGCGGAGATTCGCATGTCTGTATGAGACGTAGCCCTGAACGGAGAAATTTCAAATTTCAAAATCTAGTTTTCCAGCCATTCTTCTCCCGTGGAGCCCATTCAGTATCTCAATCGCGAAACCAACGAACTCGAAACCGAAAAAGTCTATGGCGAAGGATTCCTCCGCTGGGCTTACGGCAATCCTCTTGGAAAGCTTGCCCTGCATGGCTTCGTGAAGCGTCCCTTCTTCTCAAAATGGTATGGCCGGAAGATGGATAAACCTCAAACCGCCGAGAAAATCGCCCCCTTTCTTGAAACCTACGGCCTCGACTCCGCAGATTTCGTGAAGGCCCCTGATGAATTCAGCTCATTCAACGATTTCTTCTACCGCAAGCTCAAGCCCGGCGCCCGCCCCATCGCGGATGCGCCCTTCGTCTTCCCCGCTGATGGCCGTCATCTCGGCTTTCAAAAAGCGAGCGAGATCAGCTCCGTCTTCGTCAAAGGCCAGAAATTCGACATCGCCGGCCTCCTCAACGACCCCGAACTTGCCAAAAAATACCAAGACGGCCCCCTCATCCTCAGCCGCCTCTGCCCGGTCGACTACCATCGCTTCCACTTCCCCTGCGATGGCACCCCCGGCGAAACTCGCGTTGTCAATGGTCCCCTCTTCTCCGTCTCCCCCCTCGCCCTTCGCCAACGCCTTTCCTACCTGTGGGAAAACAAGCGCACCATCACCGAGCTCAAAACCGAATCTCTCGGCACCGTCATCTGCATGGAAATCGGAGCCACCTGCGTCGGCTCTATCCATCAAACCTTCACCCCCGGCCAACCGGTGAAGAAGGGCGACGAAAAAGGCTACTTCGCCTTCGGAGGATCTTCCACCATCCTCCTCTTCGAGCCTGGAAAGGTTACCCTCGCTGCAGATCTCCTCAAAAACAGCGCCAAGCAAATCGAGCTCTACGCCAAACAAGGCACCGCGGCTTCTTAAATTATCTGCGTGCAGACATTCGGCACACTACGCCCCCCCTACAGCCCCCCCATTGTCTTCGAGCCCCAACGGGGCGACACATCTCAGCCCTGGGTCAGTGACGCCGTCGCGCAGCCCTGGATTTCCCGGCGGTAAGAATCAGGGCCAAGCCCTCGACTTCGCCTCACCTCATCGCTCAACCGCAGCCCGCTCTTTCTCTCAAACGCTGCTCTCACCCGTCATTCCCGCATCCACATCTACCGATGCACCTCTTCCCTTTTCTGCTCCAAGGTCCCCTTCGTCACTCCTAGCCGCTCGATCGCGCCCAGCTGACTCGAGACATCACGCGCCGTCCGCTCTTTCTGGAAAAACAGCTGATAAACCTTCACCAGTCGCTCTGCGTTAAATTCATCCTCATCGAGTAACTCCAAGCGGAACCGTCTCAATCCTTTTTTCAAAAAACCCTCCACACTTCCCACACCCGTCTGGGCACGCCCATTAAAGAGCGTATTCCGACACCCTACATCCGCCTTTAAAGTATGAAGCTGCCCCACTCGATCTCGTAGTTGCACCTGATGCTTCTCACACGGCTTCCCACAATCCTTCACGCTCGTCCCCTCGCTCATAAAAGTGCAGAAGACACAATGCTCCATATGAAACATCGGCATGTGCTGATGCACCGTTAGCTCCAGCCAGCGCGAAGGCGTCTGATCTAAAAGCTCACCCACTTGACCTTCGTTCAAGTCATACGACACCGTCAGATTCTCAAAGCCACCTTCCTTGATCATGAGTGATGCCGTCAGCGCGTTCGCCACATTCAATGAAAAGTCCCCCACCATCCGCAGCTTCGTATTTTTAAAATACGAAATCGCCCCCAAGTTCCGCACCAAAACTCCATCCGGAGCAGCCTTCTCGATTACCTTAAAAAATCCCGCCTCCGTGGGCTTCTGAATCCGCGGCGTCGCCAAAAAGATCACTGCATTCTCGACCTCGCGCACAAGCGCAACCGCTTCCTTGTATTGTCGGAGATCCTCGAAGTCACAGTAAACAAACCGCGCCCCTGCCGCCAAAGCTCCACGCACTTGTGCCAAGCTCCGGCACAAAACCCGCACTTCCACCTCATCCAAAGGCGGAGCTACCACCGGCAAAAGGCTTCTTAAAATTTCACCCCCGTTCCGAACCTCAGGCTCGATTTTTAAAAGCTCAATCAATCGTCTCCGACACCGGTTCAATTCACCAAGCGGTATAATGACCTCGCCCACCAGCTCATTTTTGACCACCCCCATCACAAAGCCCGTTCCGCCCAATCTTCCAAGCTGAGTCTCTAAAACCTCATCACCCAGCGGCCGCTTCTCAGCCGCCACCAGCGGGACTTCGCTTGCGACTTCTCTCCCCTGACAAATCAATACCAACGGCTCACCTACTTGACCACGCACCGTGATCTCCAGCGCATCCCCTTTTTCCTCTAAACGGCCACCCTTCCAAGTCTTCCTCACCTCCGCATCGAGCTTCGGGTCGCTCGTCTTCCAAAGACCAGATCCCACCGTCACCCGATCCCAATCGATCTTCGCCCGACGATCAAAGTGCAAACGACTTCCCTCCACCTTCCAGACCATGCCGCCCTGCTCTTTGTTCCGATCCTCCCCCGCATCGATCACAAAGCCATTCCCAGATTCAATCGGCACCGCAGGCTCAGTAATTTCAATCCATCCTTCACCCTTAGCCGTGATCTCACCGACATAAGCTCCGCGCTTTTTCCCCCATCGCCCATGCGTCAACTTCGGATGATTTGTCCCGCCAAGCCAACCGCTTGAGAGCCCGCGTGAAAACATCATTTCTAAAGTGTGCCGATCCTTCGGAAGAATCTCCACCCCATCGAGTGCCTTGCGATACACCCGCGTCACCGCCGCCACATATTCCGGACTCTTAAGGCGGCCCTCGATCTTATAACTCACCACTCCCGCCTTCACCAAATCAGGGATCATATCCACCGCCGCCAAATCCTGCGGGCTCAGCAGATAGCGAACCTCCCCCATCTCCTTCGTCTCGCCATCCACCACCAACTCATACGGCATCCGGCACGCCTGCGCACACTCGCCTCGATTCGCCGATCGCTGCCCTAGACTTTCTGAAGTCAAACACTGCCCCGAATAAGCCACACAAAGCGCCCCGTGAACGAACACCTCCAGAGGCACCTCGTTCTCCTTATTCACCCGTGCAATTTCCTCCACCGAAAGCTCCCGCGCGAGCACCGCCCGCTCCAACCCGATCATCTCATCCACAAATTCCAGCCCTTGGGGCGAAGTGATCGTCATCTGAGTCGAAGCATGCACTTCCATCTCTGGGGCAATCTCCTTCACCAACTTCGCCGCCCCTAAATCCTGCACAATCACCGCATCCACCCCTGCACGGCCCATCATCTCAATCTGCTCAACCGCCCCCGCCAACTCCGTTGGAAAGACCAGCGTGTTAAAAGCCACAAACCCCTTCACCCCATGCCGATGAAGAAACTCCATCAACTCTGGTAAATCCTCCTCCGTAAAATTATCCGCCCGCATCCGCGCGTTAAAACGCGGAAGCCCAAAAAAAATGGCATCAGCACCATTCGCAACTGCCGCACGCGCACAGTCCCAATTCCCAGCCGGGGCAAGTAATTCCGTCACACCCAGAAGCCTGCCCCAACAAAAACTCACAAGCAATTCATCATCCTCATTCGCACCCCAATAATTCTAAGCCCCACCCCCTCAACCAAGCATCCGTTCGCCTGTGATTCATAACTACCTCCCCCGTCTCATCGGCTTCGCCAAATCAGGATAACTTCCAAGATCCAGCGAATCATTCATCTCCTTTTGGAGCGCCTTCAGCTTTTCCAAAAGCTCCCGTGCCTTTTCAATCCCTTCTCCCTTCTCAATCAAATCCTCTTTCTCAAAAGGATCCTCCTTCAAATTAAACAATCTCACCACCTCCCCGCGCGGATAAACGATCAACTTATAATCCCCTTCCGTAATCTGTCGTTGCGACATCCGATACCCCACATAAATCGAATCACGCCCTTTTGTGGCTCCCTCGATCAGAGGAAGCAAACTCTCAAACTGAACATGCTCCGGAACTTCCGCACCCGCAGCCTCCAGCGAAGTCGGAATAATGTCCTGCAGATAAATTGGCGACTCAATCTTTCTCCCAGCTTCCAACTCAGGACCTGCAATCACGAAAGGAACCCGAATGCTATGATCATACATATTCTGTTTCCCGACCAGCCCATGGTGCCCCACCGAGAGCCCATGATCCGCCGTGAAGCAAATATAAGTATTCTCTCGCTGCCCATTCGCCTCCAGCTGATCGAGCACACGCCCAATCTGCGCATCCAGATGTGAAATGATCGCGTAATACTCCTTCCGATGAACCTTCACCGCCTCATAAGTCCGAGGAAACGGCGCCAACGCCTCATCACGTAAATTTTTCCCCGCCTGCATCACATTGCGATGCGGATAAAGCGGCAGAAAATCCTCCGGCACCTCAATCTGGTCCGTCGGATATAGATCGAGATATTCCTGTGGCGCCTGACGCGGATCGTGCGGCGCATTAAAGGCCAAATAAATAAAAAACGGTTTATCATGCTCCTTCGCATGATCGAGATACTTGATCGCAGTATCCGCCTCGACCTCACTCCAGTGCTTCCCACCTTGCCAAAATCCACCTTCTTCGCGATCCGTCGGACTCCAGGAATCAGGCTTTCCGGGTAGCGGACGATTGTAAGCATTCGCCCGATCTCGCGGCATCCCCGGGCGCACATCACCCACGTGATCAAAAATAGTATTCGGTTTAATTTTCACATGCCATTTCCCGGTCATGTAGGTTTCATAACCATTCGACGAGAGCATCTGCGGCCAAGTCCCCTTCTTCCCAACGAGTTCCTTCTGCATCGTCTTCTCCTCCTTCTCCGCATTCCAGAGCTGGCGCCCCGACATCAGCATCGTCCGGCTCGCGATACAAATCGCCCCATTCCATCCTCCCGGGTTGTAGGCATGCGTAAAAGTCGTTCCACTTTGGAAAAGCTGATCTAGATTCGGCGTCTTGATCTCCTCATTGCCCAATGCCCCGATCGCCTCATAAGTCATATCATCAGCGAAGATAAAAAGCAGGTTCGGCTTCTCCGAAGCCTGCAGCGGGAGAAGGAGAGAGAAAAATAAGGCAATGCGCATTCCTCTAATTGACCACGCCTCAAGAAGATTTGAAGCACTAAATATCCGCTTCTTTTAATTGATAAAAATGGACGATTGGCAGCGTCTCCTAAACGCTCTAACATGTCAGACATCTTAAACCTATGAAGTTGCACCTCATCCTCTCCACCCTTTTCCCCCTCGCCGCCTTTGCCGTGCATCCCCACCTCATCTTTGAGGAAAAAGACGGAATCGTCGCGGTCGAGGCCGAGCTCTTCCAATCTCAGACCAAAAACGAAATCCGCTCGTGGCACCTCGTCTCAAATACCTCCACTCCCGAAATCAAGCCCGATGGTGATCCCTCCCATGCCGCCACCGCCTCCGCTGGAGCCTACCTCGAGATTCTGCCTGACACCCGGCGCACCCACGGAGATAAGCTCATCCAAAAAGAAAATTTCATCAACACCCCCGGCGAGATGGCCGTGCTCACCTACCACGTAAAATTCAACACCCCTGGACGCTACTACTGCTGGGTCCGCACCCACTCCACCGGAACCGAGGACAATGGCCTTCACCTCGGCATCAATGGCACCTGGCCCGAGTCCGGTGCCCGCATGCAGTGGATCACCAAGAATAAATGGCATTGGAATAACAAACAGCGTACCGAAAAAGTCCACATCGGCATCTTCGGAAAAATTTGGATCGATGTCCCCACCGCTGGTCTTCACAAAGTCCACTTCTCGATGCGCGAGGATGGCTTCGAGTTCGATAAATTCGTGCTCACTCTTGCCAAACCCGATGAGAAAAAACCCATCACCGATTTCGGCCCCGCAGTCCGCCTCATCTCCGGAAACTCCCCTCGCCCGTCCTTCCCTAAAAGCTGGGGTGAGATCCCTCGCCATCAGACTCGCGACCGTGTCACCCTCCCCGGCGGCTACGGAATGGGTTCCAGCACATTGAAAAAATGGATCAGCGCAAACCTCGAAAAATCCCTCGCCGCCGAGGCGAAAGCCGCTGCTGACAAAAAAGCTGCCTGGCAAGCGCGACCAAAAAAACCCAAGCCCACCGCCGAACCAAGTGGCATTACTCAACCCGTATTTCAGACCTTAGAACTACAAGCCGCTCAGTTCCCACTGAACTCCGGTTACTACATCGACCAAGGAAAATGGCTCGCCATCAATCCAGACAAACACAAGACCGCCAAGTCCACCATCGCCTTTCCTTATCCGTCTGGAAAATACCACCTCACCCTTCTCGCCGTCGGTGAAAACGACGGCCAGTGCACTTACGAGGTGACCCTCAATGGAAAGACCATCCTCAAGCACAAAGCCCCTCTCGCCAAAGAGACCTTCGAGGAAGGCCCTCAGTATCACAAGACCGTCACAGGCATTCTCCTTGGAGCCGGAGAAGACCTCACCGTTTCTTCAACAATCGCCAGTGCTGATGGCAAAGAATATTCCCGCGCCCGCCTCTCAGGCCTGCGTTTCGTCCCAGCCGATGCTGATACCGCCAAAAAAGTCGCCGGACTCAAATCCAAACCTTCCAAAAAAGCCGCCATTCCAAAGCTCTCCGCTGAAGAACTCAAGCCTCTCCAGCATCCCCGTCAGCCCGATGGTGATGCCACCGTCACCCTCACCGGCAACATCCAGTGGCAGCCTCTCACCCTCACCCTCGACGGCCCCTTCGCGCACGAGCTCGATAACACCCCGAACCCCTTCCGCGATTACGCCTTCACCGTCACCTTCCGTCACGAATCCGGAGCACCCATCTACCACATCCCCGGCTACTTCGCGGCCGATGGAAACGCTGCCGAGACTTCCGCAAAAGCCGGCACCAAATGGCGCGCCCACCTCTCTCCTGACAAGCCCGGAAATTGGCACTACCAGACCCATTTCCATACTGGCAAAGATGTTGCCCTTCACCCTGTCGAAAAAGCTCCTGAGACTGAGCTCAAGGCACTTGAGAAATACGACACCTCTGGAACCTTCAAGATCACTGCTGCCTCAAAAGACTCTCCCGGCTTCTACTCCCAAGGCCGTCTCGAATATCAAAATTCAAACTACCTCCAATTCGCCGGTTCCGGCCGCCCCTTCCTCAAGGTCGGAGCTGATGCCCCCGAGACCCTCCTCGCTTACGCCGATTTCGATGACACCGTGGCCCCGAAAAAGAACGCTCCTATCAAGCATTACAAAGCCCACCTTCGTGATTGGAAAGAAGGTGATCCCAC
The DNA here is from genome assembly GCA_039768255.1 of Akkermansiaceae bacterium. Lineage (GTDB taxonomy): Bacteria > Verrucomicrobiota > Verrucomicrobiia > Verrucomicrobiales > Akkermansiaceae > SW10. The sequence goes on along the minus strand of JBDNAW010000012.1, from coordinate 1,125 downwards.
TTGGAAAGGCGGGAAAGGCAAAGGCCTCATCGGGGCCCTCAACTACCTCTCCGGAAAAGGCATGAACGCCTTCTCATTCCTCCCCTACAATGCTGGAGGAGATGGTGATAACATCTGGCCTTTCGTTTCCCGGAATAACAAATTCCATTACGATTGCTCCAAGCTCGACCAATGGAATATCGTCTTCACCCACGGTCAGGCCAAAGGCCTCTTCCTCCACTTTAAACTTCAGGAGACCGAAATCGACGACAACCGCCGCGGCCATAAAAAGACCAATAATGGCAACGTCCCTACTTCTCTCGACGGAGGAAAACTCGGCCCCGAGCGGAAACTTTACTGCCGCGAGATCGTCGCCCGTTTCGGCCACCACCTCGCGCTCAACTGGAACATCGGTGAAGAAAACACCCAATCCACCGAAGAGCAAATGGACATGGCGAACTACCTTCGTGCCGTCGACCCCTACGATCACCACCTCGTCATCCACACCTACCCTGACCAGCAGGATAAGATTTACCCCGCGCTCCAAGGCAAACACTCCCCCTACACCGGAGCATCCCTTCAGAATTCCTCCCTCAAACAGTGCCACTGGCAAGTCGTCAAGTGGGTCCGCTCTTCCAAGAAAAAAGGAAAAGCCTGGGGTGTCGCCTTTGACGAACCCGGAAACGCCTCCGAAGGAATGCCCGCCGACCCCGGCTACCCCGGCATGCCTTCCGTCAAAGATGGCTACAAAGGAGACACCGTCGATGACTGCCGGAAATACACCCTCTGGGGAACCCTCATGGCCGGTGGATGGGGCGTCGAATACTACTTCGGCTACAAGCTCCCTCAAAACGACCTCGTCTGCGAAGACTGGCGCTCCCGTGACCTCTCCTGGACCTATGGAAAATACGCCCTCGACTTCTTCAATGACAACAACATCCCCGTTCATCAGATGAAGCCCATGAACGAACTCGTCGGAAACAAAAAACACGACAACTCCGCCTACTGCTTAGCAAAAAAAGGCCTCTACCTCGTCTTCCTCCCCAATGGTGGAACCAAGAAACTGGAACTTCTTGATAACGACGGAGTCCAAACCATCTGGTGGTATAACCCCCGTAACGGAGAGCAAACCGCCAAAGCCAAATT
>JBDNAW010000011.1:0-11695 GCA_039768255.1 Akkermansiaceae bacterium | reverse complement strand
CTCCGCGCCAAAGCCCAAAAGCGCATGCCTCGCTTTGCCTACGAATATCTCGCCGGCGGCTGCTTTACCGAGATGAATCTCGACCGGAACACCAAGGAGATTCGCAACGTCCAACTCAAGCCCTGGTATCTCAATAACTACCCCGGCTCCGACCTTTCCACCGAACTCTTCGGCAAAACCTACGATGCCCCCTTCGGCATCGCCCCCATCGGTCTCCAAGGCCTGATGTGGCCCAAAGCCACCGAGATTCTCGCCGCCGCCTCCCACAAGCACAACATCCCCTTCATCCTCAGCACCGTCGGCACGGCCGATATCGAAACCGTCGCCAAGCTCACCGATGGCAACGCCTGGTTCCAGCTCTACCATCCGGCCGAAGACGACCTGCGCGACAAGCTCCTCGTCCGCGCCGCCGATGCCGGCCTCCCCACCCTCGTCATCCTCGCCGACACCCCCACCTTCGGCTGGCGCCCCAAGGAAATCCGCAACGGCCTTTCCATCCCGCCCAAGATGTCCCTCCGCAACGTCCTCCAAATGATGACCTGCCCCTCCTGGTGCCTGGGCCAACTCCTCGCCGGACCTCCCGAGTTCAAAACAATGAAACCTTACACCCCAAAAGGCCTCAGCATGAAGCACCTCGGTCTCTTCATGAACAAGACCTTCTCCGGGCGACTCAACGCCGATAAGATCGCCGCCATCCGCGACCGCTGGAAAGGCAAGCTCGTCATCAAAGGCATCGTCAATCCCGAGGACGCCGAAAAGGCCATCAGCCTCGGGGTCGATGGCATGATCGTCTCCAACCACGGCGGCCGCCAACTCGACGTCGGCGAATCCACCATCAAACCCCTCACCGCTCTCGCCAAGGAATTCGGCGACCGCACCACCCTCATGCTCGATAGCGGAGTCCGCAACGGCCCCGACATCGCCTGCGCCCTCGCCAGCGGAGCCAAGTTCGCCTTCCTCGGCCGCTCCTTCATGTATGGCGTCGGCGCCCTCGGCGCAAAAGGCGGCAACCACACCATCGCTATGCTCAAACGCCAACTCACCCAGGTCATGGAACAAGTCGCCTGCGAAAAATCGACAGACTTCCCAAAACACCTCGTAAGCCAGAAAACGGCTTCTTCGAATTAAAGTTGCCAGAACGAACCGCTCAAAGAAAACCCACACAACACAGGGCTAGAATTAGAAGCTCAAAGCTAAATCACACCTTGATCCCAGCCAATTTCTGGGACAACTCTCGGCTACCCTGGCCCGTTAAACTAAGCTAATTAGCGTAATCCTCTATTAGCTCTGGTTAGATACAAATCGCTTTACTTCCATCACTTCCACACCAAACTAATTCTATCACAAAATATCTGGCAACTTTCATGGCCCTTTTCGCTATGGTCGCGGTGACACTCTCCCAAGTGTCAGCGGTAGGATTTTGTGAGCGATCAGCGGAAGTCTTCGTTGGCCAGCATATGGTTGGCGGTGATTCAGATTGCGAGCACTCTTCAGAGCATCATTTCCCGTCAGGCTGTGGGGAAGAACCATGTGAGGAAAATCACGTGGTGATCAATTTAGATGTCGATGATTTCGCTCGCACTTCTGCAGAAGGCGAACCTACTTCTTCGGACTTTATTTCTGCGACGATTGTCGCCTTTTCTCCTGAAAAACACCTTCGCCCCCAGAAGGAAATTTCTCCCTCGGGCTTTGCCAGACCGCCCCCGGACTTACCGGTTGCTCTGCGATTTGGCGTAATGAGGCTTTGATGCCTGTAGCTCCACGACACCGCGTGTGTGTCGTGATGAATTGATGCACCTCCCCGTCGATGATCGGCGAGAGGCTCCCTTGATCACATTCACTAGCTACCGGCATGAAAGCCTCCTTCTATTTTCTACCTACTTTATTTCTAGCAACATCCTGCTCCTCCCAAACATATCAGCCTCCAATCGTTAAAGTCCAGCCCTCAGCGCAGAACATCGCTGTTGAATCGACTCAGACCATTGGTGACCGAGAAACAGCCCTCACACTGTCCAATCTCCGCACCCTCGTGCGGCAGAGTAATCCGAACTTGGCAGCTGCACGCAAACTCATCGATGCAGCACAAGGACGCTTACAACAAGCTGGTCTGAGATCGAATCCCACCGTCGAGCTGGAATTCGAAACCACGGCCAATTTGCGAGAACCCTTCCTCACAGGTGGGATTTCTCGAAGCTTCCCACGAACAAATCGACTTACCCTCGAAAAGCGAGTCTCGGCTCCTCTCGTGGAAGCCGCACGTGCTGAGGTATTCAATGCTGAACGGCTCCTCGTTGGCGAAGCTCGCGAACAGCTCATCGAGATTCTTGCACTCCGAGAAAAGAAGACCCTACTCGGAAAACAAGCGGCGAACGCTCAAGAACTCGCCGATTTCATCAGTGAAGCAGCCGCACGTGGAGAAGCATCACTACTGGAAGCCCCGACAGCGGAAATCGAGGTCACCCGCCTCCAGACTCAGGCGGAGCAGCTTCAAATCCAGATTGATCTCACGGAAGCGAAACTGAAACCAGTTCTTGGCTTGGTTCCAACAGCGAAACTAACGGTTGCTGGCGACCTCCCACCAACAAACCTACCACCCATGCTGGTTAGTGTGCCTCAAAATCGACCGGACCTCGTCGCGGCCAAACTCCGCGTAGAATCGGCTGGTGAAAACATCACCCTCACCCAAGCCGAAGGCATTCCAGACTATGAACTTGGCATTTTCGCCGGTGTCGGTCGAGCCGTCGATGAACCGGAGGGTGGCGAAGCTGAAGGCATCTTAGGTGTCCGTTTCAGTATACCACTGGGAACCAACCCTAAAACTCCCGGGGCGCTTCGCGAGGCACATGCTGAGCGAGATCGTCTCGACCTAACCACCATTGCTCTTCAGAAATCTATCACGGCTGAAGTCCGCGCTGCCTATGCCGAAATGGCTCAATGGCAGAAACTCGCACAACGAATTGATAAGGATCTCATTCCCAAAGCACGTCAGAACCTTGCTCAAGTCCGCGCTGCTTATCAAAGCGGTCAAGTGCCGCTGCAAGATGTCCTTCGTGCTCGTGAGCAGGAGCTTTCGCTCAAGCTCACCATTCTCGAAGCCCGCCAGAATTTCCACAAAGCTCGCTCGCGCTATCTCACCGCGACCAATGGCTAATCTCACTCACACACTTTTAAAAATCCGATGAAACCATCATCATTTTTCCTCCTCCCTCTTCTCTGCCTCGCACCGCTTTATGCCGAGGAAGCCATCGACCCGGAGCGCATCGCAAACACCATCATTCTCAATGAGACAGGTGTGAAAAATCTCCGTCTCGAAACCATCGAGGTCGAAGAGCGGGCATTCAATGAATCCGTCTTTGCCATTGGTCGTGTCGAAGACGTCCCTGGACGTGGCTACGCCATCTCTTCACGCATCCCAGGACGCGCTGTAAAGGTCAACACGCGCATCGGAGATCGAGTCGAGCGAGGGGAAATCTTGATCGAAGTCGAAAGCCGCCAGCCCGGAAATCCTCCTCCCGTGATTTCGCTCAAGGCACTGCGAGACGGTGTTGTCACCGAGGCAAAGGTCATCGAAGGCAAACCTGTCAGCCCGGACGACGCCTTGCTCACCATCGCTGACCGCAGCGTGATGTGGGTCACTGCTAAAATCCCCGAGCAGCGCGCGGCCAAGATCAAAGAAGGCACCAAGGCCGAAGTGAGTTTTCCCGCTCTCGAAGGCGAGCCAATCACCGCCACGCTTCTGCGTTTCGGAGTGGAGGCTGATGCGATCGCTGGTTCGATTCACGGCATTTTCGAGCTGCCAAATCCGACCGGACGCCTTAGTCCCGGAATGCGAGCCGAGTTAAACATCATCATCTCTACCCGCGAGGACGTGATGGCCGTGCCGGACAGTGCCATCCAAGGCGACCCGTCATCTCGCGTCGTCTATGTAAAGGACTTCGAGCTGGAGAATGCCTTCGTCAAAGCACCCGTTGTTCTCGGCGCCAGCAGTGGCGGCTGGGTCGAGGTGTTAGAAGGGCTTTTCCCTGGTGATGAAGTCGTGACCCGTGGCTCTTACGCCCTGGGGTTTGCAGGTAGTGGCAGCGGCATTTCGCTCAAAGAAGCGCTCGATGCCGCCCACGGTCACGAGCACAACGAAGACGGGTCAGAGATGACTCCCGAGCAAAAAGCAGCCGAAGAGGAGGCCCACGGAGACCATGATGATCTCGGCCACGGCGGCGCCCCAAGATGGCTCATCTACTACGCAGGCGGTATCACGCTCGCCTTCCTCTTCGCCATCCAGCAGCTCCTCAACAAGCGCAGAAAGGAGGGACCTTCCCATGCTTAATGCCCTCATCCGCTTCTCGCTCGCCCAGCGGGGACTCGTCCTCATCGGTGCCGCGCTGATCTTGATCCTCGGTATTCGCCAGGCGACCCAGACTCCGGTCGATGTCCTACCGGATCTTACCAAACCCACCGTCACTCTCCTCACTGAGGCTGGTGGCTATTCTCCGGAAGAAGTCGAAACGCTCATCTCCATTCCTTTGGAAAATTCCCTCGGAGGAGTCACCGGTGTCGACCGCATCCGCACCGTCAATGACATCGGACTTTCACTCGTATTTATCGAGTTCGACTGGGGCACAGATATTTACCAAGCTCGACAATTCGTCCAGGAACGCCTCATTGGTGTCACGGAAGACCTTCCCGAAGGCATCACGCCTTACATGACTCCTGTGTCCTCCCTGATGGGCGATATCATGCTCATCGGCCTACGAGATCATACCGAGAAAACATCCCCACGCGACCTTCGTGTGATCTCCGAGTGGACCGTTGCGCGTCGCCTGCAATCTATCCCCGGTATCGCAGAAGTTCTCTCCATGGGAGGCGGCGTGAAGCAGGTCCAAGTCCAACCCGACCCGGAACGGATGCGCCTCTACAACATCACCTTCGAACAACTGCGCGACGCTGCCGCTAGTTCGGTTAAAAATACCACCGGCGGATTCCTCACCGAGCGTGCTCAAGAAATCATGGTGCGAAATCTCGCAATGTCTTCTTCACCTGAAGTAATCGGAGCAACAGTCATCACTCAACGAAATGACCGCTCCATCCAAATCCGGGACGTCGCAGAAGTCAGTTGGGATATCGAACCCATGCGCGGCGACGCTGGATTTGGCCTCGCTGATGGGGAGAAAAATGCCGATGGCGACCTCGGCAGTCGCGGCGTCATTATCTCGGTCCGTAAGGCTCCTGGCTTCGACACCCTCGCGCTCACAAAAGAGGTCGACCTAGCCCTCGAAGAACTCCGCGTTTCCCTTCCCGAGGGAGCCGAACTCATCCCTCTCTATCGCCAAGAGGAATTTATCGAGCTGTCCATCGACAACCTCGTCGAAGCCCTACGTGACGGGGCCATCATGGTGGCCATTATTCTTTTCCTTTTCCTGCTCAATGTCCGCATCACCGCCATCACGCTGACCGCCATTCCGCTGTCTCTAGCGATGACGATGCTGGTCTTCGACATCTTCGGCCTCACCGTAAATTCCATGACCCTCGGTGGCCTCGCCGTTGCCGTTGGCATGGTCGTGGATGATGCCATCGTCGATGTGGAAAATGTCTTCCGCCGCCTGCGGGAAAACGCCTCGCTGAAAGAACCTTTGCCGAAAATCGAGGTCATCGCCCGCGCTTCCAGTGAGGTGCGCTCCTCCATCCTCTACGCGACAATTCTCATCATTCTGGTCTTCCTGCCACTAATGGCTCTCAGCGGAGTCGAGGGGAAGCTCTTCACCCCCATCGCCATCGCGACCATCGTCAGCATGGCCGCATCCTTCATCGTTTCCCTCACTGTCATTCCGGTTCTCAGTTCGTTCCTACTGAATCCGGAGGAAGGAAAGGAACATAAGGACTTCATCCTCGTGCGTTGGCTCAAGACTGGCTTTCGCGCCACCTGGCTCCGCTTTGCGATTGCCCAGCCATTGCCCGTGGTAGTCATCACCGGCGGCGTCATTGTATTCTCCTGGTTCCAGTATTCAGATATGGGCAGAAATTTCCTTCCCCCATTTCGTGAACCAACCGCTCTCGTGGCAACGACGATGAGCCCAGGCACCTCGCTGAAGACGACCTCCGAAATGTCGGACATCGCCATGGAGCGACTACTCGAAATACCCGGAATCAAAACCGTCGCCTTTCGGGCAGGCCGCGCCGAACGCGGTGATCATGTCGTTCCCGTTTCCACTATCGAGTTCGATATCGAGTTCGAGGAAGACACTCCCCGCGACCGTGCTGAGATCATCGCAGATATTCGCGCAACGATGAAAGACATGCCCGGAACCTTCAGCGCGATGAGTGGACCGCTTGCCGACCGCATCGGACACATGCTCAGCGGAGTATCCTCAAAGGTCGCCGTCAAGATTTTCGGGCCAGATCTCGACGAACTTCGCCGCCTCGGAAACGAAGTCGCCGATGTTGCCCGAAGCATACCCGGCATGGAAGAAGCCACCGTCGAGCAGCAGGCCAGCGTGCCCCAGCTCCGTATCGAGCCAAAGATCGACCGCGCCGCCGCCTATGCAGTCACGCCCGCCTCACTCACCGAGGAACTCTCCGCCCTCATGGGTGGCGAGAAGGTTGCCGAAATTTATGAAAGCGTCCGCGTCTATGATCTCGTGGTGCGCTTGCCGGAAGAATGGCGGGAAAATCCCGAACGCCTGAATGAACTTTACATCGACACCATGGCCGACACGCTCGTCCCGCTCGATACCGTCGCCCACATCCGCATGGCGAGCGGACCGAATACCATCAAGCGCGAGAACCTCCGTCGTCGCTTCGTCGTCGGGATCAACCCTACCCTTCCGGACTTGGTCTCAGCCGTCGATCAGCTCAAGGTGGAAGTCGCCGAAAAAGTGAAGTTCCCAGAGGGATACAGTATTTCCTACGAGGGCGAATACGTCGCGCAGAAGGAAGCCGCCCGAACGATCGCACTCAGCTCCGCGCTGATCATTGTGGTCATCGTCTTCCTACTACACTCCTTCTTCAAGAGCTTTGGTTTCGTCGCCCTTGTGCTGACCATCCTTCCGGTCTCGCTCGTCGGAGGCATCCTCTACACCGGCATGACTTTGAATAATATCAGCATCGCCACGCTGGTCGGCTTCATCGCCGTCGGCGGCATCGCAGCGCGAAATAACATCATGCTCATCTCACACTACTTGCACCTGATGAAACATGAGGGCGAATCGTTCACAAAAGAGATGGTTATGAGAGGAACCGAGGAGCGGCTTGTTCCCATCCTCATGACCGCTGTCTCCGCCGGGCTTGCGCTCGTGCCGCTTGTCATCGCCGCCGACGAACCTGGGAAAGAAATCCTCAACCCTGTCGCCATCGTCATCGTCGGCGGTCTCATCAGCTCGACTCTCCTCGGCCTCGCTGTCACCCCGGCCCTCTTCTACGCTTTCTGTCGCAAATCCGCAGAAAAGGCGCTTCGGCTCAATGCCGCCGCCTGCTCTTAACCAGCAAATCCAAACCAAAACAAAAAATGAAACCAAAATACATCCTGCCTTTCGCAGCATCCGCTATCACCCTCATCGCCGCTCCATTTGCGTTCGCAGATGAGCACGACCACAAGGACCATGACCACGATAAGAAAGAGCACAAAGATCATAACGACCACGAAGGTCACGATCACGGCAAGCTCGCCGGGCCCAATGGAGGCCGTATCCTCACCGAAGCCGAGCCCCACCTCGAGTTTTTCATCATGAAGAACCGCAAAGTGAAAATCACCGTCGTCGATGACCACGGCAAAGCCCTTCCTCTTGGGAAGCAAGAGGTTAGCGTCATCGCCGGTGACCGGAAGAATCCAATCAAGATGAAGTTCGCCAAAGAGGGCGACTCCCTCATCTCCGATAAAGCCTTCCCCGAAGGAAACGACTTCCCGGTCATCGTCTCCATCAAAACAAAGCCCGACGCCAAAAAAGTCCGCTCAAAGTTCAACCTAAACCTCCGAGACTGCCCCAGCTGCGACTACCTCGAATACGCCTGCACATGTGACCATGACCACTAGGAGCACGATCGTGACTGATGAGCTAGAATAAAGAAATTAGTCACTCGCTTACAATTCCAGGGGGGCGCACAGACCGCGCCCTCCCAGTTCTTGGTAATACGATACTATCAAAATCGACGACTCCCTTGACGTGCATGATCACAACCACGGTCAGGCTGATAATACAAAGCCCTCTTCATTTAAAATGTTCAGTAACGACGTCGTCGTAAATATTCAAACGACCTTACTTATTTCCGGAGTAGATTGCTTCGAAGCAATTCGCCGCCATCGAATCCGTGCTCAAATAAAAATCTACGAAAAGCTCGACAACCTCAACGCCCCTTCCGCCGTCTCCTAAGACTGCTAAAGCGGCACCCTTCCTTTCAAAAATGCTCTGGTGTGTTTACACCATGGACTATTCTGTTCAAAAACAGAAGAATCCGCCCCATGAATTTTAACATCGGAGTCCTCGCTCTCCTCTCGGTCTTTACCTCGCTGGTTTTCGCTGAAGAAAAAGCCGACTCACCTAAGAAACAACGCCCCAACTTCGTCGTCTTCCTCACCGATGACATGGGCTGGGGTGACTCCGGAACTTACGGTCATCCGCTCATCAAAACTCCCAATCTCGACAAGCTCGCCGAGCAGGGAATGAAGTTCACCCAGTGCTACTCCGCCTGCGGCGTCTGCTCCCCATCCCGTTCCGCCATTCTTACCGGTCGCACTCCTTACCGAAACGGCGTCTGGCGTCACCTTTCAGGCAACCACGAAGCACACCTTCGCGAAAGCGAAATCACCTACCCTGAACTCCTCAAGGGCATCGGCTACGAAACCTGCCACGTTGGAAAAACCCATCTCAATTCCAAACCACACTTCAACAATCCCAAGTTCCCGCAAATCGCCGACCACGGATTCGACCACACCTTCTACACCCACAACAACGCCAGCCCCAGCCACAAGCAACCCAACAACTTCTTCCGCAATGGCGAAGCCGTTGGCGAGACCGAAGGATACTCGGCTCAGATCGTCGCCGCCGAAGCCGGCCGCTGGCTCGCCGAAGAACGCGACCCCCAAAAGCCCTTCGCGATGTCCGTCTGGCTCCACGAACCCCACTCACCCATCGCCACCGACCCCAAGTTCTCGGGCCTCTACGGCGACCACAAGAACGCCAAATACATGGGCAACATTTCCCAACTCGATCACGCCCTCGGCCAAGTGATGCAGTCCCTCGAAAAAACGGGCGAAACCGAAAACACCTTCCTCATCTTCACCTCCGATAACGGCCCCGTTCCCAACTTCGGGGGCACCTCCGGCGGACTCCGCGGCAACAAGCGCAGCAGCCATGAAGGCGGCATCCGCGTCCCCGGCGTCATCCGCTGGCCCGGCCACATCAAGCCCGGCACCACCAGCGACACCCCCATCATCGGCACCGACATCTTCACCACCATCCTAGAAATCGTGGACATTCCCGTCCCCACCGACCGCACCATCGATGGCGTCAGCATTCTTCCGGTCTTCGAGGGCAAACCCCTCGAACGAAAAATCCCCCTCTACTGGCGCACCCACGTCTCCCAAGCCAACGACCGCTCCGCCCTCCGCATCGGCGATTGGAAAATTGTCAGCAATGATACCATGGAAAAATTCATGCTCTTTAACATCCAAAAAGACTGGAAAGAAGAAAACGATCTCGCCGCCCAAATGCCCGAGAAACTCGCGGAGATGAAAAAGGCCATCTTTGAAGTCTGGCAAGGCATCGAAAAAGAGGGCCCCAAAGAATGGTGGCTCAAGGAGCGCCAAAAGCCAAAGGGTAACTCCAAGCTCAACTACTAAAAGCATGAAGCGCTTTATCACCTCGCTCATTGGGCTAATTACAATCGCGACCACACTCGCTTCCGAGAAACCCAATATCATCATCATCTTTGCCGATGACCTCGGCTACGGAGACCTCGGCTGCTACGGCTCCAAGAAAAACCCCACCCCTGCCCTCGATCAAATGGCCGCCGAGGGATTTCGCGCTACCGACCTCAACGTCCCCGCAAACGTCTGCAGCCCTTCTCGCTCATCCCTCCTCACTGGACGCTACCCCATGCGAAACGGCCACCCGATTTACCGCGCAAACTACTACGCCAAAAAGAACGGCTACTACGCCCTTCACCCCGACGAAATCACCTTGGCAGAACTCCTCAAGCCCGCCGGCTACCATTCCTTCGCCGTCGGCAAATGGCACCTCGGATTCAACACCAAAGGTTCCCACCCTATGGACGTCGGCTTCGATCAATACTGGGGCCTCCCCCACAACTATGGCGGGAAAGATTTAAAAACGAGCCGATGCCTCGTCCGCAACCGAGAGGTCAAAGCCAAGAATGTTCAATTTGCCAAAGTCACCCCGACCTACAACCGCGAAGTCGTTCAGTTCATCAACGAGCACCCCAAGGGCAAACCCTTCTTCATCTACCTCGCCCACCAAATTGCTCACTCCCCCATCATCCCGAGTAGTAAGTTCAAGGGCATCACCAAAAACGGCAAATACGCCGACTTCATTCACGAACTCGATGACAGCGTGAAGCAAGTCCTCGATGCCCTCAGAGCAAACGACATCGACAAGAACACCCTCGTCATCTTCCTCGCTGATAATGGCCACACTTGGGCTGGTTCAGGCGGCCCCCTCTCCGGCGGAAAATACACCACCATGGAAGGCGGCCACCGCGTCGCGGGCATCTTCCGTTGGCCCAGCACCATCCCCGCCGGACAAGTCTCCGACACCACCATCAGCAGCATGGACCTCTTCCCCCTCCTCGCTGACCTCGCCGGAGTTCCCCTTCCACAGGATCGTAAAATCGACGGAAAAAACATCCGCGACATCCTCATGGGCGAGTCTAACCAATCGAAGCACGAGTTCCTCTACTACTACAATGCCCACACCCTCCAAGCGGTGCGCAAAGGCAAGTGGAAGCTCCACCTCCCGCGCACCAAGCTCCAGCAACCCTACTGGGGCAAAGCCGGAAAAGGCCACTTCTTCATGACCCTCGCTCACCCCTTCCTCGTCAACCTTGAGAAGGACATTGCAGAAAAAACAAACGTCGCCGATGCCCATCCCGACATCGTCACCATGCTCCAGGCTGAAGCCCAAAAAATTCAAAATGAACTCGGCGACTTCAAAAAACAAGGCCGCGACCAACGCCCCGGCTGGCCTGCCGAAGAAATGAAATACGAATAAGAATTTCCCTTTTTGCTTCCCCATCATGAAACACCTTCTCATCTCCTCGACCCTCCTGATCTCAGGACTCGCCCTCGCCGAGGAAAAACCACCTAACGTCATCCTCATCTTCGCCGATGACCTTGGTTACGGCGACCTCGGCTGTTACGGAGCCACCAAAGTCAAAACTCCTCACATCGACAAACTCGCTAGCGAAGGCCGCAGATTCACTGACGCTCACTCTGCCTCCGCCGTCTGCACCCCCTCCCGCTACGGCCTCCTCACTGGCGAATACCCCATGCGCGCATTCGATGGCAAAGGCTCATGGGGTCCGCTCTCGCCGATCTCTCCCCTCATCATCATTAAAAACACTCCCACCATTGGGAAAGTCTTCCAGCAAGCTGGCTACGCCACCTCATGCTTCGGCAAATGGCACCTCGGCTTTGGCGATGCTCAAAAAAACGACTGGTCCATGCCCCTCAAAAGCGGACCAAACGACG
>JBDNAW010000010.1:0-24905 GCA_039768255.1 Akkermansiaceae bacterium | reverse complement strand
TGAGCTCGTGAGCTCGTGAGCTCATGACCACTGAGCGAGCTGCTTGGGAAAGGGGCAGTTCTCGCAGTCGGAGTGGTCTTCGAGGCAGAAGTCTTGGTAGATTTGGAGAAGGGCTTGTTGTTGCCAGGAAAACTTGAGGTAGGGCTTGGCGATTTCTTTGGAACCAAAGAGTCGTTCAGCGCAGCGTTTGAGTTTCTGATTTAGGGAGTTGCCTCGGATTTTTTGGTAGCTGGTCCAAGCGGCTTCGTTCTCTTCAATCGCGATGGGGTAAAGCGTATTGATGTAGAATTCGGTGATGCGGCTTTTCCCAAGAAGGCGGATCGCGGCCGAGGTGCGCTCAGATTTTAAAGTGTGATGACGCGTCCAGAAGTCGTGTTCCAAGGATTCGAGATGTTCCGTCAAACCTTTCCAAGGCGCGGAAGATTTCGCGAGCTTGCTGATCTTTTTCCATGAGCCGAGTGCTTGAGTGAGAGCCGCAAGACGGCGTTGTGGGTGGTTGCCAGGGCGGCTGCCACTGGCTTGCCATCGTGGCGAACGATCATCGGGAAATTCGAATTGATCGCGATGTTTCCACCAGTCGGTCCAAAGTGATTCGAGATATTCGCGAGAATCGGCTGGGGCAATTTCATGAAGATCAGGCGCGAGGAATCCAGCGGTTCCGAAGAGAATGGCTTCGGCTTCAGCAGTGCTCAATTTCGAAAGTAATTTTACGGAAAGCCGCTGCGCGAGGAGTCGCATGGGGAGGCGATTTGCTGAAAAACCTAGTGAGTCCGCGAAGGACTCCCAAAGAGATTGTTCGAAGCCGTGACGATTTGCGGTTTGGTGAAAGCGGGCCGCCTTAAGTTTTGCTCGATGTCTCGCGGCTTCTTCGAGGAACGAGGTGATCGCGCAATCAGACATTTCCGCCAAAGGCGTCAGGCAGAGTCCAGGACGGGCGAGGGCTTGCGCGAGTCGGGGTTTTCCGAGAGCTTCACGAACATCAGCTTCCGAAAGAAGGATACGGGGAATATCACGATGATCTGAAGTGCGAGTGAAGTAAGTCGGCTTCGAGTCAGTCAGGACGATGTGGAGAATCACGTCATTAAACGATTCATTCTCGCCATGACCATGGAGTTCCCAATTACGGGAATCGAGGTCGAGCTCGATGGGGCCGTGATGTTTTTCGCCATCAATCGTGATGGTGGCCTTGATGAAATCTGGCCCTGCACCACGATTCCACTCGCCAACCGAAATGATGCGGATTTTTTGACCGTGATTCGAAGTGAATTCCTCCGGGAAGTGGCCCGCGAACCAGCGTGATTGGATTTCTAATTCATCCCAAGAAGTCGGTGGCGGATCTTCCCGCACGGCCGAATCCTCCAGAGTGATTTTTAAGAGATCCGCGTAAGTCATGGCTTACTTCTTTTTGGGCTTAGTTACTGGAGGTGGAGGAGGATCTAGGATGGTGATGAGGCCATCGATAGACTTTACCTCAGGAATGTCTTGGTAACGAGATCGCCATTGGCGGAGCATCTTGAGCGCCTTTTTAGGATTGTCTCGACGTCGCTCAACTTCGACTTGATTGAGCATCTGTCGAAGTTTGTCTGACTTTGAAGAATAGTTCCCGCTAGCAGACTGGAAGAAGGCGAAGGCGGCATCATATTGCTTGGATTCAAGAAGGCCATACCCCATGCCCTCGTAGATCGTTCCACTTTTTAATTTAGCTGCGACTCCGCGAAGTTTCGGGGTGAGTTTTATAGGGTCAGTCCATTGAAGGTGCCCGAGACGAATCGCTTTGTATTCCTTATCCTTAGAGAGGTCTTGTGGTGGTTCGGCGAAGTTCTTGAATGGGCGATAGAGTGGGTCGCCGAGGACAACGCCTTGCCAAGAGAGAACCTTGATTGCCATGTAAGCGGACTCGACAAGGGAATAACCTTTGAGAAGTCGATCGTGGAAGATATCGAAATTATGCGTCATCTGGAGATAAGGCTCCCAAGTGTTACCCAGGGTGGCCGCAGCTCCGCGATCAAGCATGGCTGAGGACCAATTGACGGCGGGATTTGTGAGCTGTGCGGCACTGAGGGAGTGAAGGTGAACTGCGATTGCTCCTTTCCGGAATTTCATCTCGGGGTTCAGGAAAGGTCCGTTTCGATTGGTGGTATACCAGCCGAAGTAAATGCTGGCATCGTTCATCGGATAGTTCGTGGTAAAGGTGTCCGCATTCCGGTCCGTGATGACGGGGAGTCCTGATCGTTGTGAGCGTTTGACGATTCCTTCGAGCCAGTCGTCACCTTCTTGGTAAACACCTTTTTTGAGTGAAAAGTCGATGTAGGTTTTACCCCAAAGACCTTCTTTTTCGATGTCGAGGGCATCGAGGATCATGCGCGTGCAAGTCTGATAGTCTTTGGCATCGATTCGGCCAACGAGGAGCATGAATTCAATGGGGCTTTCTACGAACGATTTCGTTTTATTGAAGAACTGGTTCGGAAGCGCACTGCCCATCGGGTAGCCCTGCACGCCAAGAAGCGAGAGCTCTGAATCGACTGATGCTTCGTTGTTTTTAAAAAACTGAGCTTTGCTTTCAGCCTCGGCTGCTGGAGGAGGGGTTCGCTTAATTCGAAGCGGAACGCCTTTCATAATCGCAAGGCAGCGGATGCTGCTTTGGGTAGGAAGAATGATGCCGTTGGCATCCTTTGCGAGCGTCCACCATTGGCGTTTGGTGAATTCTTGCCGGAGAGGGGTGCGGATTTTGGCTTCGAAGACTTCACGGCTGACATCGCGATTTTTTGGCATATTGATGCCGATAATATTTCCAGCTGGGATGCGGCGAAGTTGTGCGTAGGTCTCGGCTAGTTCCTGTGACTCAGGGATTGCCGAATTGTAAACCACGGCGACGTGCCCAGGGCGGAGAGGGAATTGATTCGCCTTAGCAAAGGTGAACAACAAGAAGGAGAGGAGAAGGAGTCGGAGCATCATCGCTAAATTAAAGGTCAAGGCGGAGGCCATCGTAGGCAAATGAAATGTGATCGGGAAGTTTCGGTGAAAAATCAGCAATCGAAATCTCGTGAGAGATATGGGTGAGGTAAGCTTTTTGAGGTGCGAGACGCTCGATAGTGTCGAGAGCCTCTTGGATTGTCATGTGAGTGTGGTGATCCTCTTCACGGAGGGCATCGATGATGAGAATATCGAGGTCACGAAGAAGCGCGAGAGACTCCTCGGGGATGCGCTTCACGTCGGGAAGATAAGCGACGCTTTTTCCTTCTTCCTGATCGAAGCGGAAGCCATGAGTGCGTATTTTTCCATGGTCGACCTCGATTGGGGTGACTTTAAGTGAGTTGAATTCGAAGGGGCCTTCAAATATTCTCGCTTCCGGCCGGACGTAGCCACGCTGCTGTCCTTCATTGAGAAAAGCCCAAGGATACATTTGGTTTAAAACGCTGAGTGTTTCTGCAGAACCATACATCGGAAGGGCTGAGTTTCGACGCCAGCAGAAGGCGCGAAGTTCATCGAAGCCTGCGACGTGATCGAGATGGCAATGGGTGTAAAAGACAGCATCAACTTCGGTGAGGTTTTCACGAAGCGCCTGCTGACGAAGGTCGGGGCCAGAATCAATGAGAATTTTTCCAGATGGTCCTTCGAGGAAGATCGAGCTTCGGGAACGATCGTTGTGAGGGTCATCCGAAAGGCAGGTGGGGCAATTGCACCCAATCACGGGAACGCCCACTGAAGTGGAAGTTCCGAGAAAAAGTAGATGATTCATGCGATGATGGACGCTCTGGGTTGCAAGCGTGCGTGAGCTTTGCATAATCCCGACATCACCGCAAAAGAGAATGCTGACACTGCTTAAGATTAGAAACCTCGCCCTTGTTGACCAATTGACTTGGGACCTTGGTGCTGGATTGGTCGGTGTGACCGGTGAAACTGGGGCAGGAAAATCTGTTATCGTAGGAGCTCTGAAGCTTGTCCTCGGTGAACGAGCTGACAAAGGACTCATCAGAACAGGGGAGGAGCAATGCACCGTTGAAGCGATTTTTGACCTGCCGGAGGTCGCACTTATAAATAATATACTCGAAGAGGCTGGACTCGATCCGTGCGATGGCTCGGAGCTGATTATTCGTCGGATCATCGGATCGAAAACCAATAAGCAATTTGTCAACAACGGCGCTGCAACACTGGGAGTTCTCAAAAAACTCGGGGGGTATCTTGTTGATCTCCACGGGCCTCACGATCATCAATCACTTCTCTCGACTGAGCGACAACTGGCGATGCTCGATGCTTATGCAGGAGCTGGCGATGAGATTCAGAAATACCGTGAGCAGTGGGGCATTTGGCGAGAGGCACATGATGAATATGAAGCAGCGCGCGCTCAGCGTGAAATTGGTGAGCAGGAGAAAGAGCTTCTTCGCTTCCAAGTCGAGGAAATCGATGCCGCCAATCTTCGTGATGGTGAAGAGGTGGATCTCGAAGAACGCTATCGCCGCACCAGCAATGCGAGCCGACTGGGTGAACTTGCAGGAAAAGCTGCAGATCTTCTCTCATCCCAGGTTTCACCCGGGCTTGAGGAGCTACAGCGCACGATGGTTGAGCTGAGTAAAATCGACCCTGCTATTTCTGACCTCAGTGAAGAGGTGGAAGGCGTCGCGGCACAAATGCAGGAGCTTGACCGAAGCGTCACAGATTACCTCAGCGAACTCGATCTCGATCCGGCGGAAGTCCACGAAGTAGAAGAACGCTTCAATCTCCTCGAAACTCTCAAGCGCAAATATGGCCCGACAATCGCTGATGCCATCGAGCATGCTGAGGAGGCACGTCAACGCTTGGAAGGCTCAGACAATCGTGAGGAATGGCTTTCCGGCTTAAAGGAGGTCGTCGAAGCCTCAGCAAAAAAACTCCGCTCGGTTGGGCGCAAAATTTCGGCCAAACGCAAGATGTCAGCTCCGGCATTGGCGAAGAAAATCCGCAGTCACTTGGTGGATCTTGGGTTTAAACAAGGAGAGTTCGAAGTCGAACTCGCTGCTCGCGAAGAGCCCAGTGCGCAGGGTCTGGAAAATGTAGAATATCTTTTCGGGCCGAACCCTGGAGAACCGTTGAAACCGCTTCGGCAAGTCGCGTCCAGTGGTGAGATTTCTCGAGTCATGCTCGCGGTAAAAAACGCTCTTGCGGATCAGGACAGCACACCACTGATGGTTTTCGATGAGATTGATGCCAATGTCGGTGGTGAAATCGCCCGTGCAGTCGGTGAAAAAATGGCCAGCCTCGGGGAACGTCACCAAGTGGTTTCGATCACGCACTTTCCGCAAGTCGCGGCGGTTGCGCATCAGCATTTTGTCGTCGAAAAACGTGTTGAGGGAGGGCGCTCGCTTTCCTCACTCACCGAAGTTCAGGGAGAGAATCGTATCGACGAGCTCGTGCGGATGCTCGGTGGTGGTGAGGGTGCGCAGGTTCGCGAAATGGCGAAATCCCTGCTTAAATGAGCTTTAAAAAAACAAAGACTATCTTCTCAGGAGGAAGCACGGCAGTCTCAGGATTAAATTAGTATGATTGTCGGCACTCGCTTTCCTTGGAAAGGACACCCGTTTTGGCTCGCGGTGGTCTTCTTTCTGGTGGCAGGAGCGCCCGGTTTTTGGGTTCCGGCCTTGAGTAATATCCTCATCACGCATGATCTCGGGAGGTGGAAGGAGGCTGCAGTGATTGTTCCTTTTATTTGCTCCATGATCTCGCCAATGATTTTTGGTGCTCTTGTGGATCAGCGGTTTGAGGCTCAAAAAGTTCTCGGCTGGATCATGCTCACGGGGTCCATTTTTCTTTTTCTTTCATTTCATTCCATTGCAGCAGGGTGGGGAGGTTGGGCCTTTATCACTTTTATGGGATTGAGCTCTCTCATCATGATGCCTGCGTGGTCCCTTGTGAACACGATTGCACTCGGCTCCCTTGAAAATCCTCAAAAATCGTTCGGACTCTTTCGTGTCTGGGGGACCATTGGGTGGATGATTGCTGGACTGGTGGTGAGTTATCTCGTGCTCGATTTTTCCCCAAAGGCGGGCAAGATCGCTGCCGGGATTCGCGTGATTGCTGGGCTCGCTTGCTTCTGTCTCGCTCCCGTGAAGCCGAAGGGAGAAAAGCCCAAAAGTATTGGCGAGGCTCTTGGCTTTGGTGGGTTCCGCCTACTGAAAGACCGTAATCGAGCGGCTTACTTTTTAGCGGCCTTTTTGTTCCATATTCCACTCACTTCATTTTACCTACACACACCGATGCAGCTTCGTGAAATGGGCGTGACGGCGGTCAGCGCAACG
The DNA here is from genome assembly GCA_039768255.1 of Akkermansiaceae bacterium. Classification (GTDB taxonomy): domain Bacteria; phylum Verrucomicrobiota; class Verrucomicrobiia; order Verrucomicrobiales; family Akkermansiaceae; genus SW10. The sequence goes on along the minus strand of JBDNAW010000010.1, from coordinate 18,633 downwards.
ATGGCAACTGGCCAGATTCTAGAGATCGTAGCGATGGTTGGAATGGGGTATGTGATTTCAAAATACCGCGTAAAAACGATTTTATTCACTGCCCTTCTTTTGGGAGTGATCCGCTACATTCTCTGTGGATTTGGTGATATGACCTCGATGCTAAGCTTTTTGATCATTGGGGTAATGATTCACGGCATTACCTGGACTTTCTTTGTAGAAGCGGGGCGTGTCTTTATTGATCAACGTGTGGACCCCGCGATGAAAGGGCAGGCGCAAGCACTCATGGCCTTTGTTACGGGGGGGCTGGGTGGAGTGTTAGGTGTTTTAACGGTGAAGTATCTTCACGAATGGCTCGTCGTCGCCGAGGGATCACCCGGGTGGTCTGCCTATTGGGGGGTGTTGACGGTGATCTGTGGAATCGCACTCCTGATCTTTGGGCTGGGTTATAAGGGTGTGCCGAAATCAGAAGAGGGCTAAAGTTCAGCGATCAATTTCGAGAACCATGCGGCGCCAGCCTCGAGGTCAGAAATCTTGATGAACTCATCGGCAGTGTGCGCTTGATCGATGGATCCGGGGCCTAGGCAGATCGAGGGTAAACCTGCGGCTGAGAGGTGGGCCGCATCAGAAAACCACGGCGCGCCTGCAAGTTTGAGTTCTGGGTGGATTTCGCGCAAGCGAGAGAGCCAAGGCTGATCTTTGGCCATTTCCATAGGAGGAAATTCAGAGGCACTTTGTAAACTCACATCGAGGTCCTTAAGGAATTCTGTGAGTAAGACTTCGGCAGATTGTGTAGCAACCATCTCTGGGACGGTGCGGATATCGATGATGGCTTCGGCGTGATCCGGAACGATATTGGGGCGCATACCACCGCTAATTTTTCCAATATTGAGAGTGGGGGAATTTAACACAGGATGATGATTTTCCTGAATAACAGGAAGGAAATCTGACATCAGGGCGGCGAGGGCGGCATTCAATTTTAGGATCGCATTCTCACCAAGATGAGGTTGAGAAGCATGGGTCGCTTGCCCTTTGCTTTCGATGGTCGCCCAGAGGCATCCTTTTGTGCAGAAAACCGCCTCCATTGAGGTGGGCTCGCCAACAATGGCAAATTCATACTCACTTCCATGTTCTTTTGCAAAATGCCGTGAGCCGGGCTGGCGAGATTCCTCGCCGGCAAAGCCGACGAAATCGACCGCCACTGGAAGATCCGCTAGGCAATGGGCATTTTCTTTGAGTCCCCAGAGCATCGCAGCCATCGGGCCTTTTGTATCAGATGTCCCGCGCCCCCATACTTTACCATCAGAAATATCGGCCGCAAAGGGATCGGCCGTCATCCCCTTGATGCTCACGGTATCAAGATGAGGCCCGAGCAGGATGCGTGGGCGGGCGTTATTGCCCGGAGCGTGAGCGATGATATTAGGGCGCCCAAGCTCGCAGTCTTCTAGCGTGACCTGAAATCCAAGAGGCTCAAGGAAGGTGCCGACGAATTCAGCCATTTTCCTTTCTCCCTCGGGCGAAACGTCGGGGTCACCATCAGGATTGACTGAGGGGATTCGCACGAGAGCTTGAAGGAGATCGAGAACTGAGTTCATGAAAGGAGAGATAGCGGGTTGCTTCGTGAAAGGAATTCTATACTCTCACGTCTCAGTAAAGAAGACATGAAAAACCGTATCGCACTCGCACTTACTATTTTTGCTCTTGCTAGCTTTGTCTGGCTTGGCTCTGCCAAAACGACTCAAAAGCCAGCCGACGCTAAGCTGAAAGTTCTGATTCTTGATGGTCAGAACAATCATGACTGGAAATCAACCACCCCAGTGATGAAGCATGCTTTCGAATCAAGTGGCAGATTTACCGTCGATGTTTCCACCAGCCCAGGTAAGAAAGCTCATGAAGAAGCATGGGCTTCTTGGCGGCCTGACTTTGCAAATTACGATCTCGTGGTTTCAAACTATAATGGCCAGATGTGGCCGGGAGAGGTTCGTCAGTCTTTTGTTGATTACGTCAAAAATGGTGGAGGTTTTGTCGTCGTCCACGCAGCAGATAATGCTTTCACAATGTGGCCGGAATATAACGAAATGATCGGTCTTGGCGGTTGGGGTGGTCGTAATGAGAAAAGTGGACCTTATGTTTACTTTAAAGATGGTAAGCTGGTCACAGATCCCTCCAAAGGTCGCGGTGGAAATCACGGGCCACAGCACGAATTTGTGGTTACTAATCGTGCTGCAGAGCACCCAATCACCGAAGGAATGCCTGAAAAGTGGCTCCATACTAAAGACGAACTTTACGACATGATGCGCGGACCAGCTAAGAATTTGACGGTGCTAGCAACGGCACCGAGCACTAAGACTAAGCGTGATGAGCCGATGCTCATGGCTCTGACATATGGTGACGGACGAGTGTTCCACACTACTCTTGGTCATGCTGATTACTCGATGAAGTGCCAGGGGTTTTACACCACTCTACAGCGAGGAGCAGAGTGGGCGGCGGGAGAGCTAATCACAATTGATTGGCCTGAGAACTTCCCAACCGCTGATAAGACGGCTCCGATCATGATCGACTAGTTGATCAATTAAAAGATCGCATGCATCGCTAATTTTTTAGCCGAATGCATTGAGTGTAGGGAGCCTCCAAAAGGTTCCCTTCCTATTTTCATGAATGATTTCCTCCTGACGGGAGCCTTCTGGCTACCATTTTTAGCTGCGGCTCTGCATCCGGTCTTGGGTTGGTGTGTCCAGTCCGGATCATCTGCTGGAGTTCGCTTGGGCTTTATTGTTGGAATTGCAAACCTCCTCTCAGCTGTCATTTTTCAGCTCTACCTCCGCCCAGAAGGTCTGTTCCCCTTGAGTGATAAAGACTGGTGGGCAGTTGGGAATGGAGTGTGTTTTTTCTTCGGGCAATGGTTTTCAATCCAATCGGTAAAGTCTGGAGATATCGCCGTTCATTCTTCAGCTCTTGGGATCAAAGTTCTCATTGTCGGCTTTTTCGCAATTCTTGTTGGGTTGGAACCTGCAACCTTCGGACTCGTTGCCGGAGTGATGCTTGCGGTGATCTCAGTTTATCTCGTTGCGGGAGGCAGTGCCGAAGGGTGGTTGGTTCACCGTAAAACCGTAGGCCTGACGATGATGGCTTGCCTCTTTTTCGGAATGAATGACTTTCTGACCGGCTGGCAAGCTCGAGAAATCGGTCAGGCGCGTTGGTTGTGCCTGATGATTGGGACTTCAGGAATAATGTCGGTGGGGCTTTTGGCCCGTCGCGCGACTGCCTTCAGGGTGTTTCGAGAAAAGCCACGGGTTGGAATGATCGTGCTGGCAGCGGGAGGCTGCCTCGGGCTTCAGGCACTTCTTATCAACCTCGCACTCAGTAGTTTTGGACAACCGACTCTGACGAATGTTGTCTATTCTTCACGGGGAGTTCTTGCGGTTGGGTTTCTCATTCTGATTGGGCGAAAAAGTGACCCGCGCTTCCGGAAAAAGCAGCTTTTAGGATCAATCCTCATGGTTCTGGCCCTAATTTTGGTCCTCGTTTAAAAAGAAAAATTTTTAAGGAGGCAAATTCTCCAAACGTGGTTATAGTAATTTCGTTATGAAAACTGCACTCATTATTTTTGCCTCTATCGGAGCCTTCGCTCTCTCTTCCTGTTCCTCTACTCCCGCTGCCTCATGCTGCGGAAAGTGCGATAAAGCTGCAGCTTCTTGCTGTGGTAAAGATGGTAAGTGCTGTAAGTCCGGCTCGTGCTCAAAGTCGGCTTGCTCAACAAAAAGCAGCAGCAAGGACTAAGGTCTTAGGTGTTTTTTATTACTCGTGAATTCGCTGTGATCAGCAGAATCAAGGGGTCGGTTTCTTTTGTGAACCGGCCTTTTGTTATTTTAAGTCGTCACGTTTTTTAATGTCCCGAATTAAACATCTCTGCAGTTGCTCCACTCTCATCTCTCCGATAACTCACTGCCGATGCAATATCAGGCAGGGCAACGATGGGTGACCACAACAGAACCGGAGCTCGGGCTCGGAGTGCTCCTTGAATTCCGAAGCGGAAAAGCCACGATTCATTTTACTGCGGTTCAGGAGAAACGGATTTATTCCGTCGATACCGCTCCATTATTACGAGTTCGCTTTAAGGTCGGTGATGAAATCCTGCTACAGGCAAATGAGTCCTTGAAGGTAGACGCGGTGAGGGAATCCGAGGGCTTGCTTATTTATCATTGTGGCGGCCGAGAAGTTTCAGAAAGAGAGCTCTCTGATTCGATCAGTTTTTCAAAGCCGGAAGATCGCTTGTTGGGAGCACAATGTGATGATCTCAGGGATTTCAATCTTAGAATTGAATCTCTTTTTCGGGCACAACAAATCCGAAAGTCTTCCGTGCGAGGGTTATTGGGTGGTCGGGTTGATTTGATTCCGCACCAAATCGCGATTGCGAAAGAGGTGAGTTCTCGAGTCTCTCCCCGGGTGCTTTTAGCAGATGAGGTGGGCTTGGGGAAAACGATCGAGGCTTGCCTTATCATGCATCGCCTTCACCTCACGGGGAGAGCGGATCGGGTTCTGATTATTCTTCCGGATCCACTCGTGCATCAATGGTTCGTTGAGTTGCTCCGTCGTTTTAATCTTCTATTTGCAATTTTCGACGAGGAGCGGTGTCAGTCTATCCGCGAAGGGAATCCTTTTTTGGATAGTCAGCTCGTGATTTGTAGTCAGGAATTTCTCCTCGCTCACCCGCATCGGATTCCGGAAGTCTTAGAGGCAGGTTGGGATATGCTCATTGTCGATGAAGCACATCATCTTGAGTGGAGTCCCGCAGAGCCTTCAGAAGCTTATGAGCTAGTGCAGGGACTAGCTGAAGAAACGCCTTCGATAATTCTCCTGAGTGCGACTCCTCAACAGCTCGGGGCGGCAGGGCACTTCGCTCGATTGCAGTTACTCGACCCCCATCGCCACAACGATCTGGAGGAGTTTTTAGCAGAATCTGATCACTATGAGCGGGTGGCTGATGCGATTGATCTTATTCAAGAAGGCGGCAATCCTAACCCTGAAGATTTCACCGGGCGCGTTTCGGAAGGTCTCACCAAGCTCGACGAGCCTGGGATGCGAGAGAAGGTGACGCGGGATTTGTTGGATTCCTTCGGGACGGGGCGAGTGATGTTTCGAAATACTCGTAAGCAGTTATCTGGTTTCCCAGAGCGGAAGGCCCATCTCATCGAGCTAGAAGGAGAGGAGCTCGATGCAAAAGTGAATTGGCTCCTAGGGTTTCTAGCGAAGCATCCTTCGGAAAAAGTGCTCCTGATCTGCAAGACGATTGATCTGGTCGAAGATATCACGGAAGCTTTACTCGATCAGGTCTCTCTTAATATCGCACAATTTCATGAGGAGCTAACCCTGCTGCAGCGTGACCGTAATGCGGCTTACTTTGCGGAAGAAGAAGGTGCACGTCTCTTGATCTGCTCGGAGATCGGAAGCGAAGGGCGGAACTTTCAATTTTGCCATCACCTCGTTCTTTACGATCTTCCTGAAAACCCCGAGCTTCTTGAGCAGAGAATCGGGCGACTGGATCGTATTGGTCAGACGGAAACGATTAGTCTCCATATTCCTTTTACAAAGAGCAGTCGGGACGAACGTTACGCGCGATGGTATCAAGAGGGGCTGAATGCTTTTGAGAAAAATTTACCAGGTGCGGCTCTGTTGGTTAAAAAGCTCCAGCATATCGAAGCACCAACTTTGGATGAGTTTATTGCTGAATCCCGACGACTTCGTGCCGAGACCGAAGCACTGATGGAACGGGGACAGGATCGTCTTTTAGCTCTAACGTCTCAAGGAGATGGTGCAGTTGAAGAAACGCTCGAGGTGATCGATGGTTGGGATGGGAATCGGGAGTTTGAGGATTGGATGATGCGGTTACTAGATCATTTCGGTATTAATGTCGAAGAACTCGGCGCGCGCAGTTATCTCCTAAAGCCTGGAAACGTAATCACAGATGCTTTTCCCGATTTGCCAGAGGATGGCATGAGCGTGACTTTTGATCGCCAACGTGCCTTGAGCCGTGAAGAAATTGGGCTGATGACCGCAGATCACCCGATGGTTGTCTCCGCAGTGGATCTCCTTCTTTCTGGTGATTCGGGGAACTCGGCCTTTGGTGTCTGGGAATCGACAGATAAGGCTCTTATCTTAGAGGCTTACTACGTGATAGAGTGCGTTGCTCCATCTCAGTTGCAGACCGATCATTTTCTTCCCGCCACTCCGGTAAGACTCGCTGTGAATCATCAGGGGGAAAACCTGTCCTCTGATGCTGCGCTTTTAAAAGCGACTTTGCGACGCGATAATCACCGCAAGATTCTCGATCAAGGGAAGGTGACCACAGATTTCATTCCAAACATGCTTTCTAAGCTCAACGAACTCGTCAAATCAGAGCGTGAAAAAATCGTTCAAAAAGCAGTGGGTGCGATGCAGAAAAATTTTACCGCTGAGATCGCGAGGATGGAGGATTTGCAGGAAGTTAACCCACTTATCGATGATCAGGAAGTTAAGGTCTTCAAAGCACATGCTGCGAAGGTCGAAGAAGCACTTGAAAGTGCCCGTGTTCGACTGGATTCGGTGCGCCTCGTTTACAAACTCCCGAAGTAGGAAATTACCTCCGCTGGCTTTTTGGTGGGCCTAAAATTTCTGAAAGGACGATCGCGTCCCTCGCTGCATGAGGGTTTGAGAGAACGCGTAGCGCACGTGCGCGTGCGGTTGCGGCATAGCCTGGTTTTCGTCTTTGATATCGAGGGGAAGTCGAATCGCGCTGGAGGTTTTCGAGCGCTTGTTTTTCCGCAGCAGTGAGCTGAGGTTTTTTAACGACAGGAGGTTTGTAAGGCTTTGGCTCAGGTTGTTGGGCCTGCTGAGGTGCAGCAGGTATACTTACGGGGAGCGGTGGAGGAGCTGGTTCTACACCTTGTTGACGAGCTATGATTTCGGCCTGACGTTCCCGAAGCTGGCGGGTGTATTCTTCGTAGTCCGTCTCGACGGAATCGTTCTCATCATATTCCTGGTAGACATCATCCTGACTTTTTTGGCCGAATTTTTCTGCCAAAGCCTTAAACCCCGCGATGGCGAGCATCACGAGGATAAAGATGGCGTTATCTGGAATTTCAGCGAGGACCATAAAAGTCGTGAGAGCAGAAAGTTAAGAAGTGTGATTTTCACCACTTTCTTCGCCGATGGAGTCACGCATCTTAGTGTCAGCAATGACGTTCTCATACTTGGCGTAATCCATGACGCCGAGTTTTCCATTGCGGAAGGCTTCGGAGATTGCCATCGGAACTTGAGCTTCCGCTTCGACCACTTTAGCACGCATCTCTTGGGTTCGGGCAGCCATTTCTTGCTCTTGAGCAACCGCCGCCGCACGGCGCATCTCGGCTTTCGCTTGAGCAACTTGTTTGTCCGCTTCAGCCTGTTCAGTTTGAAGGCGGGCTCCGACGTTGTCGGCGACATCAACGTCAGCGATGTCGATCGAAAGGATGGAAAAGGCCGTGGCAGCATCGACGCCCTTTTCGAGGACAAGGTGGGAGATCGAGTCGGGGTTCTCAAGAACGCTCTTGTATGAAGATGCAGAACCAACCGAGGTGACGATACCTTCACCAACACGAGCGATGATCGTTTCTTCAGTAGCCCCCCCAACGAAGCGGTCGAGGTTAGTGCGAACGGTAACTCGAGCTCGGACGTTAACGGCGATTCCGTCTTTGGCGACGGCCGTGATTTTACTAACACCAGCAGAAGGGTTCGGGCAGTCGATTACCTTTGGGTTGATAGAGGTTCGGACCGCTTCGAGAACGGTTTTACCAGTGTCTTTAGTGGCAAGGTCAATGGCGCAGGCGCGATCAAAACTTAGGGAGATTCCTGCCTTTTCAGCGGCAACAAGTGCGAGCACGACATTGATGATGTCTCCACCAGCAAGGTAGTGGGCCTCGAGTTGGTCAGTAGAGTAATCGAGTCCGGCTTTTGCCGCGGTGATTCGGCTATTCACGATGGTCGCGGGTTGAACCTTTCGGAATCGCATGAAAAGGAGGTTTAAGAGGCTGACGGGAACACCGGCGGCGCGGGCTTGAATCCAGATTCCGAGGAAGTTGATTAAGAGGAGACCAAAGAAGAGAAAGAAAAGAACTCCCGCAACAGCGAGAACTACAGGGAGGACGTTTGCGATGATCATGACGTTCATAATGTTGAGACTAGCCTTTTGTTAGAAGGTTGCAAATTGAAGTTTGAATTTCTGCGTCTTTAAAATGAGACTCCTCACGTGAGCGAGCGTGTGATTGGACTGATTGCCGGAAAAGGAATGTATCCTGAGACCTTCGCGCGGGAGGCTCGGAAGCATGGTGCGAAGCTTATTACAGCAGCATTTAAGGGGGAAACTTGGGAGTCGCTTGAGGGAGAAGTGGATGAGTTAGCTTGGTTTCGAGTGGGCCAGCTTGGAGGGGTGATTAAGTTTTTCAAGAAGCACGGCGCCACCCAGACGATAATGGTGGGGCAGATTTCTCCACGAAACCTTTTCGATCTCTGGCCTGATCTGCGGACGCTGAAAGTGTTAAGTGGTATTAAGAAGAGAAATGCGGAGTCGCTTTTTGGTGCGATGGCCTCGGAGTTTGAGAAGGACGGGATTGAGTTGCTTCCAGCGACGACTTTTCTAGATGACTATCTCGCCAAGCCGGGGCTCAATTTCGGCCCAAAGATTAAAGAACGAACTGAAGAAGATATTCAGTTTGGTTATGACATCGTAAAGAAAACGAGCGCGATGGATATTGGTCAAAGTATCGTCGTTCGGCATGGCACGGTTCTTGCCATGGAGGCTTTCGAAGGAACTGATGCTTGCATTAAAAGGGGTGGAGGGCTCGGGAAAGGGAAAGAGGTGACACTCGTAAAAGTTTCAAAGCCCAATCAAGATATGCGATTTGACGTTCCTGTGATCGGACCGACAACCATAAAGAGCTGCCGCGAAGCGGGCGTGCAAACGATTGCCGTGGAAGCTGGGAGAACCCTCATCCTCGGGATTGATGAGGTGAAGCAAGCCTGCCACGATGGTGGTGTTTCACTTGTGGGCGTCTAGTGGTTTACCGTTCGATAACGCGCAGGCGGAAGAACATTGCAGGTTCTTGAATCCACGTGAAGACCTCTTGATCGTCCTCAGGAACAGTCTGCCGGATATCCCAAGTCGTGAGATCAGATGATGATTCAAGGATGATTTCGATTCCAGGCTTTTTGTAGTTAGAAGGGAAGTTGATGATGACTTCGCCTCCACGAGGATCGGTCACTAGTCCGTTGAATTGATTCTGTTCATTCGGATCTGACCCAATGGCATACTCGAAAAGATTTCGAAGGCCATCGCCATCGTTATCTCCTTGAAGATTGAGAATGCGATTTGCGACTGCCCAATTTTCGAGAGTGCTGATGCTTCTAGCCTCGCCTGGAGTGGGAGTGCTGGCTGACCAGTTGATAAAATCATTTCCGTAGCTGGAGTCGATGCGACGTTGTATCGACAATCCGGTTCCGGAAGGCCACGGTGCCGAGGTGTTATAGTTGACTCGATCCACACGGATGAAGCTTGGGTTGCCAGCTTCATCAGTAATCCCAGGTTTGCTGAGTTGAACGGTTTCACCTTCGTTTGAAAGCCTTCCGCCCGTCCATTGGATGACCACGGTGTCCTGAGGAACGATATAGTTCGCATTAAAGTCGGAGATGTTCCGAGTTAAGATGATTCGCTGGCCGGCTGTCATTTCGAGAGGGGTGATCGGGAAGGTGAATTCGATGCCGTCGGTGATCTGCCATGGCTGGTTTTGTTCAGTATCAAAGAGGGTGACTGTAGACTCGGTGATATTGACGAGTTCGATGAACTCGGCGTCTGCATTTGCAGGATCCACCATGATTTCAGATATGACGATGGGGCCGACGGCAGGCAGCCCATTGGTGAATCCTTGTGATGGGCTAGCTTGTGCAACGAAGTTAAAACTGTTGGTGCTCTCTTTGAAATGGAAGCCAAGACTTACTCCTTCTTCGGACGCTCCGAACTCTTCACGGAAATGGTATCCTTCTGGTGAAGTGAGGTGGATTGTTTCTCCGGTCGCGCTGAGGCCGAAGTCTACCAGTTTTGCGACATCAAGATTATCAGGGCCAAAGTTTTCCTCTTCAGTGAGCACGAGATAGCCACCGCCGGGGATAATGGTGTCATTTTGAAATTGGTATTTTTCGAGTTGCGAGCCGTCATCGCTCAGGAACCAGCCACTGATATCGATGGGGTTGGTGGTGCGGTTGTGTAGTTCAATCCAGTCACCAGCGACGCCTGAGTGAGCGAGAATTTCATTCACCACCACAACGTTGCTATTGATAAAAGGGTAGTTCTCTGGATCGAAGGTGTATGCCGCACCTTGATCAGCCCGAGTTCCGTCTGGGTCTGGGGCATGCGTGGGGTCGCCCGAGTTGATGGCGGGAGAATCTGGGGCGAGCTCAAAATTCAAGCCCGCAGGATCAATGAATCTCGGGTTCGTGCGAAGGTTGTTTTCCCCGGGAAGTGGGAGGGTGTCGCTGATTGAGTATGATACATTGAGGTCGGAAAAATTATCCACGCTCACTGGGGTTTCGCAGTCTGAAAAAATGGTGTTGGTCACGGTTGCAATGCCACCGCCAGCTGCGAAATTTTTTTCAAAGACAGCGACTCCTTCGGCACAATCGACGAAGGTGTTTTGATCGACGAGAATGGTGGAGCCAAAATCCTTGATGCCGACGCCTTGAGCGCAACCAACGATAAGATTCTTTCGAAGGATGACTTCGGAGCCTTGCCCGACGGAGATGCCTTTGTCTGAATTATAAAAGATGGCGTTTCCTTCGATGAGGCAGTTAACGCATCGTTCACCGGTGTCGATTCCATCGCTGTTGAAACCTCGGAAGTTGTAGATGCGACAATCGCGGATGATTCCATCGACGACCCCATCGTAATCAATCGCATCGGTATCCGGTGAATCGTTGCCAGTGAAGGTGCAGCGTTCAGTGATGGCCGAGCCTTGTTTTACGTTGATCCCATCTCCAGTGACAGGGATATCAATCACGGAGTCTCTGAGCTCAAGCGAGCCGCCACGGAAGAAGAGGGGGCCAAAGTTGCTTTGGATGTCGAGGTGAGAAATATTGAGGTTCACATCCAATCCCGAGATGCCGGAAGGGTAAATTATTGGGTCTTTTCCTCGTGTCGCATCACGAACGATGAGGTGTGCGAGTGATGATGTGGCATCAGGAAGCTCAAATGAAATTCCACCCCAAGCTTGCCCGGTGCGACTTGCGATTTTAACAGGGTTTTCTATGGTGCCTTCGATCAAGAGTTGGCCCATGACTCGAATGTGAGTCTCTGGATTCATCAATAAGGAGACGCCCTCTGGGATCGTTAAAGTAATTCCGGCAGGGACGATGAGATCGCCAGAAACATGATAAGTTTGACCAGCTACTAAGGTGGTATTCCCGCTTAGCACTCCTGAAAGCGGGGCTCGGGGAATCTCGGTGAACTTCGCGATGAGAATTGTTCCCGCTTCGGGAGTAAAGGAAGTGCGAGCGGTTTCGTCAGAACCAATCCAGCAATCGAATTGATAACCTGGTGCTGGGATTGCTTGGATTTCTGTTTCGATTCCTGGGAAAAGCAGGAGTTGCATTGGATCGATCTCGATTCCGGCTAGTTTGACGGTTCCTTCTCCAGTGATTGCAAGTGTTACCAGAACGGGATCTGAAAGATTGAAGACATCCTGAATCTCGTCTTGAGCGTCGCTGTTGCGAGTAGAGACGAAGTCTTTCATTCCTCCGAGGCGAAGATGAAAATCTTCCGGGGTAAGTGTGTTCCCCCAGCGCTCTCTGGTGCGTGCAATTGAGGGGGCAATTTCAGCTCCCATTTGATCGATGATTTGATTGACACGATTTGATGAAAAGGTGGTCGCAATGTGCGTGGAGTAGCGCTGGACGAGTCGGTCTCTAAATGAGCTGTTTGCTTTGAGATATTTGAACATCTGCTCACGCTCCGCCATATCTTCGAATTCATTAGCGGTGGATGATCGAAAGGTCCGGTCCATATCTGGAATGAACCAGCGCCATTTAGACCCAGCCCGATGGGCTTTCCACACTTCTCGATTGCCAGTCCAGCTCGTGTTGTTTCCCCATGCTTCAGCAGCGATGAAATCGATGAAGCTATCGACCTCCATGCGCGAATTGACAAAGGCCCAGACCTCTGGGTTTGAAAGGTCACTAGAGCGAATGAAATCGTAAAACTCAAACCATCTGTCTATTGTTCCATTCTCCACTCTTCCTGATCCTTCGCTCGTGCTGTCAAAAGCGATCCGGTCATACTCTCCGCTATCGGTTCCATAATGTTGGTAAAACCAGTGATCATTCCAGCGGTCACGGATGTTGTAGTGTCCCCAGTATTCGCCGTTAATATAAACTTCAGAGGCTCGGGATTTATTGGTTTCGACATTGAGCCGACCCTTCGCAATACGGTCGAATATAGGATCACTGATACGTGCAGAACCATAGTCATCTCCACCTTCACGAATTGTAAGTGCGGTATAGATGGGAATACCTCGTTGCGGAAAAAGTTCATATCTCAATTCATCGTCTCCGTATTTTCCTCTGATGTTAAAATTAAAAGCTCTTTGGAAGTGGCTCGCCCAATTGTTTTCTCCTCCCATGCGAAGGGCTCCATTGACCGAAAATCCCGTACTGCCATCGGCTAGAAAGAACTCGAGGTTTCCGGGGGCGTCTTTCCCTTTGTAAACTGCAGGGCCAACTCCAACATCTGATTCGTGTTTATTGAGGTAAATGCCGATCCGATCATCAAATAACGTCTCCGGATCAGCGACGATTGAGAGGACTGGCATTTCATCGCTGAAAGATTCTCCGATAAGGTATGTTTTGGTGGAAATTGCACCGGGGACTTTGCCGGGCTCAATGACGCGGGCACGAACAACGGTCGACTCTGTGACTTCGAAAGGCTCGGTGTAGATAGGGTCATTTGCATTGGGCTCGCGAGCATTGGTGGTGAAGTGAATCGGACCACTTCCACTGAGGCTAATCGTCTGAGGTGTTAGAAAAAGGCCGCCGTGTGGTGCGATTGAGGCCTCTCCACTGGTCAATCGGAGGTCTGTTACGAGGCTTCCGCTGTTAGCTTCTCCAGCAGTCGAGGTGGTGAAGTTTACCCATTGCGATTCATCTGCAGGATTTCGCCCGAGTGAGACATCAGTAACTTGTTTGCCGAAGGTGATTTCATCGAGTTGACTCACTTCACCAAAAGTGGTGGTGGTTAGCTCGAGATCAAACCGCATATCGACCGAGGTAGGAGAAACTTGATGAACCTCCACGGCGATGACATTTGTTCCCGCAACTACCCTGTTGGGATCAAGTTGATAGTTGTGCCAGATCGGTTCAAGGTCTGGGGTGATGGCATCAAGTGCTTCGGTTTTGAAAGTGAGTGCGTCATCAGGAAGATTTCGCCGGACCACTTCTTGTCCATTGAGGTAAATCACGGCCGCGTCATCAACTTGAAGCCTTAAATGAATTTGATCGGGAATTTCAGTAATCTGAAAGTCCCGGCGCAAGTATGAGGTAATGTGGCGATCATCAGGATCACCGAAATCGATCTCGGTTGCCGGATCATCGCCATATCCAAGTGGGGCAGGTCCATTGAGCCACGCAGAGTCATCGTAGCCTGCTGCGCGCCATGCTGCTCCTTGATCTGATCCGTCATCAAGATAGCTCCAGTTCGCTCCGGATGAGATCAGGGTTTCGAAAGTGGCGTCTCGCTTCGTTAAAATGAGAGTTTCTCCATTCGAGGAGAGTGAGAAATTGGTGTGATGCTTCTCCGTGAGCACTCTTCCAAAAGGCCAATACGGTCGGCGAATCGTGCGGCCTTTAGGCATATCATTCCCATCAGCGATGACGACGAGATACTCGCCAGCACCAATTACGGCCTCGGGGGCGAATGCCCATTTGAAAGGGAGTTCGGGATCATCACTCAGATAGTAACCGTTGAGTGATAACTCTTGGGCACTGTCATTATAAAGCTCAAGCCAGTCTGGATAATCCTCTTGATCTGTGATATCAGGGAAAGCTCGAGTATTTGAAGCCATCAGCTCATTGATCCGAACCTCGCCCCAAATAGATAACACGGTCGAGAATGCAACCAGACCGTAGGTGATAATTGATCGCATCCTTTTAATAAACATGACCGCAACAGATTCGTCAAAAATTAAGGTTTGAGACGGAGTTTTAAGCGATAGAAGTAATGCTGGTTGTGGAGCGAGTGGGTCACGCTGTAATATTGTCGATTATCACTGACTGAGAGTGGGGGAGAGCTCACTTCAGTCCATGATTGGAGGTCGAGCGAGGATTCTAAAAGGTATTCCACATCAGGACGATCAAGATTCACTGCGTAACTTGTTTGGATGAAGCCATTGTGGGGAATGAGTGACAAAACTGAGCCGGTGTTTCCGACTGTCGGGTCAGTTCCGAGAGCATACTCAGCGAGGTTCGAAATACCATCGCTATCGTCATCCTGAAGGGGGTCAATGATCCCGTTCGCAGTCGCCCAATCGGTGTATGCCAAGCCGGGGCCACCTTCTCCAGGAGATGCGGCTGAGGCTTGCCAGTTGAGGTGATCATTTCCGTATTGGTACTCGGCGATTTTAGTCAGCGAAGGGCCACCGCCGTCTGGCGAGGTTGGCCATGGGGCGTTGTTGTTATACTTTACACGGTCAACACGGATATATTGAGTTTCGTTGATTGAATTTACGGGTCCCGGACGCCCGAGCTGAAGGACTTCACCCCCTCCAGAGAGTTTGCCGGTGGTCCACTCGAACACTTGAGTGCCAACTGGCACGTTAAAGCTAGCATGAAAGTCAGTGATGCTGCGGGTGAGGATGACTCGTTCTCCAGAGGCCATGGTGAGCGGTGAAAGGGCAGGGAATTCATACTCGATACCATCAGTGAATTTCCACGCCTTATCCGCGTCGGCGTCAAAGAGAGTGACTGGCGCATCTGTGATATTGAGAAGCTCGATATACTCCGCGCCGCCGGCTCCTGCCGGATTATACATGATTTCCGAGATTACGATGGGGCCGACAATTGGAGCAGAGTTTTCTCCGGCTTGAGTCGCGGATTGAAGTGGGACGAAGTTATAAGTATCCGATCCAGGCTTGTAATAATAACCGAGGGTTACGCCTTCGAGGGAAGCATTGAAATCCTCTCTAAAACGGTAATCAGTCAGCACGTCATCCTCTGCCGAGGTGAGGTAAATGGTCTCGCCGTTATCGCTAAGACCGAAACCGGAGATTCTGTTGGGATCAGTCGAATCGGGGCCGAAATTTGAGTCTTCATAGAAGACGAGATAGCCATTTGCGGGGATGGTGGTTCCAGTTGGAATACGATACTTTGCGAGTTCGGTGCTGCTATCACTCAAGAACCAACCGCCGATATCGATGGCTTCATCAGAGCGATTATAAAGCTCGATCCAGTCTGGCGCTGTGCCGGAATTGGAGAGGATTTCGTTTACAACGACGGTCTCAACAATTTCGAAGGGGTAGTCATCGGGATCGTAAAGGTAAAGGGCCCCACGGTCTGCTTGAGTTGCATCAGGGTCCAGAGTATGAGAGGGGTCTCCGCTGTCTTTCGCGGGAGAAAGAGCTGCCAATTGGAAGTTGAGCTCATTCGCGTTGAGAAAGAGGGGGTCGGTATTCAGATTATTACTCCCTGAAAGAATGCTAGTGTCACTCAGACTGTAACTGGTGACGAGGGTTGAGAAACGATCTGAGCTGACTGGGATATCGCAGCCTGAGAAAATGGTATTTGTCACGGTGACATCTCCTCCGCCTTTGCCGAAGTTTTTTTCGAAAGAGGTCACCGCTTCAGCGCAATCGACGAAAGTGCATTGATCAACAAGAATGGTGGAGCCGTAATCCTTTACGCCCACACCTTGCGCGCAGCCGACGATGATATTGTTCCGCATCACTACTGAGGAACCTTGACCAACCGAGACACCTTTGTCCGAGTTGTAAAAGATGGTATTCCCTTCGATGAGAACGTTCACGCACTGTTCTCCGGTATCGATTCCATCACTGTTAAAGCCGCGGAAGTTGTAGATGCGACAGTCCTGAATAATTCCATTGGTAACGCCATCGTAGTCGATGGCGTCGGTATCGACCGAGTTGTTTCCGGTAAAGGTGGTGCGGTAGGTCTCAGCCATGCCTTGTTTCACATTGATCCCATCACCGGTGAGTGGGATGTTGATGATGCTGTCTCGGAGAATCGTCGAGCCTCCACGGAAGAAGAGAGGGCCTCGGCCTTCTGCGATATCAAGGAAGTCGATGATCACCTCAGCGTTTAATCCCGCGATTCCTGCTGGATAGATTGTCGGTTCTTTGCCTCGTGAGGCGTTCCGGACAATCAAGTGGGTGAGCGTCGAAGCGGTGGTCGGCTCTTCGAAAGAGATCCCTCCCCAAGTGGCTCCGCGTTCCCCGCGAATATTTACTTTCTCTCCAGCGGTGCCTTGGATGTTGAGTGTGCCCATCACGCGGATGTTCACCGCTTGGCTCATCTCTAAAGTAACGCCCGCATCAATCGTCAGGGTGACGCCGGAAGGAACGATGAGGTCGCTGGTAATGCCGTAGGGTGAGCCCGCTGCATTGAAGGTGGTGTTCGAGGTAAGGGTGCCCCCAGTGACCGTGCCTCCGGTCGGGATGAAGTTCGCGGTGATGGTGTTAGATCCAGCGATATTCAGGGTCGTGGCTGCTCCGCCGGTGAGGCCAATCCAGCTATCAAAGGTATAGCCAGGGGCGGGGATCGCTTCGATGCTAGCATCGAGATTTGGGAAAATTTTCAAGGTCTTAGGGTCGACGGGAACCCCACTTAACTTGAATGATCCCACACCTGTGACCGCAAGAGTGAGGTCGACAGCAGAATCAAGGGAGAGTTCGTTAGCAATTTCAGGGTAAACGTTTGCTTCGCGCTGAGTTGCGTAATCTTTGATTTCTTGGATATCGATGGCTTGCTGGGCGGGGTCGATGCTGTCTGGCCAGCGCTCTTTGTGGCGAGTGAGTTCAGGTGTAATCAATGCGCCAAGGGTGTCGACGATGCCTGCGATTCGAGTGGGCTCAAAAGTCGATGCCACGTGAGCGGCGAATCGCTGAGCAAGGCGAGCTTTGAATTGAGGTTGGTTTTTAATCCGAACCAGAAGAGCGTCCTCACGGAGGATGTCAGCGAATTCATTCGCATTGAGGCTCGAGAGCTTGAAGGTCCGGTCCATGTCGGCGAGAAGCCAGCGCCATTTACTTCCTGGGGCATTGGCTTTCCACATTTCTCGGTTATGCCCCCAACTCGTATTGTTCGCGTAGCTCTCGGAAACGACAAAGTCGATAAAGCTATCGATATCGACTCGTGATTCCACGAAAGCCCAAGGTCCGGGTTGATCGATGTCATTTGCGTCAATAAATTCAAGGAGTTCAGTCCACTCGGTGGTGTCGCCATCAAACGCTCCAAGTGTCGTATCGGAGCTGGTGAAGTGACCGTAGCCGATGTGGTTGTAGTCGCCGCTGTCGACGCCGTAGTTCTCAAAGAACCACTGTTTATTCCAACGAGAGCGGATATTATAAACTCCCCAGTATAAGCCGTTTAGGAAGACGACACAGGGCTGAAGGGTGTTTGTTTCTGCGTTGATTTGGTTCTTGGCGATGGTATTCCACATCGCATCCCGAAGCATCGCGTCATCCCAATCGTCACCACCTTCGCGCAAGGTGATTGCGGAGTGAATAGGGATTCCTGAACCAGGAAAGAGATCGTATTTAATCTCATCATCGCCGTATTTCCCACGGAGGCTGAAGTTGAGCGCTTTTTGATCGTGCGACCCCCAGTTGTTTTCACCTCCGATACGGAAGCCGCCGTTGACTGCGAAGCCTGCGCTGCCATTGACGGGGAAAAACTCGATATGCCCCGGTGCGTCTTTTCCTTTGTAAACTTCATTCATCCCGGAGGTGACTGGCTCATGCATATTGTTGTAAATGCCAATGACATCGCCGAAGAGAGTTTCAGGATCGGCAACCGCGGAAATAATGGGGAGCCCGTTGAAAGTTTCGTCATACAGGTAAGAGCTGGTAAGAATCGCTCCTGGGACTTTTCCTGATTCGAAAGCTCGAGCGCGCACGATGGTGGTGTCAGTGATCGTGAATGGAACGGTGTAGCGTGTCGAGGAGGTCGTGGGGTTACTGCCATCAAGCGTGTAGTAAATGTCACCACCACTTGAGCTCAGGGTGATCGTTTGATCTGTATCGTAAAATCCTGCGGCGGGCGTGACTGAGGTGTCATCACTCGTGAGTCGGACATCAGATACAATTGGTCCTCCATTGGCTGTTCCGGCAGTTGATTCCGCATATTGCACCCATATGGAGGGATCAGTGGCATCGCGACCGCAAGAGACATCACTGACTTGTTGGGTGTAGGTGACGGTGTCGAGCGTTGTTCTTGAGGTGTGTGAGTCCGCAGTGAGTGTGAGTGCAAAACTCATGTCCGAACTTGTCGAGGATCGTTGGTGAATTTCGACGGCAATGACATTTTCGCCACTGACTAGATTCTTGAGCGGAACTCGGTAGGCGGTAAAGTCAGTCTCGT
>JBDNAW010000009.1:0-27824 GCA_039768255.1 Akkermansiaceae bacterium | reverse complement strand
TTTCTTCAGTTGCAGTTTCTTCAGTTGCAGTTTCTTCAGTTGCAGTTTCTTCAGGAGCGGCTTCGGCTGCCGTTGCTTCTTCAACTTCGGGAGCAGCACCTTCCGTCTCTTCGTTCTTTTCTTGTTCTACTTCTTCAGCAGGCTCGCCTGATGAGATCTTCCACTGGGTGATGGTCTTCATGCTTTCGAGCCAGGCTTCGACCGCTTCTGCACCGCGCTCCATGATGATCTTGGACTTAAAGCGCTCAAGTGGCATGTTCGCGAATTGCTCGCGATGGAGTGAGGTGACGTTTTGCTGGTAAGCGTGGTAATTCGGCGGGCCGAGGTATTTTCCAGAGATGCCACAGCGTGCGACGGCTTGATAGCTCCCGGTGGGGGCTTCACCTTCGACTTGGACTTCGTCGTAATATTTCTTGAGCCAATCACCGCGCCAGAGTTGGCGAATGGCTTCCGCTTTGGTCAACCAGATCGAGTTGTCTTCGCGACAACGGTAGAACTCTTGCTCAGGATGCTCGAAAGTGACTCGGAAACGGTCACGGCCTTGGAGGAGAACTTTTGCGAGATCAAAGACGGAAAAGGTCCGGCCGGTCTGAGTGACTTCTTTAGCGAGGAGGTCGAGACTTTCCTCGCTCGGCATGAAGTGAATTTTAAATCCTTCAGGAGCCGGAACCTCCTGACGTTTGGGACGGCGATTGTCATCACGGCCGCGGCCACCTTTGTGGGATCCTCCACGACCTCGGCCACCGCCGATTCTTCCCTCACCTCGGCCACCGGCGCCGCCGCGTCGGGCATCACCACGCCCACGGCCACCGCCTCCGCCACGACGTTCTCGAGAATCCGGGCGATCGCCACGGTCTTTGAACTTTTTAAGAGACTTCGATTCCGAAGGATCACGCGCCCAGGCAGGGCCGAAATTCAATCCGGATAGATCAAGAGCGTCATCGCTCCCGGCATTTTGAGATTCTTTACTCATGAGTGACTGGAAGAATCAACCACATGGACGCGAAGAGCGGAAGCATCCATCACGTTTTTTTATGGTGAAGATATTTTATCCCATCGGATAAAGAATGTCTTTTGAGACACGATCGATCTTTGCGAGGGTGGCTTTATCGATCGTGAGGTTCGCTGCTTTTAAGATTGGTGCCATCTGTAACACCGACGAAACACCGACGATGGTGGAAGCGACGAAGTCGTGCTGCTTACTCCAAGCGGTCGCAAGAGTAGTAACATCGATCTCAAGTTCGGCGGCGATTTCCATAAAGGCTTTTGTGGAAGCGATGGACTTCTCATTGACGAAACGAGTTGCCATCGCCTTCTGGCGAGGACCACCAGTCTTGAGGTATTCTGAAAAGCGTGCGCCATCTGGAATACCTTCGTTGTATTTCCCAGTGAGAACGCCACCCGCGAGCGGACTGTAGGGAAGAAGCGACACATTTTCACGTCGTAGGCACTCGGCGAGCTCGTCTTCATCACGCCGGTTATTGAGCGAGAAATTATTCTGCACGGTATCAATGCGTGCGAGACCTTGAAGCTCGCTGGTCGAGAGGCTCTTCATAACCCCATACGGATTATCATTTGAAAGGCCGAGCGCGCGGACTTTTCCTTCTTTCACAAATTCATCGAGCACTTCGAGGGTGTCGGCGGCCCGCATGCCATGATCTGGCCAGTGGACTTGATAGAGATCAATGTAGTCGGTCTTTAAACGACGGAGGCTCCCTTCGAGTGCTTTGCGCAGATGCACGCGATCTAGCGCGGCTTTCCCATGGCGGACCGGTGGGCAAAACCAACCGTGCGCGGCTCCGGCTACCTTAGAGGCGATGATGATCGATTCACGAGGGCGTTGTGAAAGCCATTCACCAACCCACTCTTCGGTAAGCCCAGCGAGTTCCTCGGTTGGTGGGACCGGATAAACCTCAGCGGTATCAAAAAAATCAATCCCCGCTTCCACGGATTCATCCATGATCTGGAAACTCTCTTCCTTGTCGGCCTGCGTACCGAAAGTCATCGTGCCCATGCAGATCTCGCTGACCACGATTCCACTAGTGCCAAGTCGTCGTTGTTTCATGGGAGAAAATTTCACCCACGAAGAACGACTTGGCAAGTCCACTCACCTTCCACCGTTATGGCTGGAAGGTTAAGCGGAAACGCATGAAACGAAGCGGAGCATTTCCAGCAGGGTTGGCCTCGCGAAGAGTCACGGTTTCAGTGCCATCGCCATTTTGCACACCAGTGCTGATGACCGTATCTTCAGGGGCCCAACCTTCGAGATCGTTCCCGACTTCAAGAGTCCAAACGAGGTCGGCTCCATTGATGACGCGACGCGTGCGAGCGCCGAGATAGGCTTGCCCATTTTCCATGACAATCTCGGCATTAAAAACCGCTTCGTCTTTGACGAATGGATTCGTTCCAAAGGCATATTCTTTCCAGTTCGGACGGCCGTCTTGATCAGGGTCAGCTTCAGCCGAGCCTACGGTATTATGAAGGACTGGGTTGAATCGCTGATTTTGCCAAGCGGTGAAGGAACTCGAAATTGGCCCGTCCCCAAGCCCCGGAGTTCCATTCACAGAAGCACTGGCAGCCCAGGCGGCTTGTTCATCGAGTCCATCGAAGGGGAAGGTTTCATCGTCTAGGACGAGAGTTTTTCCTTCACCATCAGTTTCAGGGAACCAGATGTCATTGTAAGTGAAGACGAGAATATTTTCGCCCACGGCATCTACCATACGGATGGTATCGCCATCGTTATTCAACTGACCGGAATACGGCCCGTAAGCGATCCCAGCATATCTGGGGTAGCGAATTGCAAAAGCTTCAGGGTTCTTCGCGATGATAATGCGGGTGTTCGGAGAAAGCGCGGCATTTCCAGTGAACGTGTAACCAATTCCCTCGGTAATCTGGACGCCAACGAGGCTCAGTGTTTGCCCAGACGTATTGATGATCTCGATGAACTCAAAATCTTCAGCAATCACCCCAGGCAAGGCCACTTCCTCTGCGGCAGTAGGAGTGGCTGGATGATAGTTCACTTCTGTTACGCGGAGGTTCTCCTGCCAAACCGTAGGATCACCATCATAGGTGAAGGAATCGACGAGATCACCAGTTGCTGTGCGTAATTCAACTACTTCTCCCCGCGCTGAGAGCTGACCTTGATATCCGCCTTGGATATAGCGGAATTCATCTCCAGTCGGACCACTATCACGATCACGAAAGGCTTTTGCATCTTTCACAACGTGGATGACACCTTGATACTGAGACGATGAAGTGCCCGCTCCGGAGTTCACTACGGTGCCAGGAGGGAAGGTATATTCCACCGCTCCACTGAGAGTGAAACCAGAGAGATCCATCGCCGTGTCTTGCTTGTTCTTAATAACGATGAATTCCTCATCTTGATTCCCAGAAGAAGGGAGATACTCCAGTTCTTGAATTTCTAGATCTGGTACTACTGGCTGCTCAGCTGGAATACGCACCCCGCCTTGAGTGCGTGCAGAACTAAATATGTAGGTCCGCTTTCCAGGAAGCCATTCACCAATGATACGCTGTGCGGCGGGTCGTATCCGGTTGTTATTCCCCCAACTTCCCCAGCGGTTATAATCTTGCTCCGCATCAGAATTCCCTCCTGCTGGATCCATCATATCAACCAATTCATTCACGCGCTCAGAATACCAATCGGGACCATTCCCGGCGTCAGTGTTTGAAAGGAGGACCTGCTCTCGCAAGGTGCGAATCCGGCGTAAAATCATGTGCCGGTATTCCGGAGTATTATGGATCAATTCCCACAGACGATTCGGGCTATTAATCCAGAGATTACTGAAGAACGTATCGTCGAAATACCGATCGGTCCTATTCCAGCGGCGCCCAGCAGAAAGGTCGACATCCCAAGGGAGCGGCTGCCACTCCTCATCACCCTCGGTATCACGATACATATAGTAATTTTTGTGACCCGTATCAGAGATGCCAACGACTACATAGGCGGCAAGGTGGTTCACAGTCGCGGCAAGGTTCACATTATCGTAAGCGTATCGACGGCGATTCGTGAGCGAGTTCGTGGTATTTAAGTTTGAAATCAAAGAAGCAAGATCCGCATTGCTCTCTTCCTTTCTCGTTTTCTTTGATGCCGCACCTGCATTCACCATCTTATCATACATTTTATAAAGCGTTCCCTCGCGACTCAGCCCCACTCGGTCCAGGAAGCGATCATCACCATCCTCGACCATGTCGGTGATGGAAAAGAACTCACCATTTCGATCCATCCGGACCGGGAAAGCATAGTGGTAAGTTGAGCCACAACGTTTCAAAAACTCATAGCCCATTGAATTGCGCACCTTGCTCTTGTCAGCCCAGTTTGTAAGAAGGTTAATATCTTTCACGCGCTCTTCCCCTTCTTTCCAACGGAAACGATTCCCTTTGTTAAAATCGACATCGTAACTCTTCTTAGGAAAGGCACCGGTCGATTGCCCGTGTCGATCCATCTGAAGATTATCGTAAAATTCACCGAGATAATAAACCGAAGCGCGTGTCCCAGAAACGGTGTCCACAGCCGCCGTGTTCTGCACAAAGGTCTCGATAATAGTGAGCTGAGAGCTGTCTTGAGCGGGGTTCACTGCAACGGTTCCGTAGTAACGATCTGCATCGTTAGGATCGAGATACGGAGGCGAGAGTGTTTTTCCGCCATTGAGATCAAGTGCCTCAATCCGCCACCGAATCATCTCACCTGGCTCAAGTGACGTGGTGGGGACGTGCGCCGAGTAAATTCCATCCCCAGGAATTTCATCCGCACCTGTGCCATCATCTAACATCACCGTCTGCAACTCAGTATCGAACATCACCCGATGAAAAAGACGCACTTGAGAAATCGCGCGGCTCCCTTCTTGCACTTCTGCGGTGACCAAAATCGAAGCACTGTCAGAACCACCGACTGGGCGCTCCGGCTGGTCCGTGACATCACGAATAATCGGACTGACTTCCGCCAAACTATTTCCATTCGGCTCACCTGGCGTGATCTCGGTGTGGTAACCTTTCACCGAGCTCACTTGCCCCGGAATGACTGCTTCAAGTTCTGGAAGAATCACCATGTCCGAACTTCCACTCCCGAAATTCATACCATGGATCGCAAGGATGTTCTCACCTTCAACGAGGTTGACTCCCGATGTGTCGATGCTGAGGTAAAACCAATCATCATTCTCTGCATCTGATCGGCTCGCTGTTGCGCTCGAATCCCAATTGGGCGTCTCGTCATGACGATCAGCCGCCACCTGCACGCCATTAATGTAAGCGATATAGCCGTCATCCCAGCGCATCTTGAGCGTCATTTCATCGATACTCGCAACCGGGAGGTCGAAAGGAATCCGTAAAAAAACCGAAGCGTTCAAACCATGCATTTCCGCCTGAAAATTTCCACCCTGGCCAATCCAGCCCCCGAAACCAGTTCCCAAATCAAAACCCACGCCACTCTCAACGGCACGCCAAGTGGAACCATCAAAAGCCTGCGGTGACTGCGCATTCCAGTCTTGAAAATTCGCATTAAAATCCGCTTCACCCGTAGGCACCCCCGCTCGACCCGGAGCACCAGCAGGGACGATCACTTGGGAACCACCACCTTGGCCGATGCCATAACTCACCCCCTCAAATTGCCCCGGAAATCCTCCTTCAAAATCATCCTCAACCGTCTGACCATCCGCACGAATCAGCCCGAGATACTCCCCACTCTTACTCAGAGAAAAATTCGTATGATACTCACTCCCGACGACACGTCGGTTTTTATTCGAAGCAAAAACCACAAGATACCCCTTTGACCCAATAGATGCACCCGGAGGAAAAATCCATTGCCGAGGCTGCGTCTCATCATCCGTTAATGACCATCCCCCGAGATCAACCGCTTCATCACCATCGTTGAAAAGCTCGATCCAATCTTCGTCATCATTGTTCTCATCAAAGTAAGAACCATCGTTATCAGCGACGAATTCAGAAATCCAAACCTTGCCCTGCGCCGGAAAAACGAGGCTAAGGAGAGTAATAAGTGTGGGCGAAAGTAAGTTTTTCAAAACGTGTGTAGGATTGAAGGGAAAAAAAATTTGTAATACAATAAATACGACTCATCCAGCGACAAGTTTACTCAAATTTCGCAAGCATCTGAATAAAGTCCGCCATTTCAGGTAAATCTCAAGAAGGAACCTCTTTGATCTCGCGTAATACTAGATTGTTCGCTCTCTCTTTACCTTCTCAACATCGTAATCTGCCAAAGTGCGCGCAATTCTGATTCTGAAAGTCTCACTCTTAGCTCCGCATAAATTCACCTGCGGCATCCACGGCGAACTTATCGTCGACAGCTAGAATACCCGAACCACACCTCAAAAATGATCCTCCGTTCCCTCATCCTCTTCGCATTATTTGTAACTCTCAAAGCAAGCACTCCCAACATCATCCTCATTTACGCGGATGACCTCGGCTACACTGACCTCTCCTGCCAAGGCTCCACTTACTACGAGACCCCAAATATCGACCGCCTCGCCAAAGAAGGCATGAACTTCACCCAAGCCTACGCCGGGGCTGCAAACTGCGCTCCATCCCGAGCCTGCCTCATGACAGGAAGTTACAGCCCACGTCATGGCATTTTCACCGTTGGAAATTCCGACCGCGGAAAGGCGCGCCACCGCCAGCTCATTCCAACTCAGAACACCACTATTCTTGACCAAAAATTCACCACGATCGCTGAGGCTCTCAAAGCAAAAGGCTATCAAACCTGCGTCGCCGGAAAGTGGCACCTCACCGAAGACCCGACTAAAGATGGCTTCGACACCAACTTCGGCGGCACCACTTGGGGGCATCCAAAATCTTACTTCTCTCCCTATAAAAATCCTTACCTCAAAGACGGTCCAAAAGGAGAACACCTACCCGAACGCCTTGGTCGTGAGGTTTCAGCATGGATCAAAAAGAACGCCGCAAAGCCCTTCTTCGTCTATTTTCCCTGCTACTCCGTCCACACCCCGATCCAAGCAAAGCAAGAAGACACCGATCGCTTCGCCAAAAAGCAGGGCAATGCCTCACACAATCATCCCAAATATGCCGCGATGATCCACTCCATGGATCAAGCCGTTGGGCAAATTCTCGATACCCTTGACGCGCTACAACTCGCCGAAAACACCCTCGTCATCTTCACTTCTGACAACGGGCCACACGGAAAATATTCCAGCGCCAAACCTCTGCGTGGTTCCAAAGGGATGTATTATGAAGGCGGCATCCGCGAGCCCTTCCTCGTCCGCCACACTGGGACAATTCAAGCCGGCTCCAAGAATAAAACCCCCATTCACCAGATCGATCTCTTCCCCACTTTTCTCGCCGTAATAGAAGCTAAAGCGCCAAAAACCCAACCACTCGATGGCATCAACCTCCTCCCAGCCTTTTCCGGAGACGCTCTTCCTAGTCGCTCTCTCTTCTGGCATTTTCCCGCCTACCTTCAAGGGTACCGTGACGATCCCGACGCCCGCTCTCCTCATTTCCGCACCACCCCTTGCAGCGTGATTCGGGAAGGCGATTGGAAACTCATTCAATATCACGAAGACGGTTCCCTCGAGCTCTTCAACCTTGCCGAAGATCTTTCCGAGAAAAACAACCTCGCCAAAAAGAATCACGAACAAGCTCAGGCGATGCTCAAAAAGCTCCAAGCCTGGCAACAAGAAACCAAAGCCCCGATTCCCGATAAAAAAAATCCAAAGTATCAGGCCAAGTAGTTCCGCTCCTACAAAAAGACTCCTCTTCTATAAGCGACTTTTCAGAGAATTGATTTAACTTGGTGATGTTATGATTATCAGCACTACTGAAACCGTTGCCGGTCGAAATATTTCCGAACAACTTGGAGTCGCTACCGGAAACACTGTCCGCGCCAAGCACGTGGGTCGCGACATTATGGCTGGGCTCAAAACCATCGTTGGAGGTGAAGTCTCGGGCTACACTGAGATGCTTTCCGAATCACGAAACCAAGCGCTCGATCGGATGGTCGCGCAAGGTCAAGCGATGGGCGCCGACGCCATCGTCAATGTCCGTTTCACCACTTCCCAAGTCGCACAAGGGATGTCCGAAATGCTAGCTTACGGAACTGCCGTGAAGCTTACCTGAAAAAATAAAATAAACGATCTGAACAAAAAAATGCGTGCCACTGCTGATCGGCTTTGATCAAAAAGTGATCAGCCACTCAGACTTGTTTATGACGCATTCCGGTCTGCTTTTAAAAGCTTCGTGATCACGGGCTTCAGAGTAAGACCTTGAATCGCGATTGAGAAAATAACGACACAGTAGGTCGCCATAAGGATTGCTTGGCGGAGGCCCTCATCGAGTCCTTCTTTTGGAAGGGCCAAGGCAAGTGCTACGGAAATACCCCCACGCAAACCACCCCAAGTAAGTATGCGGATGACACCGGGCGAAAAGGTTTTTGTCTTCTGGAGAATGAGAACAGGCAGACTGACCGCAATCATGCGAGCCCCGAGAACAACCGCGATCATGAGAACACCTGCTGAGAAAGCCGGAACACTCCAACTGAGGACGAAAATTTCGAGCCCGAGAAGGAGGAAAAGGAGCGCATTGAGGACTTCATCGACGAGCTCCCAAAACATATCGAGATGCTCGCGGGTGGTATCACTCATCGCCATGAGACGGCCCTGATTACCGATCATTAGTCCAGCGACAACCATCGCCAGTGGACCGCTCAGGTGCAAACTCGAAGCAAGACGGTAGCCTCCGAGAACGAGAGCGAGGGTGATGAGAATTTCAACTTGGTAACTATCAATAGACTTGAGCATGGAGTAGCCAAGGAAACCGAGAGCGGCACCAAGGAGAACTCCACCGCCAACTTCCATGAGGAAGAGATTGCCGACCTCAGCAAGGACATTTCCATCATCAACAGCAGCTCCCGTGGCGGCCATACTCACGAGAGCGAGATAAACAACAACGCCAACGCCATCGTTAAAAAGAGACTCGCCCGTGATCTTGGTTTCAAGAGATTTGGGAACTCCAACTTTTTTCAGAATTCCGAGCACCGCCACCGGGTCAGTTGGGGAAATCAGTGCGCCAAAGACGAGGCACCATAGGAAGGGCATCTCGATCCCAAACATTCCAAAAATGTAGTAAGAGATGCTACCTACAATGAAGGTAGAAACGATGAGGCCGATGCTTGCAAGAATGGCCACGACCCATTTTTGATCGCGAAGATCACTAAGGTTCACGTGAAGCGCTCCGGCAAAAAGCAGGAAGCTCAGCATCACCTGCATCACTGTTTCATTGAAATCAATCTGTTCAACGAAACCATCAGCCGCTTCTACGAAATTCGGAAAATGATTACCAAAGGCCAGAAGAACAGCGCTAAGAACAAGACCAATGATCATGATCCCGATACTCGTCGGAAGTTTAAAGAGACGATGGTTAATGTAACCAAAAACAGCTGCAAGAGTGATCAGAACAGCAGAGGTATCGAGAAGATTCATGATGGGGAAATTTTAAGAATGATTTTGGACGAGAGTCTGCGCCTCTTCAGGCACCCACTCTTTCCAGGAACGTCCTTCACGAGCAGCTTTCAGGATTTCGCGGCCGGTCATTTCGAGAAGTTGTTCATCACCGCAGTCGACACCACGGATCATGCCATTTTTTAGGAAGTGACGGTAGAGATGTTGAAGATGCTCAGGAGGGCGAAAGTTTTCCGCAGTGACGAGCTCGCCATTGGCACGATTTTTCCAAGGATAAACGAGGAGAGTAAGACCCGTTTTAAAGAGGCGCCCGAAGGATTCAAGAATCCCTCCTGCCAAGTTCTCAGACCATCTTTCTTTAAAGAGCTCGTTGAGAAGACCAATGGAGAGAACCATCCCGATCGGCTGATTCGTATAAATCCGCAGCACACTGGCAACACGATGAAATTCAGGGCAATTGGAAATCATGACCACTTTCCCGAGGGCCTGCAGTGCATCAACACGGTCGATAAAGGAAACAAGATCGACCTCGCCATCTCTGAGGAGATTACTCAGCGAAACCTCGCAAACCTCACGCACTGGGCGGACGTTTTCAGTTTGCTCCGTTCCTTCGGGAGGGAGCATTTTCGCCGACTGTGCCAGCATCTCAAGGTGTAGCTTTGTCACCGGAAGGAAACTTCCACGTAACATTAGAAGAGGTGTTTTATAAAAAGCCTCAGCCGCTTGCACCACTTCGCCATCAGGAAGAAAAACGGTCGCTGGAGTCAGGCCTTGAGTCACGAGCTCCAGAGCGCAGAGGCGATTATCAACCATTGAAAACGGCCCCCCGAGAAATTTAAGCATGTCAATTTCCACGCGCCCAGGCGCGAGAGAATCGACAAGTGATGAAACAAAATTGGGGAGAATTTTTGAGTGATGATACGCCGCCCAAATAAGGTTCAATCCAAGCACCCCAAGCGCCTCCATTTGGTCGACATTTTTCTGATCGAGCAAGCGAACGTGCATGACAATTGTTCCAGATGGACCTTGGTGCTTTGACTGGAACCGGATTCCCATCCAACCATGACATTCGCCAGTGTCTTGATATCCGCGAGCACGAACCGTGTTACAAAAAGAGAAGAATTTCGAACGCTCTCCGCGCTCTTCAGCAAGGCGTTCCTCAAGGAGCTCATACTCATAATCGAGCATGCTAATGAGGCGATCTTGTGAGACATAACGTTGGCATTTACCGTAGACGGTATCACTAATCGTCATGTCATACGCTGAGATGCTTTTAGCAACCGTCCCGGCAGAGGCCGAAGCGCGGAAGAACCAGTTTGCAACTTCTTGACCCGCTCCAATCTCAGCAAAGGTGCCGTAGACCGAGTCATCAAGATTAAGCTGCAGAGCCTTATCAGCGGCGGAAACTTCAGGACACTTTGTCATTCTTTCAGAAAGGTAACCCAGCCATCGCTAATGAGTTCATGGATGATCACTTGATCGTTAGCGCGACTATTTTCAGGATATTTAATACGAAGGATGAGTGGGCGACTTTGAACCTCCTGCCTGTAAACTCTAAGCGCAGTACCAATGTTACTGTCACGCTCTGCGTATCCCCAGAGAGTTCGATCTTCATCACGAAAAGCGAGCTTGAGTGAAATCCACTTTTCATCATCTGAAAACGAGTAGTTATAGTAATTCTCGTGCGTCGTAATGACGCGAACCAGAACTGGCTTGGTGGGCTTCAAGACGATTAGCTCCCCCGCTTTCTTTTCACAGTAGCCAACCCAACTTTCCCAATCGACTCGATAATCATCTTCACCAAGACGCTCGACGACAAGAGGGTAGTCTAGGAAATCCTTGAGCCGAACGAACGTTGAAACAAAATTCCCACGGTAGACCAAATTGGTATGGTCTATTGAGCGGAATCCTTCGTCCTTGGGGTCCTCTGCTCCATAGTAATTTTTCATCCGCTCTTCGATGCCTTCGACAGCACGAGACGCTTTCAGTTTTTCTTCGAGAGTAGTCGCGGAGAGGAATTGCTGAATCGCAACCTTGATCTTTGCCGGATCAAAACGATCGAAACTATCAATCATTTTACGTGCTTGATCTTCTTCCTCTGCGGCGCCAGCAGACATTTCTTTCAACCGTGCATTTTCCTCAGTGAGCATCGAGTTGGCTTGAGCGACGAGATTCTCCCCAACGCCGTTCCCACTACCAGGTTTCTGTAAGAACTTCATCCCTCCAGCAATGAGAAGCGCTCCTAACATGATCATGCTGATAACAAAAGCCCACGGAATCGTGGTTTTCGTTTTCGCCATCTCGCGATCTTCCCAATCGGGAATCTCAGACTTCACGCCAAGGAAACGCTTTTTTCTACGAGGCTGATCTTGATTCCAATCAGCGTCTGGAGCGTCCTCTACTTTAGTTCCGACAATCTCAGCTTTGGCGAAATTTTTCTCCTCTTGCTCAGAACCATCAGCTTCTGTCGCTTCCTTAGCGGCAGAGGTAGCCACCTCAGGCTCTGGGATCAAAAGTCGTGCCGAGCATCCAGGGCAACGCCCTAATTCTCCAACCGTTTCTCGACGTGCTCGAAACAAGCCAAAGCAAGAGGGGCATTGAAAAGGAAGCCAACGGGCCGCAGGTTTTGTGCTGGAGGATTCTTCTGACATAAGACGCGACTATTCAGATTGGGGGGGTGTTTCTACCGGAAGCTCAAAGCGAGGAGGCCTCGGGAGACGTAGTAAGGCTGCTCGCTCACCCTTCACTTGGTCTTGGACCACGAGCGTATTTCGCTGGCGAAGAAAGACCTCACTTGAAGTGTCTTCAGGTGCGAGATTCGGCTTTTCACTATTGTAAGGATCGAAGCCTAAGAGAAGCGGAGCTTTCGAACGGATCGGAGCGATCGGCAGCGCCTTGACCGGGAGAGTTCTCTCAACCACTTGGCTTTGCTGACTCACCCCACTTCCATGAAAAGAACAAATTCCCATCTGCTCACCCTTTCGGAAATATTCTTGGTAACTTGTAGAGCGGAAGGTCAGTTGGCCATTCTCTAAATTTTCAATCGCCTCATTACAGTATCGTGTAGGGCGCATTCCAGAAATACGACATGCTGGGATTTCCAGAATCGAGTCTGGTGGCATGATGCGCTCACCACAAAAATCAGGGAGTGCAGCGTTCATTGTTTCCTGCCAGACTGGATAGGCGATGTCTTTAGCAAAACCTTGAGGAGTGATCGCTTTTCGAGAACCTTGGTGAAAGCCCACCCATACAGTACAAGTCACTCGGCTATTATATCCAATCGCCCACGCATCGGTAAGGCCATACGGTGTGCCAGTCTTCACACCGCCGAAGAATGGTTTTTCTGAAAGCCCGCCTGATACTTTTCCGAGGTTACCTGAGCGCGTCACATCATTGAGAATAGAATGAATCTGAAATGCGGAAGCGTCTGAACAAGCCTTAGAGGTGTCAGGACCGGTGTTGAGATGATCTGAGGTGAAAACCGCCTGATTTTCAATATCGCGAATCTCGCGAATGTAAAAAGTCTCCAAAGGCCTCGATCCCCCACGTGGGAAGGAGCTGTATGCGAGCGTCGCCTCCGGAAGACTTACGGCATCCCAACCAACAAGCATGCGATTTAACAGCCCTCCTTCATTCATCGGCAGCCCGAAACTCTGAGCAGTTGCGGCGACACTCGAAAGACCAAGATCAATTCCTAGACGAACAGTGGAACCAATCTTAGAAGCATTTAAACCACGGCGCGCTGTGATCTTCCCTTCATACTGAGGAGACGTGACTTCCATTCCCCACTCACCGACGACCCCTTCGGTTCCACCCACCATGAGCTGACGGTTATTGAGTTGCTCATCCAAAAGAGAGGATGCCGGAGTCATTCCTTGCTCAAAAGCTGAAGCATAAATGAAGGGGAAAAATGCAGTCCCTAAAGGGCGTCGACCCAGCTCGACAAAATCATACTGAGAGTGGCGATAGTCGCGCCCACCAACGTGCGCTATGATTTCCCCGCTTCCGTGATCTAACATCATCACCGCACCTTGGAGGTATTCGGGACCGTTCTTCGATATCTCGCGAGAATAGTCAGGATACTTCGGATGCACATATTCCGGAGTCTGTTCGATCTGATCGAGCTGATCCTTAAGCATCCGCTCAGCGGTATTCTGCACATCAAGGTCAATCGTCGTATGAATCGTATATCCACCACGTGAGAGAGCCTCTTCTCCCACCAAATCCCGAGCGCGACCAGCGATGAGCTCGTAGAGATAAGACTTTCCTCGCAAAATCGGCTTAGGATTTAAAACAATCGGCATTTTCAACATCCGATCCCGATCAGCCTCTGTGATCATCCCTTCGAGCGCCATCCGGCGGAGAACGTGATCACGAGCGGCCTTGTTATTCTGAGGATAACGCAGCGGATTCAGACGCGCCGGATTTTTTAAACATGCCACAATGGAAGCACACTCCTCAATATTCAACTCAACTGGCTCCTTTCCAAAATAACCCAACGAGGCGGATCGCACTCCGTAATAGCCCGCGCCAAACGGCACACGGTTGAGGTAGTATTCGAGGATGAGATCCTTAATTACCTTCTTGCGAGTGACGGGGTTCGGATATTCACTCTCAAAGGCCTTATGAAAATCCTCTTCGATTCTCAACGCGAGAAAGGCCTCGATGATCTTACGCTCGTAGCCACTCCATTCGTTGCGCTTTGCCTCGCCTAGGAGATCGAACGCATTACGGCCCAACTGCATTGTCACTGTGCCGGCACCCTGAGTGACGCCACCGCTTTTCACATTCAGATATGCCGCACGCGCCACCCCGACCCAATCCACACCATCGTGCTCGTAGAAACGCTGATCCTCCTGCGCGATCATCGCATCGATGAAGACGGGAGGAACTTTATCGAGCGGGATTTTACTACGGTTCTCCACAAACATCCTCCCGATCTCACGCCCTTTGCGGTCCATGATGATACTTGGCACCTCGACCTCGCCAATCCGCTCCAGCTCGTAGGTATTCGCGATCTCACGGTAAGGATCAAGTTTGCTATCGATCACCGCAAGCGCGATGCCTGCGATCACCAAACAGAGAACACCAAAAATCCAAAAACCCTTACGCTTGTAAAAGCGCGGCTTTCGAGGCTTGTTCGTGTTTATAAACATGAGTTCCGACCGACCCCTCGATCTCGAAGGTCTTCGACGTGCCTTTTCTTATCCTCGATCCAACAACGGGGCAATCACTGACTTAGGCCAGATCATCCTCGAAAAAATCGCCGAAAACGGCCCCATTCCCTTTCAGGATTATATGGCCGAGTGCCTCTATCATCCTGAACACGGCTACTACGCCCGTCCCGAGAAAACGATCATCTCTAAAAAAGGCGACTTCATCACCAGCGTCTCCGTCGGCCACGTCTTTGGAAAAACTCTCGCCCAACGCCTCCACCAACTCTGGCAGGAAAATGGCCGTCCTCATCAATGCCACCTCTACGAAATCGGCGCACATGATGGCTCCCTAGCCCAAGACATCCTCGCTGAGGTCGCCAAAATTGGTGGCTCCTTTCAAAAAGCCATCCGCTACCGAATCATCGAGCCCCTCGAGGCCCAACGCAAGCGCCTCTCATCCATCGCCAACGACCAGCTCGAAATCCTCTCCGTGCCACCGGAGAAACCCTCCGAGTTCGGCTTCCTCCTCGCCAATGAAGTCCTCGATGCCCTCCCTGTCCCCATTCTTCTCCATTCAAACAACTCCTGGCACGAAGTCCTCGTCTCTGAGGACAATAACATCCTTACCTGGGACACTCGACCCACGCAAAACGGCCCAGAAGGAACATTTTCAGAAGGCTACGTGACCGAAGCCGCGCCTGATTTCCACTCCTTCCTTTCTCCACTCACTACCTGCTTCCAAAACGGCCTCTTTATCTTCATCGACTACGGCCTCGACGAGCCTTCCCTCTACCACCCCACCCGAAACATCGGCACCTTCCGTTGCTACCGTGACCACTCCACCAAATGCCACCCTCTCGATTCTCCCGGCCAACAAGACCTCACCGCCGACGTCAACTTCACGGCCTTCGAGGACACCGCCACTATCCTCGGCCTCACCTTATCCCAAATTCTCGATCAAAGCCGCTACCTCACCCACTCCGCCAAAAACTGGCTCCTCACCGAAAACCCCACTCCAACAGAAATCCAACAATTCCAAACCCTCATCCACCCCAGCCAATTCGGTACACGCTTCTATGCGCTGGAACTGGCGCAGGGAGAATTGAAGAACAGTATCTTCTAGCGTTTAAAAACCAACCCTGCTGAACTCGAGTTTAAATTCTAAACTGTGCACCTGCCTCAAATAGCTTCTCATGTTCTATCAGAAGCGCTCCAGCACTACTGGAGATCGTTTTTTGCTGAGTTTGAAGCCTCGATCGAATGGAATGTCTTCTGATTGGTAGACTCAGCGATCTCTCCTTAAAGGAGGCACGCGGAAAATTTAAATGCGCCGTTTCCCCCACTCGATGAGCGATGAAGTCACCAAGGAAGCTCTCTTTGTATTCGTTGTGAAACATTAGAAAAGAAACGACGCCCTAGGCACACTGCGGAATCGACTCTCAAAGAGCTCATCCACTGAAAAACAAACATGCCTTGGCCTCAAATTAAGCCATCCGGTTTATCCCCTTTGCTCTCCTGCCACATCCTGCTATCTTACGCAGCGTGACTGATTTTCTCCAATCTGGTGGTTTGATCCAATCCGGCGGCATCGTGCTCTGGCTTCAGGCTGCCTTAGGGTTCATCGGCCTCGTGATCATCGTTGAGCGCATGATCTATTTCCAACACACACGGGGGAAATGCGCCGACCTCCTCCTTGGAATCAACAATCACGTCCGAAATAAAGCTTATGCCGAAGCCCTTCACGCCGCTTCGCGCAAACGGGGACCAGAAGGACGCATCATTCACGCCGTTCTCCAGCGCCATCACCTTGAGCGTGCCAGCCTCCGCGATGTCGCCCAAGAAGCAGGCCAACTCGAAGTGCCTCTCATTGAGAAAAACCTCCGTATTCTCCTTGGGGTCGGGCTCCTCGCTCCCCTTCTTGGCCTCTTTGGCACCATTCTTGGGCTGATCGAAGTCTTTCAAGAAATTGGCTCTGCCGAAGTCGCGGTTGCCCAGACCTCACTCGCCCAGGGCCTTTTTCACGCCCTCGCCACTACGGCCATGGGCCTGGCGATGGCCATTCCAGCGTACCTCTTCTACCTCTACTTTTTTGGCAAAGCTGAGCAACTCGTTCACCGCCTAGAGCGCGCCGGCATTGAGGCCGTAAACATCGTCTGCGATGGCCGTGAGCAAGACCGTATCGTCTCCTTCCGAGACGAAGTCGAAGGCCGCAACGACTCTGCAGACTCCACCGAATCTAAGAAGAAACCAAAAAAATCTACTGAATCTTAATGAAGCTAAATCTCACCGTTCCGGAACGGCCGGGCATGATTTACTTCATCCCGGGCTTCGATTTCCTCGCCCTCATGCTCGCCCTCGTCATGCTCACCGGCTTGACCGCGCGCGAATCCTTCGTCGATATCAATCTTCCGCGCTCTGAGTTCCGCGGCACCGGCCTCCGCGGAGTTCAACCTGTCATCGTCGAAGTCCGCTACAGAAGTAACGGAAGCAGTGGAGCCAGCTATTACATCGGGCGCACTTTGGTTGAAGAAGACCAACTGGCAGAAACCATTCTCAAAAACGCCGAGGAGCTTTCCACCCGCATTGTCCTTCTTCGCATTGATCAAGCCGCTCCACTCTGGATCAAGTTCAAGCTTACCGACCTCTGCACAAGACTCGATCTCACCGCAAAAATTGGGATCAGGACCCAAGAGCTCTCCGCCCCCCCAACTGATCGATGAGTCGTAAAAAACTCCATCGTGATCGCGAAGCCGGGCTGCACTTTAACTGGCATCTCAAGCAGAGCTCTTTCGGTCGCTTTCTCATCGCTATCCCCATCTCACTGCTCTTCTGGGGTGGCGTGCTCGCCTATGTCAGCATAGAAAAACCCGCACCCGCACCCCTCCCACAGCGCTCCACAGAGCTTGAGTTTATCAATCTCGACTCCCCGGAGAACAACCGCCTTTCCATGCTCGTCGATCGCGCATCCCTCTTCGCAAACCGCTGGGACGTTCGTAATGAAAAAAAACTTGAGTCCCTCATCAGTGACACCCTCCTCAAAGTCGCGCGGCACGACTACCAAGTGACACTTCAGGAAATTTCTGCCCGCCCCGACATCACCCCGCTCAAGGGCCTCCCCGGATTCCGCCCCGATAAACTTCCACCACCTGAGCCTGTCAAAATCAAACCCCGTGATCGCCCCACCCCCGAATGGTGGATCAGCGTCACTCAGACTTCGGGAAAAGAACCGTGGGAAGGATTCTCCTTCCGCTGGGAAGGCGATATGCTCGACCTCAGCGCAGGGGCAAGCTGGACCTACCAAATCGGGCTCGACTGGCGAGGCCGCGTCATCTCAAGCGTCCCACTCAAAGGACTCCGCGAAGCGACCTCACGTGAAATACACGACACCCTCCGTGTCAGCACCTTCCCTCGCATCGCGGAAGATTCACCCACCCGCTGGTGGCTTCTCAAAGCCAGCGCTGTCGACCGTAGTCCAAAATGAAAACCCTCGAACCGGCTCACTTCTTTCTCTTCTTCGTCGGAGCCGCCTTCCTCTGGGTCGCCGGTGATTTTCTCCTCGTGAAACTTAGCCAGTTTTTCACATCCCGCCTCGCTTCACGCAAATGGCGAGACTGCCACCTTTGTGGAAAACGCTACGCTGAAAAACCACGTCTCAAGCTCTCCTCCTGCCCCGACTGTGAAGCCCTCAATCACAAAAAGGGCCACCGCAGACTCGGTTGATCAGAACGCACTCATGGAATATTTTATCATCTACTCAGAGTAATACTCGGAGCTGATATGAAACGCCCCTTCGGCGCGACCGAACAGCACCCCTCATCCGATGATTTATCAAAGCTCCCCACGCTGCTCTTTTTCGAGCTCGATCCGGTCATCGCGATTTCGGGCTTTGACTCGGTTATTCCGTTTACTCCAGCGTTCGACGATCATTTGACGCTTTTTTTTGCGGAGTTTGAGTTCTTCAATTTCTTCATCGAGGCGAAGAAAGCCCTCGTAACGGCGAGAGTCGAGTTCGCCACTTTTAACAGCCGCCTGGATGGCACAGCCTTTGTCGCCTTGGTGTTTACAATCACGGAACTTACACTGGTCGACGAGCGCTTCGACATCGGCAAAGCTCTCGCGCAATGTGTCTTCATCGGTCCACATCTGGACCTCGCGAATCCCGGGATTATCGACGAGCATTCCGCCGTCTTCGAGGACAACAAGCTCGCGCGCAACGGTGGTATGACGGCCTTTTCCGGTAACTTCATTCACCTCACTCGTCCAGAGCCAGTCATCTCCGAGAAGCTGATTGACGAGGGTAGATTTTCCCACCCCGCTGGAACCGACCATCGCGAGGGTGATGCCTTTTTTAAGGTGGCTTTTAAGAACTTCAAGGCCCTCTTGCCGGACTGCACTCGTGATATGAACCTCGGCATCAGCCCATAGTTCTTGGATCTCACTTTTAGCCGTTTTGTTCGTTTTCCCGTCAAAAAGGTCAGATTTATTGACCAAAACGACACATTTTGCACCACTTTTGGCAATTAAGGTAAAGTAGCGCTCCATCCGCCGGACGTTAAAATCAGCCCCTGCATCGGTGACGACAACGACGACATCAACGTTTGCAGCCATGACTTGTTCTTGGCTACTTTTCCCGGGAGCTTTACGCGAAAAGCAGGTCCGGCGAGGAAGCCGTGCGCGGATAATATGCTCGTCATTTTCCCCGCCACCGAGCTCGATAGCAACCCAATCTCCAACGGCTGGTAGCTCCGCATCACAGGTCGCATCATGCCAGACTTTCCCACCAACCATACAATCGACATCTTCACCATCATGAAGGAGGGCAGTGAAGTTAATCTTAGTCTCGCGAATGAGACGTCCAGGCACCCAACCATTTTTGCTGATCTTAGTAAAAGCGTCGGCAAAAAAATCCGCCCATCCGAGGTCTTCTAACTCCACCTCCATACTTCAACCTAGGAAGCCGGTAAAAAAAAGTTTCATTTTACGGTGATCCTGTTTCGTAAATAGGAGATCATTAAGGGGTATGGCCTCCGCAACTTGGCCTTACAGCCCCCAATAGACAACTGAGCCGCAGCCTCTGCCACAATACGGGGCCTCGGCTTCGTCTCTCCATTAAAAAAATGATTAAGTCACCAGCTTTTGCGTTGTCTGCAAGGTATCAATTTCACAGGGCGACTTATCACGCCGAATCGCTTTGATGCGTGGAAAGCGAAGAGCCAATCCCGAATCGTGCCGCTTCGAAGGACGGATACGATCAAAGGCGATTTCTAAAACGATCGTCGGTTCCACCGCATGAACGCGACGATTCAGTTTCTCGATGGTGGTCTGTTGAAAATGATCGGTGAGTTCCTCGATCTCTTCATCAGTGAGCCCAGAGTAGGCTTTTCCGAGGGTGCGGAGGTCACCGGATGATTCATCACGCACGGCGAAGGTGTAATCTGATAAAAGGCCGGCTCGTTTTCCATGGCCTTGCTGGGCGGCGATGACAACACAATCGAGCGTGGGCATAACGCCTTTGAGCTTTCTCCATGATTTTCCGCGCCGGCCTGGGCGGTAAGGCGACTCAGGATCTTTCGCGATCAGACCTTCTTGGTCATCAGCGAGGGCATTTTTGAATTCAGCTTCGATGTCAGGGATTCCTTTCGCCCGTGAAACTGGGATGCTTGAGAAGGGAGCGGAGAGCTCAAGGCTCTCGAGGGCTTTCCGACGCATATGGAGTGGAGATTTGATCAGACCTTTCTGACCTTTTACATGGAGGCAATCGAAGGTGACAAAGCGAACAGGGATCGAAGCACCAAAGAAGAGATCCCCTTGGACTTTTTTACGACCGAGGCGTTTTTGGAGATCAAAGAAGGTGAGTTTTTTCCCTTCAGCGTAGGCGATGAGTTCGCCATCGAGAATGCACTCAGGAAGATTTTGCGCAGCGGAGAGGATTTCAGGGAACTCGCCATCCAGAGAGCGGAGATCGCGCGAGAAGAGATGAACCCCATCTGCCGAAACGTGGAGCTGAGCGCGGATACCATCATATTTTGGCTCAAGCCAGAGTGGGGCATCGGTTGCTAAAGACTCATGCCATGAGAGGAGTTCTGCCGAGTCCTCGGTAGGAGCGGCGAGCATCGGTTTGATCGGAGAGCTTGGCGTGACTTGGGCTTCAGCGAGGCGGTTTTCTTTGGCGAGAATCGCAGTGGTCCCAAGGTCACCACTGAGCATGACAGCTTCACGGATGGCTGAGGGCTTAGCGGAAAATGCTTCCGCGATTACTTCTTCAAGGAGACCTTCTTTGGCGCCTGCGCGAAGTCCACCGGTGAGAAGCCGGATGATCGTCTCGCCTTCGCGTGGATGAGTTTTTTTAAGCCAAGCGGCGAGAACACGGCTTTTATCGAGCGAGCCCTTAAGCTCGATCAAAGAGGTGAGATTTTCGGAAACTTCCACAAAAGAAAACGCCGTAGGCTTCAGAGGTGATGCTTCAAGGATCACCCTTGCGGTTCGGGCCGAATCATTTTGTTGACTGGAGAGGACTTTATAATGAGCAAGCGGCTGACTACTGACATCAAGCAAAGCCTGCCGGATAATGGCATGGCCTAGATTGGTAACGCCACGACCGCTCAGCCAATTGATGAGCCAAGTGATTTCTTGATTGCTCCGCTCGCAGATGAAGTCGGCGATGAGGGAGATTTTTTTGAGCCGAGATGGGTGGGTGACAAGCTGCTCGAGAAGTTCAGAAAAGGTGCGTAATTCGCAGTCGGGACGTGGGATCTCTTGGATAGATTGCTCGGTTGAGGTCATTTTGCCAAGAAGCTCCAACTGATCATCGCCGTAAATCGACCACGCTTCGTAACCACGATCTCGGAGGTCAGCGGCGAATTCACGCGTGC
The DNA here is from genome assembly GCA_039768255.1 of Akkermansiaceae bacterium. Classification (GTDB taxonomy): domain Bacteria; phylum Verrucomicrobiota; class Verrucomicrobiia; order Verrucomicrobiales; family Akkermansiaceae; genus SW10. Next base: position 6,350 of record JBDNAW010000009.1, on the reverse strand, counting down.
TACCATGAAGGGTGTAGACGAGCTTAGGGTTCACTTTTTCAACCGCTTCCAAGAGCCCAGGAAAATCAGCGTGATCAGAGAGCGGAAAGACCGCATCGACTTGATAGCGATATTGCGAACCCGGCGTGAGCGCCCAACCACTCAGCATTGCGGTGCGGCGGTTTTTACAACGGCGGATGACCGTGGAACGAACGGCACTGGGAGGAGCAATGACTGCGACTCCTTTGGGAATCGATTTTTCTAAAAGGACGGGCTCAGGCACGTCCCTAATACCAAGCTCACGAAAAGCCCTCGTCATTTCCACCACTGGCTTCGTCATGACGACCGAAATTCCAGCCTCGGTAAGAATGGCGTATGCTTCTTGAGCTTTGCCGAGTGAGTAAGCAAGGATGATGGGGACCTCACCATCATCGAGCGTGCTCTGGGTGAAATCGACAATCTGATCGCGGATCTCCTCATTTGGTGGGAAGACGAAATTCGGCCGCCCAAAAGTCGTCTCCATAATGAGGGTATGAGCCTGTGGAAAAACTGGGAGTTCCGCAGTGAGAGAATCTCGGGTTTTAAAATCCCCCGTGTAGAGGAGGCTCTCGCCGTCTTTTTCGACCCGAATCATCGCCGAACCGCAAATATGTCCTGCAGGGAAGAGCTCAATCTGATGACCTTTGATTTCTAAAGCCTGCCTCCAAGCGAGAGTCTGGATACGATCTTTTGAAACGCGGTAGCGTTTGTTGAGGATATGCCCCGTTCCCTCAGAGCAGAGGATTTTCTCGTGTCTCGCGAAGTGGTCGGCATGGCCATGAGAAACAAAAGCCCATGTGGTGGGGCGATGTGGGTCTAGCGCTAGGCCCAGCTCGGGCAAGCGCAGCCCTTTAACCTGAAATTCTAAGCCCACGCCCTAAACTAATACGGTTCTGAAATTTCGAAACTAGAAAGCGATTGCGAGTCCAAAAATCCAGTCTAACAATTCTCTTATGGAAGAACTGATTGTCGACACGACACACGAGGGGGCATTTTTGCCTTACCCAACCTCGACGCTGAGTCCGCGTATCGTGCCGAACGATCTCACAAATTTCAAAACTCGTGGGCTTTCTCAGGTTGAGCACGACCTCGAGCAAAAGCTCGTCGAAATGCGCGAGCAATACATCGCTACCATCGAGCACTTCAACTGGAACAAGCTCGTCTATGAGGCCGAAATTCAATTCGAGCCCATCATCGGCGAGACTTACCACCTCTATCGTATCCGCCAAAAGAACCATCTTTCCATGATTCCGCCCGATCAGTGGTCGCAGCAACACCTCGCGACTTTCCGTTTAAACATTGATCGTCAGTGGGAGCTTATCGAAGCCAGTGTTGACGCGCGGGAACTTTTCAGCGAGGAAGGCGTGCAAGAAGTCTAACGCCTTTTCATGTCTATCCATCCCACTGCCATCATTTCGCCCGAGGCCACCATCGGGAAAAACGTCGAGATTGGTCCTTTCTGCGTCATCGAGGCAAATGTCACCCTCGGTGATGGTTGCAAACTTCACTCACATGTCGTCATCCATGGCTACTCCACCATTGGCGCGGATAATGAATTTTTCCCCTTTTCCGCCATCGGGATCAAATCTCAGGATTTAAAATACGCAGGGGAGCCCACCGCGCTCTTCATTGGCGATGGCAATGTCTTCCGTGAAAACGTGACTATTCACCGTGGCACGAAGGAAGAAACGCCAACACGCATCGGCAACGACAACCTTTTCCTCGCCTACTCGCATGTCGCTCACGACTGCACCTTGGGAAACAACATCATCCTTTCAAACAACGGAACCCTCGCCGGGCACTGCGTTGTCGAAGATCACGTTATCATTTCCGGACTCTCCGGCTGCCATCAGTTCTGCCGCATTGGTCAGCACTCCATCGTTGGGGGCATTACCAAGATCGTGCAAGATGTGCCGCCCTTCACCATCGCTGATGGAAATCCTGCTGCAGTTCGGGGCATCAATAAAATCGGCCTCGAGCGCCGAGGCTTTAGCAAAGAGCAAGTCTCAGGCCTCCGCTCGGCTTACAAAAAGCTCTTCCTCAAAAAAGAGGCGAATCTCACCGAAGCCATCGCGAATCTCCCTTACGATCTCGCCGTTCAGCCGGAAGTCGCCACTCTTCTCGACTTCATCGCGAAGGCCGAGCGCGGAATTACCCGCTAGCCTTGCTTTTCGAGGGAACTCCCTCTAACACTCATTCAACTCCTCCACGGAACTTATGGAAAATCGTCGCGTCGTCGTCACCGGAATCGGGGCTGTCAGCCCGCTAGGAAATGATGCTGCCTCCACTTGGGATGGCATGAAAAATGGCCGTAGTGGCATCGGGCTCATCGAGTCGATGGACACTTCGGACTACCCTGTGAAAATCGCAGGAGAGGTCAAAGATTTCGATCACAAGCCCTTCTTTAAAAACCCCAAGGACGCACGCCGCATGGACCGCTACGCGCACCTTGCGATCGGTGCCGCCAAAATGGCGCTCGACGAGTCCGGCCTTCTCGACAGCGCCCACGATCCCACCCGCGTCGGAGTCATGCTCGGCTCAGGAATCGGTGGTCTCGGCACCCTTGAAGATAACCACACCGCACTTCTTAAGAAGAGCCCTTCCCGTGTTTCCCCTTTCACCATCCCGATGATGATCTCAAATATCGCGAGTGGCGTCTTCTCCATGGAATACGGATTCGGCGGGCCAAACATGGCCATTGTCACCGCTTGCGCCACCGCAAACCACTCCATCGGAGAAGCTTGGCGCATGATTAAGTTCGGCGATGCCGATGCCTTTATCGCTGGCGGTTCTGAAGCCTCAATTCGCCCAATGGGCTTGGCGGGCTTCGCGAACATGCGCGCCCTATCCACGCGCAATGACGATCCCACCGCAGCATCACGCCCCTTCGATGTTGGCCGTGATGGCTTCGTGATGGGCGAAGGTGCTGGAGTCCTCGTCATTGAGGAATACGAGCACGCTAAAAAGCGTGGCGCCACCATTCTTGCAGAACTTTCCGGCTACGGACTCAGTGCCGATGCCTACCACCTCACCTCACCGCATCCAGAAGGAGACGGTGCAGCTCGCTGCATGGACATGGCGCTCAAGCATGCAGGCCTCAATCCTGAGGACGTGCAATACGTTAATGCCCACGGGACCTCTACCCCACAAGGTGACGTTTGTGAATCTAAGGCCATCCGCAAGACCTTCAAAAACTGGTCCGACGATGGCCTCGTCGTCAGCTCCACCAAATCCATGACCGGTCACCTCCTCGGAGCCGCTGGTGGTGTCGAAATCCTCGCCTGTATCAAAACAGTTCAGGAAGGTGTCATCCCGCCGACCATAAACTTGGAGAACCAAGACCCCGAGTGCACCCTCGACTACTGCGCAAACACCGCGCGCGAAATGCCAGTCAAGGCGGCTCTCAGTAACTCCTTCGGCTTCGGCGGGCATAATGCCTCGTTGTTGGTTAAGAAGTTCAGCTAAATAAGGCTCCAAACGCACAGAGAACTTATTCTTTTCACAGGAATCATCCAAAAAACGCTTCCAAAATATCATCTTGGGAGCGTTTTTGCGTCTACAAATCGACCTTCCTTTTTAAATAATATCCATTTTTCTCATTCACACGCCTTGACCAAGTTCATTTAGGTCACATGGTCATCTCAGCTCGCGCCGCTGAGTTGCCACACATGCCAGATTCTTTCATTTCTTCCAACAAACCTCTGCCCACTGTTCAAGAGTGGCGGAAAATTGTCAGCCCACACACCAAACCCTCGACGCCAAAAGCGACTTGGCAAATCGTCAACTCACTCGGTTCCTACCTCGCGCTTTGGGTGGTCATGTATTTTACCATAGCGGTCTCTTACTGGCTCACCTTTGGCCTTGCCCTTCTTGCCGGAGCCATTCTCGTCCGCATCTTCATCATCTTCCACGATTGCGGTCACAGCTCGTTTTTAAAATCAAAACGCGCCAATAACTTCATTGGCTTCATCTCCGGTGTCCTCACCTTCACCCCCTACTCGCACTGGACTTGGGAACACTCCATTCATCATAGTGCTGCCGGTGATCTCGACCGCCGAGGAACTGGAGATGTCTGGACGATGACCGTCGAGGAATACCTTTCCTCCTCCCGTTGGAAGCGTTTCGTCTACCGCATGGTGAGAAATCCCTTCATTCTTTTCATCTTCGCCCCACTCTTCCTCTTCCTTGTTCGAGAGCGTTTCTCCACTTCTGGTGCGAAACGACGTGATCGCAACTCGGTCTGGGCCACAAATCTCGCCATTTCCCTCCTCGCCGCTACGCTTATTTACATCTTCGGCTTTCTTCCCTACCTCCTTATCCAGCTCACTACCATCTCGGTGGCAGCGATCTCCGGCGTCTGGCTCTTCTACGTGCAGCACCAATTCGAAGGTGTTTACTGGGAGCGCGAAGACGATTGGGATTTTACCGCCGCAGCACTCGAGGGCAGCTCTTTTTACAAACTCCCAAAAATTCTCCAATGGTTCTCCGGAAACATCGGCTTTCACCACATTCACCACCTCAGCTCGCGCATCCCGAACTATAACCTCGAGAAGTGCCACAACTCACATGAGATTTTCCAAAGCATCGAACCCGTCACCCTGTGGAAAGGCTTCAAATCTCTCTCTTTCCGTCTCTGGGATGAGGAAGAGCGTCGGCTCGTCGGCTTCAAGCACCTCAAAGGCCGATGCCGCATCATTGATGTCTCCTAGAGAGCGAAAAGAGAGGTCCTTTGCCAATAACGGGCGCTCAGTTTTTGGCCTTCTTGCGCCTCTGTTTTCCACCCTTTTCTAGAAGGTCTCCTTTTTGTGAGAGGGCAAGATGACGATCAAAACGCTTCACGTATTTTTCGTATCCCTTGTCAGGAACGTGCTGATCTTTCCAGTGCTCCAGTTGCGCATCGTATTTCTGCTGCATCTCTTTCAAAATGTCTGCCTGATCTTCAAGAGCCGCCAAATTGGTCAACTCCAGAGGATCATTCTTTAGGTTAAATAACTCTTCCACAGGTTTCATCCCATCTCCTTCATACCACCAGTAGGTGTATTTGAGGTCCTTGGTGACGATGCTCATACAAGTGGTCGCTGCGGGAGGAAAGGTGTTCATCAAAGCAAGGTGTGAGCGCACTTCCTTTTCCGGCTTTACCAACAATGGGAGAAGGCTCGTTCCATCCATTCCTGCAATCGCCTCCAAGCCTGCCAGTTTCAAAATAGTGGGTGCAAAATCGATACTCCCAGTCAGCTGCTTACAGCGAATTATCTTCCCCGCGCTTTCACTCCGAGGATCATAAATGATCAGTGGCACCCGCGAGGATTCCTCCATTGGCAGAACCTTCGATCCATAGCCATGGGAACCGCAGATAAAGCCATTATCACTGGTATAAATGATCACCGTATTGTCCTCAATTCCCTGAGCCTTGAGTTCCTTACGCAACATCCCTAGCGCGTAATCGATGGCGTAAATTTGCTGATGATACACCGCCATCACTTCATCATACCTTTTATCGTATCCCCACTCTTCATGACGGACATATTGCCGTCCCTGTTTACTCTGCTCTGACAAATGCCGACTGTAGCGGCGGCCATAATTCGCAGGCTTGGTAAAGGTTTTCCCACGATAGATGTGATCGAATTTCGGATCGGGAGTCGTCGGGCGGTGTGGTGCTTTAAAACTAATCGAAAGACAGAATGGCTTCGAGGCTTTCACCGCCGACCGGATGACATCCTTTCCAAAAGCCCCATACGAGAGGGTGGCGTGCGGATAGTCCTTCGCGTATTTCTTCATCGCGCGGTTCTTGGCCGTCGTGTAGTGGGTTTGGCCAGTTCCTCCGCCGTAGAAATCGAATTCCTCTTCGCAAATTCCCTTTCCCCCTTCCACCACGATGCCAAATTTCCCAGCAAAAGCGGTTAGATAACCCGCCTTGCGCAAGAGCACCGGATACGATTTCTCCCAAAGCTCGGGGCTCAGATCCCCATGAACAAAGTTACACCCCGTTTTGTATTCGTATCGCCCGGTAAACACATTGGCGCGGCTACCCATACAAATCGCAGTCGTGACGTAATGCCGGTCAAAGATCATACCGTCACTCGCCAGCTGATCCATATTCGGAGTCTGCACATCTTTGTTTCCATAGCAGCCCATCGAGTAGGTGCTTTGGTCATCCGCCATTAAGTAGATAATGTTCGGGCGTGTTTCGACTACTTCTTCAGCCATTAAAAATGGACTGAGTAAAAAGAACCCAGACACGAGTATGATCAATTTCACAGACGAACCATGAAGAGAATCACAAACCTCGCCAAGAGCCTTTTAGCAGATCGGCCGAATTCGTTCAGCCGTTC
>JBDNAW010000008.1:0-9159 GCA_039768255.1 Akkermansiaceae bacterium | reverse complement strand
CAAGCCGCTCGGAGTCTGTGTAGGTCATAGTCTCTCCATTCGCGATTTCCTCTTCAAGAATTTCGAGCCAGTTTTCGAGGTCATTTGAATAATCAAGGCTGTAGCGGCGACCACTCACGGTATTCCAAGTAATCGTCGCACTTGGGGGAGTAGGGTCATAAACGATCCTAGATATTTCCAGCCCCTCTTCCGGAAGGGCCGCAGGTTGCAGAAAGTGGAATGCTTCGAGCACATCACCCGAGTAGCGGACCTCATCGAACAAGAGGGCATAACCAGAGTTGGTGAGCTTTCCAAACGTCAGCGGAGCATCCGGGTGAGTATAGCCGTCGCCATTTGCGTCGGATAGAATTCTCGATTGGAGAAGTTCATAATCGTAGTAAAATTTGAGGGCGCCAGTGTCTTCATCGAAGGTGATCGCAGCATGATGCCAGACATCATTGTCATTGAGACCATCACCATCATTAGCCCAATCTGAAGCATCATCATAATTCGCTCTCATACCATCTCCAGAATCAGTATCTATCCAGAGGCAGAAGGCGTCAGCGATATTGGCTCCACCGGTCGGGCCAACGACGAAATTAATATTTTCGTCCACACCATTTTCATTCACACCATCTGAACCCTCTGGACCCGGGGTATCAAAGCGGGCACGGAGGCGGCCAAAAGCGCTTTTAGCCCCGTGATCGAAATCAAGCTGCCAGCGTAGGTCATTAGCTTGCGATCGGCGAATGAAGGCATGATAACCGCCGGGCTCTTCGCTCAGCTTAATGAAGAACTCGAGAGAAAAACTCGTATTAAAAGATTCCTCGCCCGTAATTTGAAGACGGGAGTTCGCTTCAGAAGCATCGAGCGAGAAGTTATTGATAAAGGTATTACCTGAGATGGGATCATAGATCGCGGGAGCTGGGACGTCGGACGAATATTTCGGAGTCCCATTCCCCCGCACCGCCGGATAAAGAGCTGAAACTTCATTGCTCACTTCCACAATTTCGAGCCCTTCAGCCGCGCCTTCATCATCCATCCGCCAGTGAGCAATGGTATTTCCAGCACCTAGCACCTGAGGCTCGCGCAGAAAATTAGAGGAGGTGAGGATTTCATCCGAGTAGCGAACTTCGTCGATAAGAAGGCCATATTCGGTCGCTGAAAGCTTCCCGAAACGAAGACCGGCCGCCGGGTGTGTGTAGCCATTGGCTGCGGAGTCCGATAGGGTGCGAACTTGCGCGAGCGCGTAGTCAAAATAAAAGCGAATCTCACCAGTCGTTTCATCAAAGCTCATCGCAACGTGATGCCACTCAGGAATGTCATTCTGTCCATCGCCTTGCAGTGCAACATCGAGATCATTTGGGTTCGCACTGGTGGTATCGTAAACGTAGTCAACAGGGTTTCCGGTATTTTGAGGACCGAGGTCAGCACCTGCAGCGTCTTTTGCTCCGGTATCGACATAAACTTTGGGCGCATTTGCGTTTCCAGCTGCTCCTAGAATAAAATTCCAGTTTTCATCGACTCCATTTTCAGCAACACCGTCAGACACCCCGTTAGCAGGGGTATCCCAACGAGTACGGATACGTCCGAAAGCTTGGTTGGCCGCGTGGTCAAAGTCGATTTTCCAAACGAGGTCCTGAGCTTCCGATCGGTCAATAATTGATTCGTAGCTCGCAGGCTCACCGATTATTTTGACAAAAAACTCCACGGTAAAGGAGCGATCTAAATTGATGGCGTTCTCCGTCGAGAGAAAAGCGTTCGCGCCAGAAGCATCGAAAGAAAAAGCGTTGGCGTAGGTTTCATCCGCCACGGGATCGTAAACCTCGGTGAAGGGGACATCATCAGAATAACGAGGCTCACCATTTCCAATGAAGGCATCCAGAACCCCTGGAGAAGCTTGATTCTCAGCTGCAGCCATTGATTCCCCCGCCACAGCACCGGTATCATCGAAACGCCATAGCCCAACAGTGCCCGCATGCAGGTTAAATGCGGAAACAAAAACAGAAAAAATAAGGAAACGATACATATTAAGGCTATTGAGTATAGAGAGCTCATCCACTCGCACAAGCTAAAGTTTCTTCCTTTGGTGAAACCCAATGTTTCACTCCCCGTTTCTTATTAATCACCTTTGCGGCAACTCAGATCGTCGTCAGTCCAGAGTTTCTGGTCCGGACCAACTGATCGAATATCGAGCACCTGTCCCAAAAGAGGATAAAAATAACTTTCTCCCCTTTCCTCTTTCGTGCCGTTCATCGATCCCGTAAACCTCATGCGTGACCCTGAAACTCGATTTCGAATCCACTACCCTAACCGGCCTTGTCTTGGCAAAAGTCGGAAATCCCACACGGAACGAACCACTGCAAACATCGAAGCAGCTCTTTCACGTCGAGGACTCTGATCAAGAAACCCTTAGTTCAATTTTTCTCCGCCCGTTCAAGAGTTTCAGCCTCGTCGGCCAAAAATTCCACCACCATTCATCACTCGCTAAGCACGAGATGAATCAAGCGGTCGAAACAATCTTCGATGCTCAATCCACTCTCCTCGAGAAGGGAATCGAAATCGCCACCCGCCTCCACTCGAAGTCCAGCCACCCGAATATCAAATCCGGAGACCTCTGCATTGCTCACCTTGAGGGAATCAAAGTCGGGGAAGAGGACATCGTTCAAGGCCTCTGCATTCTCAAGTCCGAGTCGGTCACTCCATTCCTCTCGATTTCCACCACTGACGGTGATCTCCAACTCAATACCGAGCACGGAATCAACCCCGAAAAAATCGACAAAGGCTGCCTCATCATTGATCAATTTGGTAAAAAAGGCTTCTACGTCCTCACCTTCGATCGCGGTGGCTCCGAATCCCGCTTCTGGGTCCGTGATTTCCTAAGCCTGATCGCGATTCCTGATTCCGCACTCTTCTCGAAGAAGGTCGCCGAAATGGCCGTCACCGCCATCTCAGAAACCACTCCTCCACCCGCAGAAGACGCACCACCTTGGGAGGTGAATGATGCAGCAAAGGAGGCGCTCACTTACTTTGACAACCGTCAGCATTTTTCACTCCAAGAGTTTGAAGAAAAAGCGCTCAAAGACCAGACGACGCGGGAGCGCTTCCGTGAAGAACGTAAGCGCCTAGAGGAAGAAGAGGGCGTTGCCATCGAAGAGAAATTTGATATCTCTCAAAAAGATGTTTCAAAGGCGCGAAAGCTCATGAAGTCCGTCATGAAACTCGACACCGGCGTGGAAATCCGACTTCAACCTAAGGTCATCGATGCTCCCGAAAAAGTCCTCGAAAAAGGCTACGATGAAGAAAAAGAGATGAGCTTCATCAAAGTTTATTTCAACAAAGAGTCCTGAATTTTTTAGGCATCATATTTCCTTTTCCCTTGCCCGAATCTGGAACCGTCGGTGAAACTTCATCGCACACAATCAACTATGGAAACACGCGTTCACCTTCCGTCCACCCAAAGCCCTTCTTCAATTGTCGAGGTTGTTTCAAAGCTCATCGAGCATGGCCTCAAGGCCAAGCTCGACAAACAAGACTGGGGTGATTGGATCAACTTCGAAGGACACCAAACTGTGATCAGCATCGAATCCGAGAGAGGAATGAGTAGTCAGGCCACGATCGAATATGCCGAAGGTGAAGACGACAACCTAGAGATTCCCATCATTAGCACCTTCCGTGAGCTCGGTTGGTATGGCACTGATGAAGATGGTGAGTATCAGCTCTAAACGCTTTTTATTTCCCCCATAAAAGAGCCCGCATCTCATCGAGACGGGCTTTTTTCGATCCGTTTTCCTCCGGGCGAAGATGCACGACGAGGAGGTGGAACACGCCTCATCGCCGATAGGCTGAGAAGAACGAAAAAAGCTCAGGAAGCTGGATCACTTGGAAAACTGTCGCCGCGAAGGTCGGGTTTATCGCTCTGGGTGGTGAACGACGCCACACTCTCGCGTGAGCGCGATGTCGGCATCTTAGCCAACTTCTACAGGAGAAACAGCCGCTCCCAAATCGACCATGGGAATTCATATTTTTGCGTTCATCGATCGATGGAGATTTAAAAAGCTGCGTGATTTCTCATACGACATTGAGCGATCCTATTTATTTTTAGAAAACGCGTCACATTCCCTCTAGGAGGAAGTCCATCAGCTACTTAAGTAATATTAAGTAATTCAGAATCTTTTGCCGGTTGGCACACCGACCGCTTATTGAATACTGAGTAAGCCTTCTCATCCTGTTTCGCCCATATGTCAGCCCCCTCTGTCCCTGCTTCTCAAGTTCTCATCGTGACGGACTTAGACGGGACCCTTCTGGACCATTATGACTACTCATTTGATTCCGTTCTTCCTGTTCTCAAAAAGCTTCGTGCAGTAGGCATTCCCATCGTCGTAAACACCAGCAAGACACGCCGTGAGTGGCTCGCCATGCGTGAACAGTTTCAGAATGAACATGCCTTTGTGATCGAAAACGGCTCGGCACTCCATCTCCCAGATGGAACAACGCACACTTTCGGATCAGACCATGCCCACATTCTCAGTGAGCTCGCTCAATTCAAAAGCGACTTTCGCTTCCGTGGTTTTTCCGAGCTCGGTCTCGCAGGGATCATGAAACACACTGGCCTTCGTCCAGAAGAAGCACAACGAGCTGCTGCCCGAGAATTCAGTGAGCCTCTTCTCTGGGAGGATGACCCAAGTCAGCTTCCTACTTTTTGTGAACGGATCGAACAACAAGGCCTAAAAACTCTCCAAGGGGGGAGGTTTCTTCATATCCTAGGTCAGACAGATAAAGCGAAACCACTTTCGACCCTCCGTGAGTATTACCAAGCAAAGACCATCATCGCTCTTGGTGACTCCGCTAATGACCTCGCCATGATCGAACAAGCTGATATCGGCGTTCTCATCTCTTCTCCAACCAATCCCCATCTCACAGCACCAAATGCTAAGAGACTCATCCGCACCGAACTTCAAGGACCGCACGCTTGGGCCGCGACCATGACGCGACTCCTCGACGAACTTTCCATCTAAATTAACACACCTTTCCCATGGCTGACTTCCACCAAAGTGGCGACATCGCTACCCTCCACAACCTCACAAATCGCTCGATCGACGAACTCGAAGCCGAGCTTGTAGGTTTTTCGAAAAAGCGCCCCATGGCGCTCATTCTTCCTTCACTCTTTTCTGAATTAGAAGGTGCTGCCCTCCCCTCTATCATCGATGAAATCGCAAAAGTCCCCTACCTCGGTGAGATCACCATCGGGCTCGATCGCGCCGATGAAGCACAGTATCGCCACGCGCTCTCGTTTTTCTCAAAGCTCCCTCAACATCACCGTGTTCTCTGGAATGATGGCCCACGCCTCCGCGCACTTGATGCGGAACTCCAAGAACAAGAGCTCGCCCCTTCAGAGCCCGGTAAAGGGAGAAACGTCTGGTATTGCCTCGGCTACACCATCGCCCGTGAAAAGGCAGAAGCGATCGCTCTTCATGACTGTGACATCACCACTTATGATCGCTCCCTTTTAGCTCGCCTCATCTACCCCATGGCAAACCCGAATTTCAGCTACCAATACGCGAAAGGCTACTACCCCCGCGTCGCTGATGGGAAACTCAATGGCCGCGTTACTCGGCTTCTGGTGACCCCGCTCATCCGCTCACTTGAGCAGGTCCTCGGTCCCCACGATTACCTCTCATTCTTAGATGGCTTCCGTTATCCGCTCGCTGGAGAGTTTTCCTTCCGTGCCAGTGTCGTCCATGACATTCGTCTCCCTTCAGATTGGGGGCTTGAAATGGGAATTCTTTCCGAGATGTATCGGAACTACTCCTCGAATAAAGTCTGCCAAGTCGACATCGCCGAGCGCTACGACCATAAGCACCAAGACATCTCACAGGAGGACAAAACAAAAGGCCTCTCGAAAATGTCAATCGACATCTGCAAGCTCATTTTCCGTAAACTTGCCACCGAAGGTGAAGTCCTCAGTAAGTCCACCTTCCGCGCCGTGAAGGCCGCCTACTTCCGAAACGCACTCGACTTCGTGGAACGCTATAAAAACGATGCCACCATCAACGGCCTCAAGGTCGATGTTCATGCGGAAGAAGACGCCGTCGAGCTCTTCGCAGAAAACATCATTCTCGCCGGAAAAAACTACATCGACACGCCGATGGAGCGCCCCTTCATTCCAAGCTGGAACCGAGTCGCCAGTGCCATTCCCGACATTTTCCCACGTCTCATTGAAGCCGTCGAAGAAGACCAGAAGGAATTTTCATGAGCCCGCTAGAATCGCTCCTCGAAAAAATCAGCGTCCATCTCACCGGCATCTACGGTGAGGGAGATCATGACGCTCTGCGGGATTCTCTTGTTCAAGAGATGAGGCTCGAAGAGCACTTCTACCAACCAGTTCCTTTCGCCAATCATTGGTCAGAAAAAGACGTCACCGTCATCACTTATGGCGATAGTATTCTCGGGGGAAATGCCCCCTTGAAGGAACTGAAAGACTTCCTTGATGAGCACCTCTCAGACGCCATCAACACCGTTCACATCCTCCCCTATTTTCCATGGACTTCGGATGATGGCTTCGCCGTTTCAGACTATCTTTCGGTGAATCCCGGACTTGGTGGTTGGGAGGATATCGTATCCATCGCGGATTCCTACCGCCTCATGTCAGACCTCGTGGTGAATCACTGCTCCGCCTCCCATGAATGGTTTCGCCAATTTGAGAAAAAAGAAGAACCTGGTGCCTCCTTCTTCGTAGTGGCTAATCCAGAAGAAAACCTCTCTGACGTAGTCCGCCCCCGCACCTCCCCCCTGCTAAAAAAAATCGATGAACGCCATGTCTGGTGCACTTTTGGACATGATCAGATCGATCTGAATTTTAAAGAACCGCGTCTCCTCATCGAGCTTATCAAAATCATCCGGAAACACCTCGACCACGGCGTCTCGATCTTCCGCCTCGATGCCGTCGCCTTCATCTGGAAGGAAGCAGGAACGAATTGCCTCAACCTTCCGCAAACGCACGAAATCATCCGCCTCTTCCGCACCCTGATCGAGCACGTCAAGCCGGACGCCGTCATCATCACCGAGACGAACATCCCGAACCGCGAAAACCTCTCCTACTTCGGGAACTTCAACGAGGCGCACAGCATCTATAATTTCTCGCTTCCGCCGCTCCTACTCCACGCCCTCACCATTGGAAATTGCCAATACCTTAAACGCTGGCTCATGAGCATGCCTCCAGCACGACCGGGGACAACGTATTTTAACTTCATCGCCTCGCACGATGGGATCGGGCTCCGCCCTGCCGAAGGGCTTCTCAGCAATGAAGAAATCGATGATCTCGTCACTCGGATGAAACAAAACGGAGCGCAAGTCTCAGATCGAACTGTACCCGATGGTTCCACGCGCCCCTACGAGATTAACATCAGCCTCTTCGATGCCTTCCAAGGAGATGACGGTCTCGGCATGAAGCGCTTCATCTGTGCTCACGCCATTCTCCTCAGCCTCGAAGGCATGCCCGCGCTTTACATCCACAGCCTTCTCGGCACTCGGAATGATCTCCAGAAACTCGCCGCGACCGGACACAATCGACACATCAATCGACATCAGTGGGACCGCGAATCACTCGAAGCCGAACTTTCAGACCGCACCAGCCCCCACGCTCAAGTCCTCCAACGTCTGAAAAAGCTGATCAACATCCGTCGAGATCAGCCCGCATTCCACCCGAATGCCACGCAATTTTCACTCCACCTTGGCGATGCCATTTTCGGCTTTTGGCGCGAATCACTTGACCGCCTTAGTCAGGCCTTTTGCTTCTTCAACATCACCTCAGAAAGACAAGAAATCGCCCTCACTAACGTCAACATCGTCGCCACGGATGAATGGATCGATCTCATCTCCGGCCAAGAGCTCGACCAGACCGATGGCACCCTGCATTTTGCGCCCTACCAGTGTATTTGGCTCGCCAATAAGCGGCAACATCTCCCTTACTAGGTCATGAAAATCCTCATCGCCTGCGATAAATTCAAAGACTCTCTCAGCGCCCAAGAAGCCTGTGCCGCCATCGCCGCCGGACTCCCAGATCATGAATGCGAACTCGCTCCCATCGCCGATGGCGGTGAAGGATTTGTCGAGGCCCTCCTTGCCGCCACCGAGGGAGAAAAAATCATCGCACAATGCCGTGATGCCGTAGGACGAGAAGTGGCCGCAGAATACGCCCTCCTCGCCGATGGTTCCGCCGTTATCGAAATGTCTGCCGCCTCCGGCCTCTGGAGAATCGAAGAGGAAGAGCGTGATCCCCTCTTTGCCTCCACCTACGGAACTGGAGACCTCATCCGTCACGCGATTGAAGTCTCAAAAGCCAAGCGTCTCCTCATCGGCATCGGTGGTTCCGCCACCAATGACGGTGGAGCTGGCATGGCGGAAGCGCTTGGAGTTCAATTCCTCGATCACCGAGGACTTCCCCTCATCCTCATCCCAGAAACCTTTCCCGAGATCGTCACCATCGATCAAACGGGAATAATTCCCCTCCCACCCATCACCGTCGCTTGTGATGTCACCAACCCCCTGCTCGGGCCAAACGGAGCCACCGCCATTTTCGGCCCACAAAAAGGAGCGACTCCCGAGACTATTCCCCAACTCGAAGCCGCCCTCACCCTCTTAGCAAATCTCCTCAGAGCCGATCACGACTTCCCCGGCGCAGGTGCCGCAGGCGGACTCGGATTTGGCCTGAAAACCTTCTGCAGAGCCAAACTCGTCAGCGGTTTCGACCTCGTCGCCGATGCCCTTCAGCTCAGAGAGAAAATCGCCACCACCGACCTCATCATCACCGGTGAAGGTTCCCTCGACGCTCAAACCCTCGACGGTAAAGGCCCCGCCGGAATCGCCCAGCTCGCCCGCGACGCCGGAAAAAAAGTCATCGGCATCGCCGGCCATGTCACCGAAGAGGCCAAGCCCCTCTTCGATCAAACCCACGCCCTCACCAGCCTCGACCTTCCCCTCGAAACCCTCATGAGCGAAGCCGCCCCCCTGCTCACAAAGCTCGTCCAAGAACAGGCCCGCCTCTAAGTCTCTAATGTGGCTAAGTGACAGAGTGCTTTCAACCCTTCCCTTCGCGCACCGTAAGTAGAACGCGATCCAAATCGACATCCTTGATTCTCAATCGAGCCAGCTCTGAAAGCCGCAGACCGGCGCCATACT
>JBDNAW010000007.1:0-5038 GCA_039768255.1 Akkermansiaceae bacterium | reverse complement strand
GGATTTGTTTTTTTGAGAGAAGCAATCCGCTCATCAGCACTTTCCCCACCGGCTGTGGAGGCATCATCTGCACCGCTACCTGTGCTTGAGTTGACGAGGTTGTCTTGCTTAGCAGTAGCACTACTCCAGGAGAGGTAGCCAACGGCGGCAAGAATGGCAACACCGCCCCCGAGGGCAGCCTTATGGTAATTTTCTGACATCCAGGACATGTTCGTAGGTGGTGATTACTTAATTACAGGGAAAGTGGTTTCTTCATCGAAGATGAGAAGGTCTAACTTCAAAAAGACGGACACATCCTCGCCTCCGGCGACACGGTTAAGGATTCGCTGGGCAGGAGCATCTCCCCCGGCCGCTGGAGCTTCTTCCGCAGGCTCTTCTTCAATGACACCGAAGCCATCATCAGAAGCGGGCGCGGGTGCGGCTACCTCAGCAGGCTTTTTAAGCGCAATTCCGCTTGTCGTTGGAACGGGAGCTGGATTCTTGACACGACCAACGCGTGCTTCGAAGAAATACTGGTCTGAGTTGGCAATCGCTTCAATCGTCTGGCGAATCGACTTCTCGGAACCTTTAAGGGTGATGGACATCGGTAGCTTCTCAGCGACTTTCACGAGTGCAGGGCCACTCCGCTTTGATCTACTCCCTTTAGACTTTGCCTTACTCTTAGACTTCTTCTTTTTCTTACCTGAGGAAACAGGTGCTGCTTTTTCAATCGCGAGTTCGTCACGGCGGAAGTTTGACACTTCAGTAACACCAGCATTGGCAGCCTCAGTGAAGAGCCACTCAATCGCGCCAAGCTCATAAGCAAGAGTTCCGGTGGCGGATTCGAGAGGTGTTGCTCCCTTGTATTGCTCAAAGCCAAGATATGCATTCTCTGAAAGACGGACTCCTTTTTCTTCAAAAAGAGCACGCACATTTCCATCTGCGGTTTTGAGACGGTCAGCAAAGGTGCTGACGGTAATGTTCTCAAGAGTCTCAGGACGGAAAGCGAGAAACTTGCTTTGGGCAGACTCCGCTTTAGCGATCATCGCTTTGACGTTCTTTTTCTTATCATCAACATTTTCAGCGGTAGGGAACGGAACGAGTGCACGAGCAGCTGCGTTGTCTGATATATGCTGTTCCGCGGCCCCAAGCTCATCTGCGGCAGAGGAAGAGGTCTTCATTCCGATGAAGATGACGAGTCCAGCGAGGACGAGGGTGACGATCAAAAGAACGCCTAGGAATTTATTTTCTTTAAACCAATTCATAGTGGATCGGAAGGTAAGTTATTTAAGGGAAATTGGTGTTTTGAGTGGGATAATGAGCTCGAAGGGAGCGGCTTTGTTGTCGCCTTCCGGAGCTGATTCGATGGTCTTTACAATTTGATCATCGGTCAGCGGCTTTCCGTTAAACTCGAAGCTCAGGTGTTTGGAATCTTTCAACTTCCCAATGAGGGTGTAGACGTCTTTCAATTCACTGCGCCAGAATCCACGAAGAATGAGAGCATTTGCTTCGGTGTTTTCTTTAGGCTGGTAAATCTCTTTGCCATAGGAAGATTCAGCGAATCCAGCATTGATGATGCTAACATTCCCCTTCTCTTTGACTGGGTTGTAGTCTGAGACAGGCTCAAGATCGGTCAACCAGACAACATCGCTCACGAATTGCGTGGAAATGTCACTCCAGAGATTAAGAATGGAGAGGCGCTGATCTTCGGCAGCTCCATAAGAAGCGAGGAGAGCTTGGCTGTCCTTCTCACTCTTGAGAATCTTGCGAAGGTTCTGAGCGGGCATTTCGATCTCAGCGTATTCTTCGTTCGACTCCTTAACGAAGGCTTTCGCCTTAGAAGCAGTCAAGACATTGAACAGAGGCCAAGTCGCGAGACCTGCGAGAAGAATCGCGGCAGCGGCGATGAGAGTTGGCTTCCGACGGTTGATGTCACGCTCGGATTGGACCACATCGGGAACGAGGTCGATCTTAACCGCGGCTTTATGAGAAGCACTGAGACCAAGACCAACGAGTTCACCCATGAGGTGAGCTTCTTGCCCAAGCGCTTCGACATCGACTCCTTTGCCAACGGAAATGCGCTGGAGTGGGTTGAAGATTTCAACCGGAAGACCGAGCTTCTCTTCGATAAACTCCTTCAGATAAGGAAGGTTCGCACAGCCACCGGCGATTAAGACGCGCTGTGGTGCAGACCCACCCTGCTGGCTGCGGTAAAGCTGTGTTGTGCGCTGAATCTCTGCCGTGAGACGGGTGAGAGCATTCCGAACGACGGTGCCAAGTGCCGCAGTCGCCTCATCAAGCTGCCCGGCGTGACCGCCACCGAGTGTGACGAGACCGCTAGTAAGTTTGGTGTTTTCAGCTTCAGCGAAGGAAAGATCATAATCTTTCGCAATTGCAGTAGTAAGGGCAGCTCCGCCTACGGGGACGCTACGAGCGAAGAACTTTTCACCTTCTGCGTAAATCAAGTTTGAAGTCTTAGCACCGACATCAAGAAGGAGAGTCGGCTCAGCAAGATCAGGATAGTTATAGCGGAGTGCGTTATATAGACTTGTAGGAGCGGAATCGACGAGGAGCGTTCCAAGACCAGTTTCCGCAACAACCTCATTCAGATCATTTAACGAGTCAGACTTAATTGCGACGAGGACGACCTCAGTCTCAATTCCACCACCTTTAAGAGCTTCCCAGTCCCAGACGACTTCATCAATGGGGAATGGAACATTCTGTTGGGCCTCGAAACGGACGAGCTCTCCGACATCCTCAGACTCAAGAGGGGGAAGCTTAACGAAGCGGACAAAGACGGACTGCCCAGAGAGGGAGTATGCCGCCTTCTGCTTTCCAAGCTTCAAACTCTTTGCGAGTTCTTTGATGGCGAGCTGGACTTGTGGAATGCGGGCGGCTTCGGTAGCCGGGTCCGCAAGGATGCTAGTTGCTCCGTGGGATTTCAGAACCAAGCCTTTCTTGGTCTGGGTGAAGACACCCATTGAAATTCTCTGGGAACCGATGTTTAGTGCGATGATCGACTGTGAATCAGCCATGGTAGTGTTTTTGCGTATGCTGTAAAAGAAGAACCCGGGAGTATGAGGCTCGGATTCCGTAGAATTTGATCAGCTCCCCTGAGCTGCGCTCCACTCGGAGCAATAAATTGTTTTAATTGTTCTTAGGTTTGATTTCCGCGTAGCGGTCATACCAGAGGAATTTAAATGGTGTTTCGTCTTTGTTGAGAAGTGGAAACTTGGTGGTGCGCTCAACACTGCCCAATGGCTTACGCCACCACCCTTTATCTTTTCCGTGGGAGAAGAATCCGAGCATTTCTCCACCCAACTGTATCTCACCGCCAACTGCTTCGATATCCCCTTCACTTGCTTTGTTCTTGCCCGTGATACGGCGAAGGGTGTTTGGCGAAAGATAGACTGAAGTGAAAACTTTTTCATCCTCTGGGATATTGACGTGTTGAACGGTTTTCTCGACGAGGTATGTCTTACGATCCTGCCCCTTCACCACGACCCACCATTTCACAGAAATCCCATCGACGTATTCATCAATGAGCTTGGGTTTCCACTTTGAGATTTCGAGCTCAACTTCAATCTCCAGCCAGTCTTTCGGTCGGTAGCTTTTGGATGCTCCACTGACGTTAATATTAGGAGACTGAATTTCGTTAAATTTAGGATCAGAAACTTTAACCACCTTGTCTTTCGAGCGAGTGGGCATTTCCTGCGCTGAGAGTGATGCGACAGTACCCAACGAAAGAGCAACGAGGGTGAATGCCTTAATGATTTTTCCTGTCTTGATCATGGAATAAGTAGGATTTTCATTAAGCTAGGAAAACAAGGGATGGGTCGGCTAGCAAAAAGCCCCAAAATGGTGATATTTTTCGCAGTTGACAGCGTATAGCGAATCTGAAGGAGCCGATTTGACACTTTCAAATCGAAAAGCCAAGGTGTCGACGTGAGCGGCAAGCAAAGATTGGCATTATCAGTGAAAGAGAGAGAAAGCCTCATCGTAGGCGCGGCAGCAGATGAAGCGTGCTTGAAAGCTACCGTCGAAGCTTGTGATCTTATCGAACTAAGAATGGATTCGTTACCTGCGAATGCAGCCATTAAAAAATACGCACATCAGTGTCATAAGCCACTCCTGATCACCGCTCGTGGACCACTGGAAGGCGGGCAACATCAATTAACAGTCGATGAGAGACGTCACCAATACTTAGAAATGATACCTTATGCCGCGGCGATCGATATCGAACTGAGCTCGCATGAAGAATTGAGCGACGTAATCGAGGAAGCCAAAGCACAAGACGTGATCGTAGTGGGGTCATTCCATCATTTTGACAAAACGCCCTCGCTCGAAGAACTGATTTCTAAAATCCAAGGACCGTCTGACATCTTTAAATTCGCGACGATGGTGAACTCGGAAGCCGATCTCGAAATCCATCGCACGCTGTTAGAAAGCGATTCCCCCCTCTCCGTGATGGGCATGGGCCTCCTTGGTGCCGAGGCTCGACCGGAGATGATCCAGCGAGGTTCACTTTTAAATTACGGCTACCTCGGAGACACTCCGACCGCTCCAAATCAATGGCCGGTGGCAAAGTTACGCGAGCTTACTCGTTAATAATTTTCACCGGGGCCGGAGGAAGCGCGGCCAAGAAGTTTCTTCCGTAGCGCTTGGTGACAACTCGGTTATCGAGAATAACCACCATTCCTTGGCACTTCTTCGAGCGGATGAGACGCCCGACTCCTTGGCGAAGTTTGATCACCGCCTCGGGCACGGAGTATTGCATAAAAGGATTTCCACCTTCAGCTTCGATCTCTTCAAGACGGGCTGCGGTCAGGGGATGATCCGGAACAGCAAACGGAATCCGGGTGACGATGACATTGCTCAGAGCCTCACCTGGCACATCAACACCGGCCCAAAAGGAATCTGTTCCGAAGAGCACGCTATGAACGTCTTCTCGGAAATTCTCGATCATTTTCTGACGTGGCATTCCCGCGCCCTGCGCGAGCAAAGTCCAGCCATGCTTTTCAAAGAAATCCTCCATCTGCTCCGCGACCGAACGGAGAAG
>JBDNAW010000006.1:0-12283 GCA_039768255.1 Akkermansiaceae bacterium | reverse complement strand
GGGCTGATGCAGCTCTATCCACCTGAGAATCTATCCTTGGCCGAAAAAATCGCTGCAGGGCATGGGGCAATCATTTCAGAATTCCCTCTGAGGCAACCCCCAGATAAACGGACTTTTCCACAACGTAATCGGATCGTGGCACACTGGACAAATGGCACCTTAGTCGTGGAATGCCCTTCCCGCTCTGGCTCGTTGATCACGGCAAATCTCGCCAACGAAGCAGGCCGGCAGGTATACGCTGTTCCAGGCCCAGTCGATCGGCCGAGTTCGGCAGGCTGCCACGATCTCATACGTGAAGGAGCAACTTTAATCACGGACGGTTCACAGATCCTTGAAGACTTCGAATTCTTGTCATTCGCAACAAACGCGGAGGAAAAGACCGAAGTCCCCCTCCCTGATTTGAATGAAGAAGAAACTGCGATCCTAGCTGCGCTAGGAGCCGATGAAAAAGTCATTGATGAGCTTGTTACTTTAACAGAAATGCCGATTCATCTTTTATCGACCGCGCTGATGAAAATGGAGCTGAGAGGTCTCATTTCTCAATTCTCTGGTTCCCGCTATCGGAGAAAATCTAAGTTCAGTGATTAGCTCTGATGGAGCCATCGATTTGCTTTGTGATAAGTGGCCATTTTGCAACTGATAAGGCAGTCAGAATGTGCGCTGAGAGATCATGATGATCCGGTTAACTATTTCCCGGCACCTTCAGAATCACGCTTGAATTCCTTGTTCTCTCGCTGGTCCTAGGGTGATGGCTTTGTCCACATCGCTTTCGTTGAAAACGATTTTTTAGCGGCCTAACTTCTGAAATCAGCCACCGCCACTTTACGAGTCATTTTGAGATTCGTTGACAATCCGCTAAACCGGTAGCGGGGTCTCAGGGAGAGCCGTTTGCCAGTGCCATTTCATCTCTACCTCAATGTCAGGGTGTATGCTATGATGCACTGGGCAACTCAGAGCAGCCCCTTGAAGAACGCGACTTTCAGGATGATTCTGGGGAATGGGCATGAAGATTTCAACCTTGAGCTGAGCAATCCGCCGCGGAAGGTCCTCAGACATGTGTTTTTCTACAGCCAAACGCATCCCTCGAAGCTCAACCCCTTTATTCTTAGCCGCAATTCCCATGACCGTAGCCATGCAGGTTCCTAGGCCTGTCGCTACAAGGTCGGTCGGTGAAAAAGATTCTCCACGACCATTATTATCAACCGGAGCATCGGTAGAAAGTTTGGTAATGGAAGGCATATGCGTCGTCGCGCAACGAAGTTGTCCTTCGTAATCAATTCGTATTTCCACCATCTTCGTTAATTTCTGTCGCGGATTCTTTGTGCTCCTGATCATCCTCTTTTGCAAGCACGACTCTAAAGCCAGCCAAAGAGCTCCGGCTTAAAGGAGAAACAAAATCACGGTGACGAAGCTCTAAATGTGCCGCATCATAGCTCTTCCAATCAGCGCCACGCAGCACTCCACGCAGCGCCCCCTCTTCTCCCTCCACAAACGGATCAGAAACCCACTCCTTCACATTTCCGCCCAAGTCGTAGAGCCCGTTCACGTTCGATACGAACCGGCCCACCGGAGCTGCAGATGCAAAACCGTCGAAATATCCCTCAATCGTTTGGCGAATTTGGATATCTTCATGATCCGCTGCAGCTTGATCTGCGTAGTTTCCAAATTCTGCAGGCGGAGGCCATATTTCAGATCCCCACGGATAGATGCCCGCATTTTGAATATCGATGTCTCGATTAATGGGTTGCTCAAACTGCTCATCGAGTCCCGCTGCAAGCGACCATTCTAAGTCGGTCAAAAGTCGATAACGATGTTGAGTCTGTATTCTCTCCAATCCTCGCTCGCGTTCCGTTAACCAGGCACAAAAAGCCTCAGCCTCATCACGGGTAATCCCGACGGCAGGATGTTGAGGAGAGATTGGCGAAAACTCCATATCCCACTTCTTCTGTTTGAAGACCATGAAAGGCTCGTAGTCAGAAGCTCGCGTGTGCCAGATGCTTACCATGAGATCATCACCCAAAGGGGCGAGGCGCATTCCGAGGCTATTTTTCCAAACACGAGCATTTTTACCAAAGTTCACCGCTCCTTCATTCTCTTTCAGAACCACCGATACTTCTTTGTGCCCACGGTCATTGAGTTGTTCAAACCCATTGATTGGATCAAAGCCCTCCAACTCGATGGTGTAATTCACCTGTCCTGGAGGAACCACGTATCCCGCGAGGCTGGTGTTTCCAATCAAACGCCCATCGATATAAATCAATGCACCTTGAGGCGTGGAATCGAAACTCATCGTTGCGTATGGGATCACCTGCACTAAACAGCGGAAGGGCCGCAGCCCTCTCTCAATTGCTTGAGCAGGCAGCCGCGATTCGGGGAATTTTCGATCATAACGGACCTTAATCTCGCGATTCTTTTCCAAGGCTTGGTCTGAATGAGCGGCGAGAAAACCTTCTGTAAGACACTTATCCGTCAACCATTCCACGTAGCGTTTTGCGAGCCGCTCAGGCACAGCTACGATCTCAATCTCATCTCCTGATTCGCTATGTTTGAATGAGATCACATTATTCTTCACCCCTTCTTCCTCGGCAAAAATCGACCATAGTTCAGAGGTCACGTGTGTCACCGAAATGTGACGTTCGTTCAACGGGCTATACTCCATTCCCAAAGCATCTTTCCAATCCTCATCCTCAACTGGAGGTGAATAACGCACCATTGGAATAAACATCGGTTTTGTCCCTTCCCCTGTGAGCACCTCATCGATTTTAGCGTCGAGAAACCCCTCCTTACGCAGCACCAACTGAAGACGCTCACCGACTTGTAAATTTGTTAAATTGAGAGATGCTGCACCGAGCAACTCACCATCTAAACGATAGACATCTACTCCATCTAGCGGTGTTCCATCTTCGGTTTCACTGCTGATTTTTACTGAGAGGTAGCGTACCGGCAGTGGTTCACGCTTCCCTTCAATATCGTAGTTCCCCCACGAATATTGAATCGCGGTTTGAGCAACAAATAAGCCCAACACAAACATCGCTGCAGTCACCAACCAAGCCACCGGAGAAATTGATTTCTTGATCTTTTCCCCTTTTTCTAAGCACCCAAGCGCATCAGCGAGTTGTGCTGCTGTTTTGATTTTGCGCTTCCCGATACGGGGCTCACACACATCGCAAAGCAAACGATTCAAGATAATCCACTTCTTACGATCTTTCTCTGGAGGACCATCTTCAGGCAGCTCTGGAAATTGTAAGCGATCCATTCCAGTTGCCATTTCATAGAGCACTTTTCCTAAGCTATAAATATCAGCCCCGGTCGAACCCGGCCCCTCAGGAGGAACGAACCCCTCAGTCCCGACAAATGTCCGCTGATCCATCGTGGCAACGAGCCCAATGTCTGCTAACTTAGCATTTCCCTCTACAAAAATCACATTCGAGGGCTTCACATCGCGGTGCGTAAGATTGCGCTCGTGTAAATGATCGAGCGCCTCTGCTAAGCGGCGACCTGTCCTAACAACAAACTGCGTATCCAATGGCACATGATTCGCCGTCACCATATCTGTGCGCAAAGTCCGCGGCTCGTATTCTACCGGGTTAAATTCTTCACTGAAGTAAGCATCATCGCCCAGCTCCATCACGTAGTAATAAAACGGTGATTTACCATCACTGCGTCCTACGTGCAGCACGTGCACAAGCCCTGGGTGATCACGTGAGATCGGCTCGAATTTTAGAATCCCCTTAAACTCTCGCTCAAAGGTGATCTCGTCAGAAAAGTCTTCGCGATAGACGATTTTAACCGCCCGCATTGTCCCGGTCACCGCGCGAGCTAACCAGACTTCACCATAGGCTCCCCCCCCGACTTTGCGGAGGACTTCATGGTCCGGAATAAGCGGATCAGGCCTAACTGTCTTCGTCATCTTTATCGAGCTTTGCCAATTCTTTCTTCAACACCGAACCCACTCGGTGCTTCGCAAGATAGACTTGGGCCATGCTCACGCCAAGATGCTCTTGCACTTTTTTAGCGTCCCATTGCTTGACCACATAATAATCGAAAATCTGATATTGCTTCGGGGAGACCTGTGCTTTGACTTTTGTCAGCGCCATATCTGCGATGCTCTTTTTCCACTCCACATCCCACATCCGATTTAGAAGATCGCCTTTGGGATCTTCTAAGCGGTCGATCACCGCAGTTTTCCGCTCATCATCCCAACCACCACCAGGCATCGCGGTATCCTTCTTCCGCTTACGAAACTGATCGTTAATCCGCCAGCGAGTCATATTCATCAACCAAGTCTTGAAGGAACCTTGATTGGGGTCGTAGAGATTTTTCTTACTCTGCTTTGCGATCGAAAGAATCGTCTCTTGAACCGTGTCAAAGGCCTCATCAGGACGAAGTCCCGCCTTAATGCCCACTGAGTAAATCAACTTCCAATAAGTCTGGTAGAACTCATCCCATGTCCGCTGATCTTCCCAGTTTTCGAGGCGTGCAATCAGGCTCTTACGCGTCCGCGCGTATCCCCCAGCGAGATCAACCTCGCCATCCTTGCCTTTTTTCTTAGCGGCTTTTTTTACCGCTTTTTTCGCTGCCTTCTTCGCCATGTCTGAGAGTTTTATAACACAGATAAAGAGCCTTGTCTTTCGTCACCTTTCGAAAAAATCACGAACTCATAATGGTCAGGATCGCTTAAGGAAACACGATTATATTGCCCGCCTCAATTAGAACTCGTAGATTACCTTGATCGAAGATTCTTCTTTTCAAACCTTATTGACCCTTGGAAATGGGAAGAAGCCCCCTTCCAACATTCACCAACTTGCTGCTGCGACGATGCCCACTTCTCACCTGAATCCGACGCAACACATCGAACAGGTTCGAGAGATTATCATGGGTTGTGGTCTTAGTCAGGTGCACGCTCTCCTAGAGCGGATCGAGAATGATCTCGCTAAGAGCGCTCTCGCTTCTTCGTCGTCTGAATGTGCTGACCTCAAACAAGCTCACATCACCCTCCAAGAGGAGTGCCAGTGCCCTCGTCTTGACGACAGTAACCACCGATAAACAGGCCACTCAGACCGTCGAAAAAAGATACCTCCCCTAAAACCTCCCCCCTTTGCTAAATCCATGAGCCAAGACGGCCAACCCAGCGAGCTTCCTAAAATCGCAGATCTTGATCAACCCGATCACCGTGAGCCGCTGGTCAAGCTGCCAAAACCCCCAGCCGCAGACTTCAGCGAAGAAGCACATCACACAGAGCGACTCGCCCTGATTCCTCCGGTCAAAGCTCTCATCGCAAAGATTTCCGCTAAGATGAAAGATATTCCCATTTCGGCTCAGCCTGTCACTCAGTCTACTCCGACAACTACAAGCGCACCAACCTCCAGCCACCCTAGACCTGAGCGAGACCAACCTGAAGGCGAAGACGCTTTCACACCACCTGCCGGAATTGACTCCGACCACATCGCCGCCATCATTTCGCTCCTAGAATCCTCTCTCGAACAGGCCCTCCACGCGCCCAAAACCAGCCTCCACACCGATCTCGCACCGATGCTCCGCAGCACGGTGCGCCGTGCCGTTGCCGAGCAAATACAAACCGCGCATCACTTCGGTTCGATCAGCATAACCGACCGCCTCATCTGGCGGATGAAAGCCCTCTTCACGAGTCAGAGTTATGATGACATCATCTTCGAGCGCACTCATCGTTACCAAGTCGAGGAAGTCTTCCTCATGCGCTACGATACCTTCTCCCTCATCAGCTACGCCAGCCGCGATCCATCACGTCATTCCAATCCGAAAAAAATTCGCTACGATATCAGCCGCCTCATACGTGAGCTCAAAGGAGCTGGTGGCCAACTCCGCGACACCTTCGATCTCCCTAGGCGCCGTAGCGCACTCACCCGCCAAGGCCGAAACTGCTTCCTAGTCGCCGTCATCCGCGGCCGTGCTAACGCGCTCGTCTGTGCTGACCTCGACTACACCCTAAAACAAGTCGAGCAATGTTTCGAAAAGCAACTCCACAAAGAAGACCACCAACTCGTCCACGTCCTCCAACCCCTCCTCGAAGACTGCCTCCTCATCCAGTCTCCTGCGGCTCCCAAATAACACTCAGGAACTCCCATGATCGACTTCCTAGCCATCCTAGGTCTCCTCACTCTTGCCCTCGGAGCCACCCTAGGCCTCGCTGGCCTCTACGTCTTCTACAAGCATCACAAAAACGGTGCGCTATTCCTCGGAACCATCCTGACCCTTCTCGGGCTCGGAATCCTCTTCCTCGCCTCGAAATTAAGCGTCGCCATTGAGCCTCGTTCACCCTCAAGCAAGATTCACGCTCATTCGTGAAATTCGCAATCACCCCTCAAACTTTGGGTCTTTCTACGTATTCCGAGGTTAAAAAATCCACGATCAAGCTACTTGATCTAAGCGTTCATAAATTTCCTTATTTTCGTAGTTCAACCTCTCCCCACTTCCCCTAAACTCCTCCCGTGGCCAGAACTTACCTCGACGAAAACTTCCTCCTCCTCAGCGATACAGCACAGGACCTTTTCCACAATACAGCAAAAGATCTCCCCATCATCGACTACCACACGCATCTCCCTCCCGATGAAGTCGCCCAAGACAAACGCTGGGAAAACATCACCGAACTTTGGCTCGGCCACGACCACTACAAATGGCGCGCTATGCGTGCTCAAGGGATCCCAGAAAAATACATCACTGGTGATGCCTCCCCTCGTGAAAAATTCGACGCATGGGCCGAGACCGTCCCGAACACTCTTCGCAATCCTCTCTACGATTGGACTCACCTTGAGCTCCGGCGCTGCTTCGGAATCGATACCCTCCTGAGCCCTGATACTGCGGAAGAAATTTGGAACAGCTGTAATGAGCGCCTCCAAGACGCCGACTTCTCAGCACGCGAACTCATGCGCCGCTTCAGAGTCGACGCCGTCGGAACCACCGATGACCCTACCGACAACCTCCACCATCACGAGGCTGCCAACGCGTCAGATTGCGCTACCAAAATCTACCCCACCTATCGCCCTGATAAAGCCTTCTTCGTCGACCGCCCAGCCCTTCTCAATCCGTGGCTTGACCAACTCGCCGAAGGCATCGTCACCTTCAGTGATCTCCTCAACGCGCTCAAAGCCCGTCACGACTACTTCCATGAAAAAGGTTGCCGTCTCACTGACCACGGCATGCGCTACGCCCTTTCAAATCCCTGCACCGAGACCGAGGCCGACAATATTTTAAACAACGCTCGCCAAGGAAACGCCGCAACAGCTGAAGAAACCGATGCCTTTGGAGCACTCATCATGGTCCACGTCGGCACCTGGACTGCTGAAAAGGAATGGACGATGCAGCTCCACCTCGGACCTAAGCGGAATCCAAACTCCCGCCTTTTCGATCAACTCGGCCCGGATTCCGGCTTCGACACCATTGGCGATTGGCCTCAAGGCGAAGCGGTCTTTGCCTTCCTTGACTCTCTCTCTCAGATCAACAAGCTCCCAAAGACCATCATCTACAATCTCAATCCAAGGGATAATGCCGTTCTCGCAGGTGCCTGTGGTTCTTTCCAAGAAGCCCCACATCGCAGCAAGGTCCAATTCGGTTCCGGTTGGTGGTTCAATGATACCCTCAAGGGGATGGAAGATCAGATTAACACTCTCTCTTCCATTGGCCTCCTCTCACATTTCGTCGGGATGCTCACCGACTCGCGCTCCTTCCTCTCCTTCCCACGTCACGAATACTTCCGCCGCTTGCTCTGCAACATCATCGGTCAAGACGTCGAAGACGGAAAACTCCCGAACGACGAACGCCTCATCAGCCACATGGTCGGAAACATTTGCTACCACAACGCCGTCTCCTACTTTGGGCTCCCACACCACCGCGAGAACCTTCTTGCTTAGTAAAGAAAGTAGCGAAAAAACTCCCCACAAAAAAGCCCGACCGTTTTGACAGGGCCGGGCTTTTTGATGAGTGTTCAGCAAAGAATTAATGCGCGCGGCAGAACTCCTCGAAGCGTGTGACACCCTCGTTGAGGACATCAAGCGTGGTGCAGTAGCTGAGACGAAGTCCCATGTCGTGACCGAAGGCAATCCCTGGCACAGCCGCAACCTTGTAACGAGTCAGAAGCTTGTCGCAAAGGTTTCCGGACTTCAGCCCGATATCGGTGCAGTTCACAAAGAAGTAAAATGCTCCGCGCGGCTCAACAACGCTCACGTTTGGAATCGCTTTCAAGCGGCCGAGCATGAACTGACGGCGGACATCATATTCACCACGAAGATTTGAGATGAACTCAGCATTCCCTTCATCTTGCAGCGCGGCAAGCGCACCGTATTGCGCAAAAGTCGTTGCATTAGAGCTGGTGTGGCTTTGAATCTTAGTCAGCGCACTAGCGAGTGCCTCTGGAGCAGCGGTGTAACCGATACGCCATCCGGTCATCGAGTGTGACTTCGAGAAGCCATTCACGGTGATGGTAAGATTGTAAGCGTCCTCGTTGACGGAAGCGACAGAGACGTGCTCCGCATCGCCATAGACGAGGTGTTCATAAATTTCGTCAGCAAGAATGATGATGTCTTCGTAAGAAGCGACTTCAACAATCGCCTCGATTTCATCTTTGCGATAAACGGAACCGGTTGGGTTTCCGGGAGTGTTGAGAATAATCATCTTCGTGCGCGGAGACATCGCCTCCTCGAACTCGTCCGCAGTGATCTTCCACTTATTGGACTCCTTGGTCTCAACGAGAACGGGAACTCCACCAGCCATCTTGACCATCTCAGGGTAGCTCACCCAGTAAGGAGAAGGAATAATGACCTCATCACCTTCCTCCACAACGGAAAGAATTGCGTTAAAGCAAGCCTGCTTCGCACCAGAAGTTACGCAGATTTGCTGAGGCTCGTAGTTCACTTTGTTCTGGGTCTTGAGCTTGTCTGAAATCGCCTCACGAAGCTCAGGAATCCCGGCGGCGGGAGTGTATTTCGTTTTCCCATCAGCCAGTGCCGCGTAAGCAGCTTGTTTGATGAAATCAGGAGTATCGACGTCTGGCTCACCACCGGCGAGACCATAAACTTCTTCACCAGCGGCGCGGAGAGCCTTGGCTTGATTCGTGACGGAGAGAGTCAGTGAAGGACTGACGGACTTGATGCGGCTTGAGAGACTTTCCATGGAATCGTGTCATTTTTTGCCCCAAAACCGGGACGAAGACAATGGATAGAGCCAAACGGCTTAACTTCCCCCCGGGGAGCGCGGGTTTTCTGCACAGAGTCACGGCCTCTTGCAAGTGAAATGAAACCTTACCGTCATAAAATCACCACTTTTCTGGTGCATCGAAGTGCGCCGTGGTCCACTTCCCCTTCTTTTTGAAATCTAGAAGCTCAAATCCACATTTCTGAGCCGTCGCCTGAACATCCGGCCATTGCTCAAAAAGAATGCCCGAAAGGATCAAGCGTCCCTGAGGTTTCACCCATTTTGTCATCAAGGGAAGCGCGCTAATCAGAACGGTGGAAAAAAGATTCGCTGCCACCACTTGATAACGCTTGCGGTTTTTCCACTCAAAGACGTCGGCCTCAAAAAAATCAATCTCCGCAATCTCATTGCGTTTCGCGTTCAGTTGGGAAATCTCCACTGCTTTGGCATCAAAATCAAATGCCCGCACCTCTCCCGCACCAAGCATCTTAGCCGCAATCGCAAGCACGCCACTCCCGGTTCCAAGATCGAGAAACCCCCAGCCTTCCTTGAGTTCAGTCGCGTGATCTACCAGCAAGCGGAGGCAGGTCGAAGTCGTAGGATGATCTCCCGTTCCAAAAGCCATCTCGGCAGGAATCGTGATGACATGACGGCCTGAAAACTCTTGCTGAACTTTCGCGCGATCCTCCAACGGAGAAATCACGAGTTGATCACGGATGATAATCGGGTCCGTTTTTACAGCTCCCAATGCGGCCCAGTTCTTACTCTTCAGTTCACGCACGCTTCCGCCGAATTGTTCTGCGATCTCTGCTGCCTCTTTTTCCGTCTCACAATAGACCTCTACGCGAACCGACTTCCCACCTTTAATCTCAGAAATCACCGAATTCGGATTCCCATGAAATCGCTCTTCCCAAGCATCTGCCCATTTAGCGCCAGAAAGTTTTGACCATACCCACATGAAACGGGAGTAGCAGAAAGGAATTGAGAGGCAAGGATTAGGAGCAAATCAGATCACCAGCCTAACTTATGCCGAAGCGTCTCATAAAACGAATGCCCCGGCAGCCTCACGAGGTTCAAACACTGCGGATGTCTCGTCACTTTCACGTTACTCCCCTTCTCAATTCGTAAAATATCGCGCCCATCGACCGAAAATAAAATCGGCTCATCGGTCCGTCCTGATGGTAGTAGATCAATTACCGAGTCATCACTCAGCACCAGCGAGCGGTTACTCAAACTATGCGGACAGATCGGGGTGATCACAAATACCCCCGAACGCGGACCAATCAGTGGGCCACCAGCCGCGAGTGAATATGCAGTCGATCCCGTAGGTGTCGCTACTAGGAGGCCATCGGCATTGTATTCATTTAAAAGTTCGCCATCGACGCGAGCCTCTAGTGAAACCAAGCGACCCGTTTCACCACGCATTAAAACCGCTTCATTGAGCGCCACAAATTCATGTTTCTCCCCCCCCTCTTCGGTCATCTCAACCTTGAGCATCGAACGATCCACGAGGTGAAAATTCTTTTTCGCGATCGCTTCACTCAGTTGATCGATCTCCTCATCAGTGCACGCCGTTAAAAAACCCAGCGTCCCGATGTTTACTCCCGCAATCGGGATATCCGTCGGAGCAATCCGATGAAGCGTCTCCAAGAGCGTGCCATCACCACCGAGCGAAATAATCATATCCGCTCCTTCCTGAAAATCCTCCACCCCCTTCTCTCCGATCAAGCCCGCCGTTTCATTTTCCAGCACGACCTCAAGCTGAGATTTCTCAAGACTCGCCCGCACACGACGAACAGCTTCCGGAGCATCCGGCTTAAAAGGATGAGCGACAATAGCAATTTGCACGCTCTTCCTTAGCACTTCCATCGATTCGCCGCAAGCGACCCGATTGACACCCATCCATTCAGCGATCAAGCTCACTCCATGTCGCTCACGCCGGAAGAAGCTATCCGCTACTCTCGCCAAACCATTCTCCCCGAGATTGGTCCGGAGGGGCAGGAGCTGCTCAAAAAATCCGCCGTTTTATGCATCGGTACCGGTGGTCTCGGATCCCCTTCTGTGATGTATCTCGCTGCGGCGGGCGTAGGAAAGATCGGCATCATCGATCCTGATGTTACCGATCTCACCAATCTTCACCGCCAGATTATTCACGAGACCCAGAGCGTCGGCACCTCAAAGCTCACTTCGGCACACAACCGCATCCGCGCCTTAAATCCGCATGTTGAAGTCATCGAACACGCCGGCAAATTCACGGCAAAGAACGCGCTCAATCTCCTCAATGATTACGATCTCCTCGTCGATGGTTCTGATAATTTCCCCACCCGCTTTGCGGCTAATGATGCGGCCGTTCTTTTAAAGAAACCGCTCATCCACGGCGCCATCCATCAATTCGAGGGCCAAGTCAGCGTCTTCGCTCCACACCT
Organism: Akkermansiaceae bacterium; assembly: GCA_039768255.1. GTDB lineage: Bacteria > Verrucomicrobiota > Verrucomicrobiia > Verrucomicrobiales > Akkermansiaceae > SW10. The sequence continues at coordinate 692 of JBDNAW010000006.1, read as the reverse complement.
CGGCGGGCCCTGCTACCGCTGCCTCCTTCCCGAGCCTCCACCACCTGGCACCGTTCCTACATGAGCGGAAGCAGGCGTTCTGGGCGTGCTCCCGGGAATCATCGGATCGCTACAAGCGATGGAAGCAATCAAGCTCCTCTTGAACCTCGGCGCGCCGCCGCTCGGCCGGCTCGTCCACTATCGCGCGCTCGACACCAGCTTCCGTGAGCTCAAAATCAAACCCGACCCCCGCTGCCCTCTCTGCGGAGAAAACCCCACCATCACCGCTCCGGTGAGCTATTCAGATACTTGTAACATGAACGAAAGCCTTCCTGAAATCTCTACACTCGAACTTAAAGCTAAAATGGACGCTGGACTTGATGGCATCCTCCTCGATGTCCGTGAGCAAGATGAATTCTTCATGGCTCACATCGATGGCTGCCAACTAATCCCTCTCAGCGGCTGGCCTGATGCCGCTGCCAGTCTTTCAAAGGATGACAAATACTACGTCCTCTGCGCCGCCGGAGTCCGCAGTGAGCGCGCCAGCCTCTGGATGCTTGAAAACGGATTCACTGACGTCACCAACATTGCTGGCGGCATGAAAAGTTGGCTCAGGGAGCGCGCTGCTGAGTAAACGCGAGCGCGCTGCTGAGTAAACGCGAGCGCGCTGCTGAGTAAACGCGAGCGCGCTGCTGAGTAAACGCGAGCGCGCT
>JBDNAW010000005.1:0-5841 GCA_039768255.1 Akkermansiaceae bacterium | reverse complement strand
TAAAATATGCCAGGCATACAATAGTTGTTGACTCGCTTTCTCCGTCCGCTATCCTCCTCTCGAAATGAGCTTCAATCCCCGTTCTTCCAACGATTCCCCGGTTCAGAAGGAGTATTCCCCGCTGGAGCTGGCGGAGATGAAAACGGGGCGCAGATTTGGGCAGATTCACCGAGCAGCGGGGCTGACTTCGCGGAAGAGAATCAAATTGGAAGATCAGGCTGCGTGTTACCATGTCATGAGCCGCACGGTGAATGGCGAGTTCCTCTTGGGAGCGCTGGAAAAGGAGGCGTTCAGGCGCATGATGTGGCGCATGGCTTCCTTTTCCGGGGTGGAAATTCTGACCTATTGTTTGATGGATAATCATTTCCATATTTTGCTGAAGGTGCCGGAGAGGAAGAAATGGCTCAGGAAGTTTGAGGGGAAAGAGGGGGAACAGAATTTGCTGGAACACTTAAAATCCGTTTATTCAAAGGTGTTCATGGCTCAGCTTCAGCGTGAGATTGAGGGCCTGCGCGAAGCGGGGAATGAGGAAGGGGTGCAGGAGCTGCTAGGGCGCTTTAAAAAACGTTTTTGTGATGTGAGCCTCTTTGTTAAGGAGCTCAAGGAGCGGTTTAGTCGCTGGTATAATCAGCAGAATGGCCGTCGGGGGACTTTATGGATGGATCGCTTTAAATCTGTCCTAGTGGGGACGGGTGAGGCTTTGGAGGCAATGGCGGCTTATATTGATCTCAATCCCATTCGAGCAGGAATGGTGAAGGACCCGGCGCTCTACGAATGGAGTGGATATGGAGAGGCCGTAGGAGGAAGCCGCCGAGCGAAGCGGGGGATTTGTAAAGTGGTCGGGGTGCCGCAGGATCGCTTCGCGGAACATGCGCAACCTTCATATCGTAGCTGGCTCTATCAAGACGGGAAGGTGGTGAGTGAGGATCGACAGGGGCAGAATGCGAAGAAGGAGCGGAAGGGCTTTGACTCAACCAAGGTGCTCTTTGTTAAAACGGTGGAGCAAGGGCGTCTTTCAAGAAAGCTGCTTCTCAGGAAGAGAGTGTCGACTTTTTCAAATGGCGTGGCGATTGGAGGGGAAAATTTTGTGAAAGGAGTGGCGGAGAAATACCGCCTTGAGCTGGGGCGAAAACGCGAAAAGCGCAGGCCGCGATTTGGAGGAGGGGAAGAAGATGAGCAGGCAGCTCAAAGGAGAGGATTCTATGCCATGCGAGAATAGGAAGGTCCCTTTGTGATATGGGGACATGATCTTGGTGGGTGGCGTTTAGAGTACGTGATATCTCCAAGAAAGGGGACTCTGAGTTCGCTCTTCACGGAAGAGAGTGACCGTTTTATTCAGTCAGAGATGAATAATGGCGAGCAAATAGGCGGTAAATCTGCTGTTCGAATAGTGTGTCATCCGGCGGAGAAATCAGCTGAGGAAGTTGCCGTTCTCCCATCTTAAAAAAGGGGGGGCTGGGTGGGCTTTGGAAAGGTGATTGGCGGCGAGGTTCTTTTTGATTGGTGGAAAGAGGGGCTCATTTTTTTGGGAAAGATTGTCTTATTTCCGGTGGCGAAGGAGTACAGGGCGACTTGAGCGTGTGTAGTCTGATCCATTGACAAGCAGCACAAGCAGCACAAGCGGCACAAGCAGCACAAGCAGCACAAGCAGCACAAGCAGCACAAGCAGCACAAGCACGCAGTGTTGGTTCATGAATCTCTCTTCTAAACACCCCCATGAATTACTCCAAGACAATGATATCCTGCGCCTTTGCGGCGCTTCTCACTTTGACTTCCATAAGTGAAGCTCGTTACGCAGAGCTGAATGAGACCGAAGTTGAGCTCTTTGAGATCATCAAGAATCACGAAATACAACGGCGCACGACGATGCAGCTGGACCCGCGTCTCTGCGCCATCGCCCGTGAGCATTGTGAGGAGATGAAGGAGCTGGGGTTCTTTCATCATCAGCATCCCAACTCTGGAAAAAACGCGAACGACCGCCTAGCGGACATCGGATATCCTTTACCCTCTTGGTATGCCGCCGGTCAGAACTATATCGAGAGCCTGAGGATCGGTACCGTGGAGAATGCGTCCGCTGCTGCGGAGGCGTGGTTCGGTTCATCTATCCACAAAACGCACGTTTATGGGCAGCAAAATGACGACGGAACTGAGTTCTATCGTGATCAAATTCTCATTGGAGTTGCCTACGTGGAAAAAACAGCGGGAAAGGATGGTTACTACGCCTTTATTTCGGCGCACCCGCCGGAGGGGCAGGAGTGGAAAATCGATGCGGGCCACCCAGGCCCGGATCTCTTGGTCGAGAACGGGGCCTTGACTCTGACCTCCATCCCAACGCACGGGGTCTTCACCATCGAGGAGGCAAAGGATGATTCTTTTTCCGAATGGAAAACAATTGGGGCTGGTTTTGTGGAATCAAGCTCAGTGGTACTGGGCAATCTCCAACATGGCGTGCGCCGATTTTACCGCATCCGCTGGACCGCAAATTAGGTGGAAGGTGCGCGGCACGGTTTTCCTGTGCTTCGTCACTGAGGCGGAGGGATAAAGCGCCAGAACGCAGCATCAGCAAGTCTTCACACCATGAGCAAAAGAACATGCCCACGATACAATCGTGGAAATTCTGAGTGGGTGACAAGAAGCATCCGTGGCGCTCGGGCTCACCTCTGACGGAGCAAGCGATCCTTGGGATGGACGTGCATTAGCTCTGAGAACAGGAGCGTGCCTCTACGCGGCGGTCGTTCCCGATGGGGCCTTGAAAAACAGGCCTGGTCATGGGGCTGCGGTCTGTGATGGGGGTGCGGTCTAACACGCAGCTCAAAGGAGAGGCTTCTATGCCATGCGAGAATAGGGAGTTCCCCTCGTGATATGGGGACAGCCCTTGTCTTCCCTCAAAGGCTCCTTGACCCTCTTCGAGTTCGAGTGTTTCAAGGCCTAGACGTCCAACTAATCTATCGACCATGCGATTTCGGGCTCAGAGTTTCTTTTGAAAGAAGCTCGGCGCAGTCAACCGTCCGAGAGCTGAACGCAAAGAAAGGTGCCGACCAAGCTGGTATACGTGAGTAGAAGCTCACTGGGCATACACGGCCTGACATTTCCCGCACGCTTCCTGGGGTGGTCGCGCTCAGAGGAGTGTCCTAGCGGATCACGCCGAGGGTCATCAAGCCACCCTCGGGATCACAGGCATTAGAATCTCTCCAATAAGCAGGGCATGCAATGAGTCTTCACTGAGGTGATTGAGGAAAGCGGGGCGCGGTGCTCGCATCCGGTGCTCGCGTCATGACCATTCCCAAAAGAGGGGCGAGTCCTCGATGGCTCAACTTGGCCATTTTGGGGATGAGGAGCGAAAAGAAAAAAAGAGCGAAAGGAGCAAAAAAATAGCAGGGTGAATTTCTTCACCCTGCTATTCTTATAACCATATAAGAGCCCTTCTAAGCTCGGAAATTACAACAAAGAAAGGCTGTAACTTGGAGACTCAGCAGGATGGGGGCAAAAGCAAGCAGTCAAATTATCAAGATTTCAACATCTCATTAAAAATTGTAATCTGACTTAGGCTAATCCAGCTAAATCTCCTAGTTACAATTATATACTCCAGCCGAATGAAATTTCAGACACATTAATGAAGATTATTTTTTGGAAAGGTGATCTTACTATTTGATGGGTAAGATTTCTGAAGGCCTTGGCGGTAAACTCAAAAAAGATGGCAGCATAAAAATGATGCAGTCATACAATGACTGCATGGATCTTCCCATCACACAGATGGCGTGCGCTGAAGCGAGTAGTGACCTTTCCTCTCGTCAGTGAAAACGGCCGTAGCTTTTAAAGAAATCCCACACCGGATTTCCGGATGTAAGCTTGCGATGGAACGTGTCGTGCATTGCAGAGATCACTCCGAGTGAGTCTGCGGTATGCGATGATGAGGGTGGGGTATCCGTTTTCCTTCAAGATCATTACAATTTCAAGCGACGATTTCTAGGAAGGCAGATGTGATGCATCGAAAAACCCAAAAATCAGATCGGTTTGCTAACACCGTAAATAGAAAGATACGCGACTCTTCAGTGGACTAATTTTTTCAAGAAAAGAGTGTCTCATTTGCTGGATTGATGGAGTAAAAAGCATGGGGCTATCTAAAATTGATTATCCGCAAGATCCAAAGAGTGGGGCTGAGAGCTCTCAATTATCTCAGGTGCAGATGAAGGTGTTCACGTGCCCTTGGTGTCTTGTTGAGATGTCGGTTCCAGTGGACTTACCTGCGACGACAGGTTCTTGTATCAAATGCGGGAATGAAGTTACCTCACCCTCACCCGCGCCCGGAGCGCCAGATGAGCAGCTGACAAAGGGAGATGAAAAGGGCTCGCAGCAATTCTATGGCATCCTCAAGAAAAAATTAATTTTGGGGGGATTAGTCACTATTTCCATTGCTGCCATCATCGTTGGGGGGCTTCTTTGGATGGAGTCCAATTACCACTCCGCCGCCAGTCAGAAAGAGGCTCGAGGCGGATCATCGACATTCTTTTGGGAATCAGAAGCGCTTGCGATCCTCAAAGGCTTCTTGGAAGCTGAAACATACGAGGAAAGGCAGAAATACATCCAAGGAGCCGAGCTCTTTCACGATGAACTAGAACACGGGCTTTTGCTGGAGGGGCTAGCTGCAAGTAGTTTCTATGCCTTGCCGCTTCACGAGCGAGATCGGATCCGAGGGATCTTCGGAATGGCTCATGAGAAGCCGGTTGGCATTGCTTTACGCGAGAATTTTTTACCCATTCTCTCTTTCGAGCATCAGGTTTTAGCCGGCTCTTATTTAGAGGGATTACCGATCCACATCAGATCCAGTGTCTCTACGCATCAGTTTCTAGATGAAGAAGTGACCATTGCAGCGTATTTTAAGAAGACCGATGATGGCTTGAAGTTAGATTGGCCAGTCTTTGCCCAGTCGATCTTTGGGCTCTTAGAAAGTTTTGCCTTAGGAGATGAGGCTCATGCCGAAGAAATCTTCCGGGTGGCAATCGTAAAAGATGTTCACTTGCCGCTGGTCGACTCGGAGTCCGTTCTGGCTGTTTATCGAATTTTCGACGCTTCGAATCCTGATCAGAGCTATCGAGTCGATGTCAACGATCCAAAGATCCTCAAAAATCTTGAGAGTCGTTGGAAAGAACGAGGAATGGAAGCGGAGGCCATCACGATCCGACTTGAAAAGAAGGAAGACCGTTTGATTTTGACAGAGATTCTTTGCTGGGAGTTCCTCGGTCTTGGAGGCGCGCGGTAAATGCCGGGAGGAATTGATGACGACTATTTCTACGGCAGTCGGGAATTCAATGACCGTCTAAAATAGGCCCATCGAGTGATATCAACTTGAGGTGAGGGGAATTTGCAATGACCCCATCGAATCAAGAATGAACTTCTTGCAGACTACGAGGCCTTCCACCTTAAGTTACGTCGGTTGCTGCTTCCCTCGCAGAGAGAGTAAAGTCTTCGGGCCAAGAAAGGGCCAAGAAAGGGCCAAGAAAGGGCCAAGAAAGGGCCAAAGGAATTCAGCAGGGCAGACAATGTCCACCCTGCTGTATCCTTACTGTATCGTCCAATTGCGCAATTGAAAATAGCGAGGAGGGAAAGTGGATCGCTAGGCATCCACTCAGACTAATAAGAAGGCCATGCAACTTAGAAATCCACAATCTAGGCTGCAGATCTTCGAACTAATCACTATTAAGCTCCACGACCTTTGCATTCCAGACACTCGAATTTCATTTTTTGAGAATAAGCAACGGCGCTCGAACTGCGTTCTCATCCTGACTTCGCCTTCGGCGCGATGAGCACTTTCCTTAAGAAAGTGGTCGGGGAGACAGGATT
>JBDNAW010000004.1:0-22123 GCA_039768255.1 Akkermansiaceae bacterium | reverse complement strand
GCCAGTTGATTGATGAGTTCACCCAGATTCTCAACCCGGATGGGGAGGTTCTGACGTGGGCAGATCTTGACCGGTTTATGTGGAACTTTAATCCGCGCACTGCGAGTGATTCCCGGCCACGATTTGATCATTTTGGGAATTTTAATTCCTCGCCGGTGACCCTCAGTCGTCGTGAGGGATCTTGGACGCGGACGATGGAGAGTGAGGACTTTGAAGGGCAGATGAAGTTTATCCTCGATTACATGACGGACACCGATCCCGATCCGGCGACTTGGTCAATTAATAGCGGCGATCAGCGGGGTTATGCTTACAATTTTCTGACGAGTGAGGCAGAGGATATCAATATTCCGGATACTCCGCTCATTTCTTACACGGGGTCAGCGGGCTTTCCGGCCAATGAGCTGAGTTTTGAGAGTTCGGGTTTTTCCGACCCTCAGGGGTCAGCGACATTCGCGGCCATGCAATGGCGGATTGGTGAGATTAGTGCCATTCCGGGTGAGCCGGGCACCTACGAGATTGAAGATAATTGGACGAGCACAGAGACGAGTCATGTTGATTTGAGGATTGTTCCGCCTGCTTCGGCGGTGAACCCGGGATCGGTCTACCGAGCGCGCGTGCGTCATCAGGATACGAGTGGGCGTTGGAGCCATTGGTCTGCGCCAATCGAGTTTGTGGCGGGTATGCCTGATGTGTTGGCGCTGCAGCAGAGTCTCGTGATTAGTGAGATCATGTATCATCCATCCACCGGGCAGGAGCATGAGTATCTCGAGCTGCACAACATTGGAATGACTGCGCTTGATCTTACGAATGTGCGTTTTACGGATGGGATCGATTTTGATTTTCCGAGTGGCACGGTGATTGGTGCGGGTGACTATCTTTTGGTGGTTAGGGATCGAGTGGCGTTCGAAGCGCTTTACGGGCCCGGGTTGCCGGTGGTAGGTGCTTACGGGTTGAATGAGTCGGGAAGTTTGAGCAATGGAGGTGAAGGGATCACTCTGGCGTTAGGAACTTCTGCGATTCACGAGTTCGAATATCATGATCGCTCGCCTTGGCCTTTGGGTGCGGATGGAGCGGGGAGTGCATTGGTTCTCCATCAAACGAGTCACCTGAGCTCTCAAGGAGCTTTGGATCCATTGGGCCATGGGGTGGCGGTAAACTGGCGGCAGGGAGTGGCAGGTGGGTCACCGGGAGAAGCGGATCCGAGTAGCCAGTTTAGCGGCGATCCCAATGCGGATGCAGATCGTGATGGGATGAGTGCGTTCATGGAATATGCGGTTGGGAGTTCTGATGCCGAGGCAGGAGAAGATGGACTCGTTTTTGAGTTTGATGGAAGCGAGATGACGCTGACCTTTCCTCGGAATCCCTTGGCGAGTGATGTTCGCTTCCTTGTTGAGGTGAGTTCAGATTTGGAGTCGTGGAATGCTGATGCAGTTCTTGCTCGTCAGGATGCAACGACTGCGACTTACACTTTTGATCCGGTAGGAGGACAACGCTACTTCATGCGTTTGCGGGTGATACTGGGAGAGGCACTTCAGGAGTAGACCAGAAAGGAGTCTCGACTTTCTTGAGTCGGGGTGGTGGAAGATGGAGTGATTGATGTGACCGAAGTTTTTTGCGGGGTGTTCCGAGGATAGAGGGCGGCATTACGAGATTGGCCGGAAAGGGGCGCGAGAAGGAGGAGGGGGTCATATTCATCAGGGAGGACGGGGAAGGTCTGGAAAGAGTTGGTGAGCGGAGGGGGATTCGCTAAGATTCGCCATGTTTAAAAAGCTCGATCATATCGCAATTTTGGTAAGGGACACGGAAGATGCACTGACGTTTTATCGTGATACGCTGAAGCTGGAGGTGCTGGTGAGCGAGGAGTTGAGCGAAGTTGGGGTGCGCTTGACGCATCTTGATATGGGGAATGTGAAGCTTCAGTTGGTCCAGCCTCTGCGTGAGGATCACCCATTGATGGCGCAGCTCAATGAGCGCGGGGAAGGCCTGCATCATCTCTGTTGGGGGGTGGATGATACGGATGAGGCGATGGCTCAGCTGAAGGATTACGGGCTAGTGGTAAAGGCAGGCGAACCGCATCCGGCTCCGCAGGGTGGCTCGGCGGCGTTTATTGATCCGAGCCAGACGCGCGGGGTGCTTTGGGAGATGACTTCGGCGAAGAAGGAGGGCTAGTTATTTGACTCGCTCTTTCATTTCGGCCTTGGTTTTTCTGAATGAGCTTTTCCTTTTACGAGGAAGTCGTCGCGTTCCTTGAGTTGGTCTTGCGAAGCGAAACTGAAGGCCTCCGATTCTCAGCCATCGATGACGGGGTGTTCGTTCTTTTCTTCTGAACAGGAGAAAAGAGAACAGGAGAAAAGAGCAAACGCGAGTGCAGGGAGAAGGAGGCGTTCCATCGTGGATTACTCGCGATAGGGAGTGTTTTTTTGGTAAAGAGCGAGACGTTTGGCGATGTCTTGAGCGATGGCGGTGTTGCCATTTTTAGTGGCGAGCGCGATGGCTTCGTTCGCGATGGTGATTGCTTTTTCGAACTTACCATTGGCCGCGAGGGTGACGGCGAGGGTATCAAGATTGGACGCGGTGCGTTCGCCCGGAATGGTGAGCAGTCTTTGCGCGAGTTGAAGCGCTCTTTCTTCGTCGCGCATCTTGGCATCGGGCAGGGCGGCGAGGAGCCATGCCAAGTTGTTGGCAGCGGGTGCGATGGGGGGCTCAAATTCGAGGGCCTTGGAATACTGCGTGAGCGCCTCGCGGAAGTCGCTCGCGCTGAGAGCAATATTTCCAAGATTAAAGTGGGCTTCACCAGATGGGCGAAGCGTGACGGAATTTTGAAAGCTGGCCGCTGCTTTTTTCACGTCGCCTGATTGAAGGCGGGCGAGGCCGAGATTAAAGTGGAGTTCGGGATCGTCTTGTCGGCGTTCGAGGGCCTTGAGGTAATAGATCGCAGCTTTGGCCGGCTGTTTGAGAGTCATGAGAACTCCCGCAAGTTCAATCGCGGCCTGACGGTGATGAGGGTCGATTTCGAGAGTGGCCGCAAAGGCGCTGGCTGCTTTTTCTAGCTCGCCTTTATCGAGGTAAATGGCTCCCAAGAGAACGGAGGCACTCCCACCATTGAAAACGGGGTTGTCCGTTCCTTCGGTGAGAAGACGCTCAAGATAAGCTTGTGCTTCGCCGGTGAAGCCCCCTTCGGCAAAGCGGATCGCGAGAGAATTAGGCGAGGAGCCTTTTGGAATACCAAGCCATTTTCCGGGGAAGGGAGAAGCAGCAGCAAGAAGGCGGTCGAGATCTTTTCCAAAAAGCTGGGCATCTTCCGCGACTTGAGCGGCGGAAACGGGGCCTTTGTAAATCACGGCGAGGTTCCCCTTCCCGTCGATCAGAAAACTGCTTGGCAACGGAAGTGGGCGTTGCCTGCTCAGGATGGAGCGCTGGATGACATCGAACTGCGCACCGATTTCTGGTCCTCCGAGAGCGGCGGTGAAAGGGAGCTTTTCTTGGTCGAAAAATTCCAGGGCGCGTGCTTGTTCGGATTCTTCCTCAACATTGATCGCGAAGACCTCAAGCCCAGCTTCTTTGAAAACAGCAATGTCCGTTTTCCATTCTTCTAGCTCTTCCTGACAGCAGGGGCAGGTGTTAGACCAGAGGGTGATGAGGCGGGGCTTTCCTGTAATGATGGGGGCTTTTTTTCCTTCCCGGGTACGGACGTCCATATCCGGGATTGGCAGTGGCTGGATGAGCACGATGCGCGCTTGGTCAGTAGGATCTGGAACCTCGATCTCTGATGGCTTTAGCGATACCAATGAAGGGCGCTTTTGTTGGGTAAGGATTTCTCCGCTTCCTTCGATGAGGAGGTGGCGACGGTTGATCGTGCATGGCGGAAAGCTCTCGGCTGCGCCGCCGGGCCATTCCACGGTGATGCTTTTGATTTCAACCGTCTCGGAACCAAGCCCAAGATGAATCCACGGGCTATGTTGGGAGAGGTAGGAGCCTCCTGAGGTGACGGTGCGGACGCGTGGCTTGCGATCATCGGAAAACGTGACGGTGAGTTTCGCCCCGATGGCATCGCGGTTGCACTTCGTTCCTTGGAGTTTGAATTGGACCGAGTGATTCGCTCCGTCGGTGTTGTTGCGCAGAAAGCGGGCCTGAGGACCGGTGCGGTTGGTGATCCAGAAGTCGAGATCGCCATCGTGATCCCAATCGACTTTCCCGACGACGCGGCCATCGTCATTGAAGTCCAGCCCAGTCGCCTGCGCAATATTGGCAAAGCGTTTTCCAGGGACGTTGAGGAAGGCGCAATTTCGCTCGTTGCCACTCAGGGAGCGGCCAGCTTTGAGCATGGTGTTGAGAGCCTTCCAGCCAACATCGTAACGCAGAACTTCGGTATCCGGAGCGTTGTCTCCCGGAGATTGCGCCACGACCTGGCGCCACATGAAACTTCAGAGGTCCCGATCTTTCCCCTCCGAGGTGATGAAGCCATTGGCCACGTAAAGGTCTTCCCAGCCGTCGTTGTTCATATCAGCGAAGACTGAGCCCCAAGCCCAGCGCCCTAGAGTGACACCCAAGCCGACACTGACATCCTCGAAGGTGCCATCTCCTCGATTCCGATAGAGTGAATTTCCACGGGCATGACGGCGGAAGTCGCTCTTTCCGTCTTCATCAAGGTGGGATTTGAATTGCCGCTGGGTGGTGATGCGATTTCCTGCCGAGGAAAACATGTTGCTGACATAGAGATCGGGGAAGCCGTCGTTATTGAAGTCTCCAAAGGATGCAGACATTCCGGGCCCGATGTCTTCCACATTTAGCTCGGCGGCGATGTCCTTAAAGATTCCATCGTCATTTCGGTAGAGATTATTACGGCCAAAGTCATTAGCAACGTAGAGGTCGAGATCGCCATCGCGGTCGATGTCATCCCAGGCCGAGGCGTAGCTGAAACGCATGTTGTTTTCATCCAAGCCAATCTCCTTGGTGACGTCGGTGAATCCCCATCCTCCATCGTTCCGCAGCATCAAGTTGGGTGCACCATTGTTGGCATCCTCAAAGGGCATCGGATTGGCAAAGACATCATCGAGGTTGATCGCAGAGCTGAGGGTGTAACCACAGATGAAAAGGTCGAGGTCTGCATCACCATCATAGTCCACCGCGTTGATGGTGAAGAGGCTGCTGGCCGCATCGATGAGCGTGCGGAAGATGAATTTCCCTGTGCCATCATTTTCTTGGACGATGACTTTATGGCCCATCACGGCAACCAGATCAGGGTCGCCATCGTTATCAAGGTCGTTGAGAACGGCAGCACGGGTTCCCTCGTGCCAGTTCACTCCAGCTTCAAGTGCGGTGTCCACCACGGTGCCGTCGGGCCTCTGGATCAACAGAAGATTTGGCAGCCCTGGAGGTTCACAGAGGTAAACGTCGTTAAAGCCGTCGCCGTTGACATCAGCGATGGCCATTCCGTGTCCAGCTGCCGGACGGGCGATGGAGCCATCGAAGCGGGCAGTCCAGTGGTCGATGCCATGGATGAGTTGTCGCGGGAAAAGGGCCTGATCAGCAAAGATGGATTCGGTGCAGTCCGAATAAATGGTCTGGTCTCCGTCCAGCTGGTGGCGGACTTCCTCGTAATCCGTGCAGGACACAGTGTTCAGTCGGGGCTTTTGACCGAGGTCCCAATGACAGGTCCAAGTGGCATTGATTTGTAGGGCTTCGGAGTCATTCCTCCCGCCGAGTTGGACATAAACGACGGTTTTGACCCCGTTATTTTCCGGGAAAACACGGATGGTCTTAAACTTGGAGCGAATGGGAGTATGGTTACTCAGAAGCTCACGGAGTTTGTGAGCGGAAGTTTTTAGCATCCGATTCTCATCATTGATTTCAGAAGAGGGGCGTCTCACTGAGAGGGTCCCATTTTGATACGACTCAACCGAAAGGTGATTGAGGGAAAATGATTGTGAAAGATGATCAGGGTGAATCAGATCTGAGAGAATAATTTCGTTTTCTCCACCAAGCCATTTTCCGAATTTTTTCAGCTGGGCTCCGCTTCGCTCATCGAAGTCTTCGGTTTGCCAACCATCAGTGAGGGGATCATCGAGCCGCGCGACATCTTTGATTGCGGCATCAAATTTGTTTTTTTCAAGACCCGGGATGCCTGAAAGAATGGGAGGTTGGTCTTCAGCTTCGGCGATGGCCCAGAGTCCGATCAATCCGATCGTGAAATAGCCGTTTCGGAGGGAGTTCATCCGTAAAATTGGAAAAGGGATCTTGATGCCCAGATGGTAGAAAAAATCAGGTTTGACGCTACAAAAAAGCCGCTGGTTTCTCCAGCGGCTTTGAAGTTGATTCGTTCAATCAGGTCTTTACCGCTTGCGGCGAATGAGGAGTCCAAGAGCTCCCAGACCCAGAAAGGTCGTAGAAGGCTCAGGCACACCCTGAGTGATGCTGAAGTTATCGAAGGTGACGGAGTGCTGCCCCTCGCCTGAGGCAAGTGACATGCTGTTGTGGGCACTATAGGCCATTCCGACCCACCAGCCGTCTGCAGGATCTGCATCATAAACCCCACTCTCACTTGGTGAGAATGACCAAGCACCTGGAGCACCTGCAACATCTGCAGCGTGTCCTGCACGGAAGTTTCCGTTAGCCGAATCATAGTCGAGGCGGAGCCACGTCAGAGTCACCGAACCGTCTGTGTTGAAGGTGTTGTTGGTGGTCTCAGGTAAAATCGCGATTTCACCACCGCCATCGCCTGCTTGGTTCCGAAGAACCGAAAGGCGGTTGGGGACGGGGTCCGCACCGCCAGCCTGGGAGCCATTTCCTGAGGCAACCTGAGCCATGGCCATGGATGAGGTTTGTCCGAGGATGGTATCGCGGGCCATGATGCCAGCTTTTCCCCAGCGGCCGTTGGCCGCTTCGGATTGCCCGGTGATCCGCACGACAGCCGAGAAGCTGCCGGTCACACGAACGTCTTCGTGGTGGTAAGTACCTTCGTCATCTCCATTCCAGAAGTCACCTGTATCGGTGGAATCAGAAAGGGTATACGAGCCACCTCCATTGTCAGTGACGGAGCCACCGCCGGAACCGATGATGGTAGTCGTTAATGCACCTTGAGCCATCCCTAGGGAAAGAGCAGCAAGTGATGCAAATATTAGTTTAGTCGTTTTCATAGCTATATGCACACCGTAAGAAATACGGATTAGTCATCTTAGGCAATTTTATGAACACCTAGAAAGCCCAAAATGAAAAATTTTGGGAAACACATTAATTATTAAGGTTTTAAAAATAAATATTCTCCGAGTGATCGTTTGTCGATTTCGAGGTTTCTTGACGACAAACCTGCGAAAGATGAGAGTTTTCCCATCCTCACGCGTATGAAATCACTCATGAATTTTCGCTTTTTCCTCTGTGGAGCCGTTTTAGCGGCTAGTTCGCTTGCCCAAGCTCAGGTCGATGGTTGGCTGAGTTGGCGTGGCCCCACTCAAAATGGTGTCTCTACCGAGACTCATCTACCCGAAAAATGGGAGCCTGGCGCAGCGAATCAGCTCTGGAAATACGATCTCAACGGTGCAGGAGCTCCTGTCATCGCAAATGGAAATCTCTACGTCTTTGGCTACGGTCAGTTCGGTGATGATCCTGCAGAGGATATTCAAGAAACCCTCCTCTGCCTTGATGCCAACACGGGCGAGAAGAAATGGGAGCGTCGTTTTAGCGATTACATCTCCGATGTCGTATACAACCGCTACGGGATCGGCTCTCCGATTATTGACCGTGAGACGGGCAACATCTACCTCCAGACTTCGAACGGACGCTGCGTAGCTTTCACCCCTGAGGGTGAGCAGATTTGGGAGATTTCACTGATGGAAGAGCTTTCCCGCCTGACCTTTCCCAATGGCCGGACCGGATCGGCTGCGATTGAGGGAAATCTCGTTATTTTTCACTGCGTCACCGCAAACTGGGGGACTACTGGTCCCGCGCGCGATCGCTTTTATGCCTTCGATAAGCTCACCGGCGAGCTCGTTTGGTATTCCACGCCTGGAATTCGCCCCGTCGACAGCTCCTTCTGCATGCCCGTCTTTGGTGATCTTGGAGACCAACGCGTTTTCTACGCCGGAACCGGTTGTGGAAACGTGGTCTGCGTCAATGCCCGCACTGGTCTGCCCGTCTGGCGTTTCCAGCTTTCTCAAGGCGGCGTCAATTCCCAAGTCCTCCTTTACGGAAAGGACAAGCTTATCGCGATCCACGGAAAGGAAAATATCGATGCGACTTCTAAAGGCCGCCTTGTCTGCCTCAATATTCCTACCGAATACCCCGCTGAGCCGCTCGTTCTTCCTCCAAGCGTCGAAGCTTGGAGAAATGATGACCATATTGGTTTCACCAGCTCTCCCATTCTCGTTAAAAACCGTGTGTTTACTACGAACTTCACCGGCGAGCTCATCAACGTCGATGCCGACACCGGAAAAACCCTCTGGCAGGAAAAACTCGCTCCTGACCAAATCCACGCTTCTCCTATCTATGGAGACGGGAAAATCTACGCCCCGTGGTTCGAGGGCACCCTCGCCATTGTGAAGCCGTCCGATGAAAAGGCCGAAGTGCTCTCGATCGCTCATATTAAAGATGCCGATGGATCCGGCGTGAAATGCCTCGCTGCTCCCACGATTTGGGCCGGGAAAGTCTACCTCTCTACCCGTGCGGGACTCTTCTGCTTTGGGAACAAGGACGGGAAATTCCCCGCCACTCCAAACACCGCTGTCAAAAAAGCCAACGGCCCGATCACCCAGCTCCAGATCGTCCCTGCAGAGTTCGCCATTGCTCCCGGGAAAACCCAGAACTTTAAAGTCTTCGGTCTTAACAAATCCGGACAACGCATCGCCGAAGTCACCGAAGGCCTGAGTTGGGAAAAATTCATCCCACCCACTGCTCGCGTGAAGGCCGAGGTCGATGCTACTCTCGATCCCGCCACGGGCTCCCTCACTGCCGGAGCCGATGCTGCTATTTCTGCCGGAGCGCTCAAAGTCACTCATAAGGGGATGTCCGCCACCACTCGCGGCCGGGTCGAAGCCGCCATCGGATACTCCGAGGATTTCGAATCCACCCCGCTTCCCATGGAGCATAAAGGCGAAAAAGTGAACTTTCCACCGCTCGCTTGGCTGGGCGCACGCATCAAGTGGCACGTGCTCGAAAAAGACGGCTCCAAGGTCATCGCAAACCGTCTCGATAACGTCCTCTTCCAGCGCACAATGAACTTCTTCGGCGGCGAGGACATGAAAAATTACGTGCTCGAAGCCGACGTCATGACCGATGGCAACCGACGCATCAAATCCGAGGTTGGTCTTGTCAACCAGCGCTACCGCATCACCCTCGTCGGTAATAAAAACCAACTCGAAGTCTCCTCCAACTACGAGCGCGTCCAGCAGTCCGTCAAATTCCCCGTCAAAGCGAACACCTGGTATCACCTCAAAACCGCCATCAAGGACAATGGCGACGGAAGCGGAGTTGTCCTCGCTAAAGCTTACGCCAAAGGTGAGCCCGAGCCCGCCGAGTGGACGATCCAAGTTCCCGTCAAACGCCTTCACCCACAAGGATCCCCCGGCATCTTCGCCTTCTCTCCACAAGCGCAAAAGCGCGTTTACATTGATAACTTAAAAATCACTGCTTCCGAGTAACCTCACTTCCTCTGTAGAATATTTCCATGAAACCTCTCCACCTTCTCTCACTTTCCGCGCTCTTTTTTGTGAGCTGCGATTCCGCTGAGCCTGTCAAACAAGGCGACTCTTCGATCACCGGATCATCTGATGTCGCCACGGCTACCGAAGTCACCACTCCCGCTGCGGAGATCACCAAAGAATGGCCCATGTGGGGCGGCACGCCATCGCGAAACATGGTGGGCATTGCTGATGATCTTCCGGTCAATATCCACCCAGGCGACCTCAAGGACGATGAGTCCGCTGATCTGGCTGAGGCCAAGAATATCAAGTGGGCCGCGAAGCTCGGTTCTCAAGCATACGGAAACACCGTTGTGGCAGGTGGACTAGTCATCGTCGGCACGAACAATGAATCTCCTCGTGATGAGAAACAGCAAGGTGATCGTGGAGTCCTCATGGCTTTCAATGAAAGCGATGGCTCTTTCGCTTGGCAGCTCGTCATTCCAAAGCTCGGCGCTGGTAAGGTGAGCGACTGGGAATACGTCGGTCTCTGCTCCTCTCCTGCGATCGAAGGAAATCGCATGTGGCTGGTCACGAACCGTGGCGAGGTTATTTGTCTTGATGTCGCAGGCATGGCGAATGGAAATGACGGCCCTTATAAAGACGAAGCGAAGTATTCTTCCACCGATGGTAATCCGGTAGAAATCGGAAACCAGTCCGCGGACATCATCTGGATTTACGATATGCGCGAAGAGCTTGGCGTTTTCCCGCACAACGTTTCTTCCTGCTCGCCCGTAATCGTTGGAGACCAACTCTTCACCGCGACTTCAAATGGCGTCGATTGGTCCCACACCAATATTCCAAACGAGTCCGCCCCGTCGCTCGTCTCACTTGATAAAAACACCGGTGAACTCCTCGGAGAAGAAACCGCCGGAGTTTCCACCCGCGTTCTTCACGCTTCTTGGTCCTCGCCTGCCTTCGGCCAGCTGAATGGAAAAGACGCGATCGTCTGGGGCGGTGGTGATGGATTCACCTACGCGTTCGATCCCGTCGCTGAGAAAGACGAAGACGGCTTCGGCATTTTTAAAGAACTCTGGCGCATTGATTGTAACCCGAAGGAGTATCGTGAGAAAGAGGGCAAGCCCATCAAGTATGCGACCTACGCCGGACCAAGCGAAGTCATCGGCACTGCAGTCGTTGATGGCGGAAATACCTATCTCCTCATCGGCCAAGACCCCGAGCACGGTGATGGTGTCGGCCAAATCCTCTGCATCGGACCTGATGGAAAGCCCGTCTGGACGAACAAAGAAGTCGGTCGTTCCATCTCCACTCTCAGTGTCGCAGATGGTCTCGTTTACGCGGCCGAATATGATGGGGACATCCACTGCTTCGATGCCAAATCCGGCAAGCTCCACTGGACTCACGAAACCCAGTCCCGCATCTGGGGTTCCACCCTCGTTGCCGATGGCAAAGTCTGGCTTGGAACTGAGGATGGTGAACTTCATATCCTCAAAGCTGGGACTGCTAAGGAGGTCCTCGGCACCATCGAGTTCCCCGCACCGATCTACTCAAGTGCCGTTGTCGCGAACAACGTTGTTTACGTTGCAACCCAGACGCACCTCTACGCGATTGGGAAGTAATTTGTATGCATTCACCAAAAAGCCCGAGAGGAGTGATCCTCTCGGGCTTTTTTAATGATGAAATTTATGGGGTCACTCCATTCTTTAAAATCCGAGTCGGCTTGTTCTTTCCGATCTTAATAGTGTGCGGTGCATGGGAGTAAATGGGGAGCTTTCCTTTATTCGCTTTCATGCGGGCGGTGTAGAGGATTTCTCCAGAAGTCTCATTGATGACTTGCATCACCGGATTCTTAAGATCGACGTTGTAAGGAAGGTGGGCGATGGGTGTTCGTCCGTCGTTATCCCGCGCATTGAAAGTGATGGGCCATCCCGGGAACTGTGCGGTCGCTTTGTCGATTGTGACATCAGTGAAGCGCTTGTAGCACTCGAAGGTGACCTTTCCGGTGTCTTTGTGGAAACGGGAAATGCCGTAGCCATCTGCGCGCTTCTGTTCATCATTTCGATCCTCGGGGTTGGCGTAAGCGAGCATCGTGATTTTATTTCCGAGTCCATCGAGGAAATCACCGGTCCATGGGAGGGGGGAATTAGGAACGGGATTTGGCCCTGCTTTTTCATCGTCGGGATGCCACCAGCGGCCGTAGATTGTGTTGACGAGCGCGGGAGAGGTGAAGGCATAAGGACCATCACCGTGCGCATCGATGCCATGCTTCACTGAGACTGCGAGATGCTGATCACCGCAGAGGTGGGTGGCCCAGCCCCGTCGAATTTCCCGAAGGGCATTGTTTCGGCCCGTTTGCGGCCAAGCATTTGAATCGAGATCAGCAAGGAGACGGTTATTTGGATTTCCGTGAATGTGAACTGCTCCGCAGAAGGCTGTTTGGGAAAGGACCGCTTTCATTTCTGCGTCCGTCCAATCCTGTGACCAGTCGTGGAGGAACTTGAGCTGGCGTTCGCCGAGGAGTTTGAGTCCATCGACATCGACGGCCTTGCGATCGTAGCTCGGATCATTGATGTGATCCGGACGTGGGCCCATCTTTGGGATGGTTCCTTCAGGGCCGGTCTTGAATTTACGGTCCTCGAGAATGGCGAAGGAGACACCACCGTAGGTGAGACTAGTAAAGTAAACGCCGATCTCATTTTTGATCGGGCGGGGATCGACGGGATCAGGCAGGTGCCAAGTCTGCTGCCGCTGTACCATGTTCACGTAGGCGGCGGGGTAGTAGTATCCCCCGCTTGGGCCAGCGGGGTTAGTCGCGACGATTCCTTCTTCACCCCAGAGGTTTGCCTGGCCGACGTCGTGATCATCAGGGATGGTGATGGTGGGACGATCACGCATGACATCGCGGAATTGCATTCCAAATTCAAGCCATCCACTGGTGTGTTGTGTGTGGTGGTAAGTCTGATCTCCGGCAAAGAAGAGGATGTCGGGATTTTGTGCGATGAGGTTTTTTACGATCAAAGGACGTGGACCTTTGGTGCGGGAAGAATTGCAGGAGAGGTTCCCAACCACGATTGAGGCTTTGTCTATTGGGTCCTTCCGGATAAGTCCTTCAAAGGTTGCTTTCTCGGCATGGCGGATACGGTAGGCGTGATCTTTTGAGCTATTCCAATCGTTGATTTGGAAATGTGCAGACCATCCGGGATAAGTGATTTTTTCTTCCGCAATCTGCTTCCAGGTTTCTCCCTCTTTTACCTCAAGGCGGACCAGCTGAGTTTCCTCTGGAAGAAGGGGGAAAAGTTGTGCGGTGAGTTTGAGTATGGAGCCCTGCAGCGTGTAGACGGCAAAGCCAATGACCTCTTCACGCGGGACGTTAAGTGGGAGAAGAGCTTTATGACGGCTCTTCTTTTTCTTCTCGGGAGTGGCTTCCGGCTTGGGGTTTTGCTTCCACCATTCACCGGTGGCGCGGTTATCGAGATTGGGGAATTTTTCGCCGAAGGTCTCGGCGGACTTTGGCATGAGTTCCGCATGCGAGATGCCGAGAGATAATACGAAGGTGAGGGATTTCATGGTTTCATTAAATCGTTGAGGGGAATACGTTGGAAAATGAGGTCAGCTTGGGAAGATTCGTAGAGAATGCCAACTGTTTGATCATCGATCATGGTGAGAGAAGAGTAGCCATAACCATTTCCTGCGGAATCAAGCAGAAGGCGTTTTGGCCATGTGGTGCCATCATCGAGACTAGCACGGAGGGTGATGTTTGTTCGGCGGGAACGGTGGTTGGGGTTTGAAAAGAGGAGGAGGTTTTTGTGTCGAATGAGGCTGGCCATGCAGACGGGCTCAGTGAGGAGCGAGTGATCACTGGAATGCTTCGTCCAGGTCTTGCCGAGATCGTGAGTTACCGAGACGGCACGTCCATTGGTCGCGGACTTGTCGCTTCGATTTCGATTGTCTCGCATATTCAGGATGAGTGATCCGTCACGGAGTTCGGCGAGGGAGCATTCCGTGGTATTACTCCGAGCAGGAGCGGAAACGAACCACGTCTCCCCATGATCCTTCGAATAAGTGATATTGGAAAAAGGATGCCCTTTGGAATCGCGGCCTTGGCTTGGGATCACGAGTGTTCCGTCTTTTAAAGTGATGCCATTTCCGGGAGCGGGGGCGAAAAGATACCACGCGGGATCTTTCACCTGCTTGGTGAGATTGATGGGATCGGTCCAGGTGAGTCCGTAGTCGGATGATTTCACCATCATGAATTGTGCGGTTTCACCGATTTTAAATCCGGGCATGGAGCCATTTCCTACCCATTGATGTGAACCTGCACGTTGGTGAACCCAGAGGGCAAAGACGAAAATTTCACCCGTCGTTTCATCGACTAGAATGCACGGGTCCGAGCAGCCGTTTTCCTCTTGGCCTTTCCCGCCATAAGTGCCCATGTCCATGATGGGCCGTGGCTTACTCCAAGTCTGTCCGCCGTCGGTGGAGCGAGAGAGGCCGATATCGATGTCTCCTTGAAGGTCGCGAGAGGACTTGTAGCGCATGTCATAAACGGCGAGGAGTGAATCGTCCGGCGCCTTTGCTAATCCTGGGATGCGGAAGGTGTGGCAATCGTCAGCGTTATGACGGTGTATGGGATACGCGAAGCGCTGGGTCGCGGATGGATTTGCAGTCGCGAGAATCTTTTTTTGATGAGTGATCGCGGAGTTTACTTGGATCGTGATTTTTTGATCAAGATTTGTGCCGGGTTGGAAGGTCGCTTCTAGAAAAATGAGGTGATTTCCCGCGGGAAAATCGAGGGGGCCATCAAGTGTCATTTTCTTTTGAAGATCAGTCGTCGAAGCAATGATTCGATTTCCATTTCCACGGTGGTGGATGAGCGAGAGAGTTTCTAGATCTCCTAAGTCCGAGAGCTCGATTGTTGCGGAAACATGATCAGCTGCTCCTTTGGTGGGGAGTCGCCAAGAGAGGATTTGAACGGGCTTTCCATCGTTAAGAATCGGGGTGAGGGCGGGAATATTCTGCGTCAGAGAAAGAGAGATGGGGAGGTGATCAGAGACTCCTTTTTCGTCGATGACTTTTTCTTGAAAGCTGATCTCTCCGATGTCTCGGGCAAAGAAGAAATCGATTTCCACCTTCGGCTCAGCAGAGGGCCAAGTGGGGGTGATGTGGGTGCGGAGCATTTTCCAATTTTGAGCGGCAAGGAGGGCGAGAGAATCATCGTCACGCTCTGCATTGAAATCGCCCGCGAGAATGACGGGGTGTTTCGTTTCTTGGAGGTTTTCTAAAAGGGTTTTTACCTGCGGGACTCGGAGCTCGGCTTCGGTCCAGTCATGATGAATCCCGATGAGGCTCAGCGGCGTCTGCCAGCCGTCGGGATAGACGATGATCTCAAGTGCACAGCGTGGTTCGGCACCGCTCGGGAGCTGGTGGCGGATTGTTTTTTCAATTGGAAATCGCGAGAGTACCGCCATGCCGTATTCGCCGCCTTGGAATGTCATGAATTTCCCAAAGCGATGATGCATTTTAAGAAGTCGGCCGAGTTCTGCTGCTTGATCGATCTTACCGGAGCGGCTGCAATTTTGATCGACTTCCTGAAGAGCGACAAGGTCTGGATCCTCTTTTGCGATGACCGCGGCGACACGCTCAAGATCCAGCTTCCCATCCATCCCAAGGCCATGCTTGATATTGTAGGAGACCACTTTAAGGGGAGCTGCTTGCAAGGAGGCCAAGAAACCTAAACTGCAAACGATTGCGCGGAGGGGGTGAGAATTCAGAACGTGGCGCATCTTAAGGTATTTGAAACGTGGTGAGCAGCTCAGCTCTTTCTTTCGAGTTCCTTAAAAAAGGCCACCCTCCGTTAGGAAGAGTGGCCTTTGAGAGAGGGGGAGTGAGGATTTCTACTCCTCTGCAACTCGGTAGAACCGGGTGCCGCCCGAAGCGGTGAGGGTAAACTCACGAGTCGGACCGTCGGCTGCGACTCCATCGGTTTGCTCGATCCAGTTATCGAGGTCGGTCGAAGTTTCGATCTTATAGTTCACTCCCGCTTGTGAATTCCAAGTGAGAGTCACTGAATTGTCATCATTGTAGGTGATGTTAGAGATCGCGAGTTCGTCACCAGCAGGGGGAGTTCCGCCGTTATTGATTTGAATCGAGTTGAGTGAAATGGTTCCGCGACCGTCGTCCGAGCTGATTGCGGAGAACATGACTTTGAAGCCATTTGCGAATTCGGTGTCGATTCCGTCATCGGCGTAAGTGGCGGTGTGGAGTTCGTCTTCTTTATGCATCCAAGTATAACCGGTGCTGGAGAGAACGAGTTTGATCGTAGTCTCTTCGGTTTCCCAGTTCCAAAGGAAATCGAATCCACTGAGAATGGTTCCATTGGATTCGAAGGCCTTGGTGTCATTTGCAGTGACGATGTTTCCGGTGACTCCATCAGTACGGGTGCTCGAGAGATTCGTGATATCGAGCCAGAGGCCTCCAGTGTCGTTCTGCCAGTGCTGGCGGCTCCAAGGATGGTCTTCAAAGGAGCTGAAAATTCCACACATGGGGCGGATTGCGCGCGCTTCGTCAGCGGCCGCATTATTGAGAACTGTTGCTGTTCCAAGGATCCAGGTGATGGTGGTGGTATTTTCATTCTGAGGAATGGGGTAGGTTTTGAGGGAAGCGACTTCTCCATGTCCCCAGTTACTACTTTCAGAGGCCCAAGTGACGAGTGAGTTTTCAATCGAGTACGCCTTATCTCCAAGGTGTTCCCATTCTTCTTCGTTGAGGAAGCTGGCATCGAAATCATCGAGAAAATCATCTAGATTAATATCAGGTTGTGGGCTGACGGTGAGGCTGATAGTGCGGGTTGCGGTCTCACCTCCTTGCGTTGCCGTCAGGGTGTATTCAAGAGTGGTTTCTTCGGTCACCTCTGGCATGATCACGGCGATGTTTCCTTCGCCATTGGTGGTGAAATTATCAATATTTCCGATATCATTATCGATTTCTCCGCTGGCAGCAGGATCCATGATCCATGATAAGGTGACCGTCTGGTTAGAGGTCACAAGGTTCTGCGAACTTTGAAATGAGGTGACGAGTGAAGGTGGCCCTTGACCATTGGTCACGGATACGGATTCAAAAGAGGTGGAGCCTCGCCCGGTGTCGTAATTCATTCCGAGCGCGATGACCCGGAATCCATTGTCGAATTCGGTATCAAGTTCGAAATCTGTCCAATTGAGGCTATTAACTTCGGTGTTGTTTTCAAACCAAGTGTATCCGGTTTCGGTGATGTCGAGACGGTAAGTGACATTACTGGTTTTCCAGTCCCATGTTGGGAAGACAGTCCCGAAATCAGTCGCATTTTGGTTGGCTGGCTTGGTGTCATTCGCGGTGAAGACGACTCCTGCGGCATTCGCGAGATCGGTATTGAAGAATTGATCGAGATCGATCCAGACGCCGCCGGTGTTATTCGGATAGTGCTCTGGATTATCTCCAGCTTGATTGGCGCTGATGATGCCGATTTGCATACGCACAGTTTGGCCTCCAGCGGCCTCCGCACTTGTTGTAGCTGGTCCGAGAACCCATTCGATGGAAGTGGTTTCTCCAGCTTCGGGGAGGAAGAAGCGTTGTTGGCTGCGGATATTTCCATTGGCCCAGTTTCCGGCACCATCTTCCATGGTGAGGAGGCCACCTGAGACGGAGAGTGTTTTGGCACCGCCGGTATCCCATACGGCGGCATCAACTTCGGTGCCTTCAAAGTTTTCGATCAGGTCGATGGCGTGAAGGCTGGATAACGAGACAATGGCTGTTACCGGTCCCATGAACCGTTTTAATGAGCGAGCGTGTATTTGTTTATGCATCCGCCTACTATGAATAAGTTGATGATGATGGGAAGAGAGAAATTTCATGATTTGGGGTGACTTATTTGGCGAATTTTCCTTTGGTCTCGTCGTGATCACTTACCGAGGGCTTGAGGAACTGAAAGCTGGCGAGTCTGGATCGGAATTCGGCTTGGCTTTGGGGGTTTTTGATGGCTTTCATCTCGGACACCAAGCAGTGATCGATGCGGCGCGCGGTGCGGGGCGGGTAGGGGTGCTGACTTTTGACCCGCCACCAGTGGAGATACTTGCTCCTGGGCGGAAAGCTCCGCGGAAGATTATCGGATCACTCGCGCATCAAGAGCGGGTGCTTGCGGAGTTGAAGGTCGATTTCTTAGTGGTGGTAGAGTTTACGCGGGAATTTGCGGCGGTGCCGGGGAGAGAGTTTGCGGATGAACTCGCTGCGACGGGGGTGAAGCGACTCGCGGCGGGGCATGATTGGAGTTTTGGCAAAGGTCGTTCGGGAAATGTTGACCTTTTGGATGAGTGGGTTGAGGGGATTGAGGTTTTCAAAGTGGAGCCGGTGTGTGCGGGGGAAGAGCGCATCAGTAGCTCGTCGATACGGGTTGCCTTGGAGGAAGGAGATTTGGAAAAAGCGGCCCGCTTATTGGGTCGGGAATATTACGTGTTTGGCGAAGTCCAGCAGGGGAAGCAGCTGGGACGGACCTTGGGATTTCCTACCGCAAATGTTGCAGTAGCGGAGGAGCTTCTTCCGGCGAATGGCGTTTATGCAGTGACTGCTCGTTGGGAAAATCATCAGGTGAGTGGAGTTGCGAATGTGGGAACGCGCCCGACGGTCGATGCCTCAATGAAGCGGAACCTTGAGGTGCATCTTTTTTCCAATGACGTGCCGGATGCCTACGGCTGGATACTGGAGGTGGGCTTCACCCGTAAAATCCGTGCGGAGAAAAAGTTCAACGGGATCGATGAGCTAAAAGCTCAGATTATCGCGGATATCGCGGCGGCGAAGTCCAAGCTCTAAGGCTGGATTTCTTGGTAGTTGCGCACCTTGGTGAAGCTGAAAAGCTTCTTCAGAAGAGGCGGGTCCGCGCTCTGCGACATGATCGAGCACGGATGGATGCTGGCGATCACTTGAGGTGCGCTGGGCAAAAATCCCAGAAGATAAAGCATTTGAGAGTCGAGATGATCTTTCGATTCTCTGCGATTTTTGGAAAGGATGAGAATGCTTGAGATGTTCTAAAGGGGATGAAATTCCTAGCCGCTACTTTTGCTTTTCTCAATTTCGTTCATGCCGAAACGGAATATCCCGTGCATTCAGATTCTGCAGTGAAGCTGGATGTTCCACAGGGGAAGGTGACACGGTATGAACTCAAGAGTGAGATTTATCCTGGCACGCTCCGCCAGTGGTATCTCTACGTTCCCGCACAATATGATGGCACTAAGAAGGCGGCGGTGATGGTTTTCCAGGATGGTCATGCTTACCTCGGACCTCAGGGATCATTCAAGGCGACGACGGTGATGGATAATCTGATCGCAAGTGGGGAGATGCCGATGGCGGTGGGAATTTTTGTCAATCCCGGGCTTTTTACTGCTAAAATTGAAGGTCGCCAAAGCTGGGATACGCTCAAGAATAAGCGGAATCGTGCCAACGAATATGATATCCTCAGCTCCAAGTATGCCGAGTTTTTGGAAAAAGAAATCCTTCCGGCAGTTGCGGAGAAAGTGAAGCTAACGAACGACCCGAAACGTCGTGCTATTTGTGGATCAAGCTCGGGAGGGATTTGTGCTTTTACCGCGGCATGGGAACGGCCGGACTTGTTTCACAAGGTGATCAGCCACATCGGAAGTTTTACCAATATCAAAGGCGGTCATGTTTATCCCTCCTTGGTGCGGCTGGAAAAAAAGCGTGATATCCGCGTTTTCTTGCAGGGTGGATCTGGGGACCTTGATAACCAATTTGGCAACTGGTGGCTTGCGAATCTCCAGATGGAAAAGGCCCTGAAGTTTCGTAATTACGACTACAAATTCGTAGGCGGGGACGGCGGCCACAATGGCAAACACGGCGGCGCGATTTTACCTGATACTTTCCGCTGGATTTGGCGGGATCATGCCCAGTAGGAGCATGTCCCGCAGACTCGTCATGTTCTGTCTGGACTCTTACTTAATCCACTGAGCGCCGTATTCGTTGGCGGGATTCCGGTAAACCGAGTGAATGTGATCGAGAGGATTCCCCCCGAGGTCTTGGCCGGTGTATTCTAAAATGATCTCAGGGCCGACGAGATGATAAGAAGCGTCGCTTCCGGGAGCGAAGGGGCCATACCAAGCGAAGTGTGCCTTCTTGAGTTGTCCCTCCAGTTCCTTCATGCGAGCGGCGGCGGGTTTTGCTGGAAGGTCATCGACCCAGAGGCCGACGAGTTTTAAAAGCTGAGCGAGCTGTGCTTCGGTGAGGTCTTTACAAGGAAGGCCTTTTGCAGGTGGGATGTAGCCATCTTTTCCCGCTCCGGCTTGCATGCGGCCGCGCTTAGTGTTGATGATTGCCTGCTTCCGCTGCTTCTTATCGAGGCTTTCCATCAATGCGACGGCCCAGGCGATCTCATTTTTCATGGGCGTGATTTCTTGCTCGCCGAGCATAAACTTGTGCGGCTGTGTTCCGATGAAGGCGGGCGAGAGAGTCATCTTTTCTCCGACGATGGTTAGGTTCACCGCGACGTGATGGCCGTCCCACTGCACGCCCCAAGGTTCTGTTTCGGAAGGTGTGCCAAAGATCGCGATCCAGTAGTTTGCCGCGCCTAAACCACCACGGCGTTTTGCTCGGTTCTCGTTTTTAATGAGGAGGTCATCGGCGAGCATGATGTTGCGCGCCATGAGATAGCCGTTTTCACTTAAGACGGTAGAGAGAAAGGCGACGGCTTGCTCGAGCTGAGGCTTGGTGAGATCACCGAGGCGGATACCACCGTCGGTTGCTTTCGTCGGGACGTTGGTCCACTTTTGGCGCTCGGGGTCATTCAGTGGGAGAAGGGCCTGCTTTTTTTCATCATCAGAAAGGGTGGCTAGAAAAGCATTCGCAGCGCTGACTTGGGCCTTGGGAGAACGATCAGCTTCCGCGGACTTCGGCTGCGCCGTGGCAAAGACTTCGCTGGTGAGCGTCCAAGGATAATGTGTCATACTCCAAGCGATGTTGATGAGGCAGGAGAGGACAAGCAGTGAACAACAGAGCGATTTCATAAGTCTCGTTGATAGCGGAATTTTCCTTCATTGGGAATCTCTAAGCTCCATCTGGGAATGATCAGCAATACTACTTGGGCTGATTCAGTGAGGATTTTTCGTCATCCAGATACAAAAAACGGCCACTCCGTGGAGTGACCGTTTTTGAAAAATTGAGGAGGCCCCAAGTATTAAACCATGGCCTTGAGGCGCTCACAGACTTCTTCAACATTCTCGCGGGAGTTGAAGGCAGAGATGCGGAAGAAGCCTTCGCCCGCTGCTCCGAATCCGGAACCAGGGGTGACGACGACTTGAGCGCCTCCGAGCATTTTGTCGAACATTTCCCAGCTGCTGACTCCTTCCGGGCAGCCGACCCAGACGTAAGGTGCGTTTTCGCCACCCCAGACTTTTAGGCCGAGTGCTTCACAAGCGTCCTTGAGGAGTTTTGCGTTGGTCATGTAGTGATTCACGAGTTCGGCGACTTCGGCCTTGCCAGCCTCGGAGTAGATCGCTTCGGCTCCGCGCTGGACGGGGTAGGAAGCGCCATTGAACTTAGTGGAATGACGGCGGGACCAGAGTTGTTTGAGTGGGATACGTTCACCGCTAGCGGTAGCTCCGGTGACGGTCTCGGGGATGACGGTGTAGGCGCAGCGGACGCCGGTGAAGCCGCCATTTTTTGAGAAGGAACGGAATTCGATGGCGCAGTCTTTGGCACCTTCGATTTCGTAAATGGAGCGGGGGATGCTGTCATCTTGGACGAAGGCCTCGTAGGCAGCATCGTAGAGGAGGATGGCGTCGTTTTTGAGCGCGTAGGCGACCCAAGCTTCGAGCTGCTCGCGGGTGGCAGTGGTTCCGGTGGGGTTGTTCGGGTAGCAGAGGTAGATGAGGTCCACTTTTTCCTCGGGGATGGCGGGGACGAAGCCGTTTTCTGCGGTGCACTTGAGGTAGATCAGTCCTTCGTATTCGCCAGCGTCGTTTGCCTCGCCAGTGTTACCAGCCATGACGTTGGTATCAACGTAGACGGGGTAGACAGGATCGGTGACGGCAATGGTGTTTCCTTGGCCGAAGATATCGAGGATGTTCCCGGAGTCACACTTGGAGCCATCGGAGACGAAGATGTCACCTGCATCGATATTGAGCCCGGCGTAAGCGTTTTCTGCGATGGTCTCGCGAAGGAACGGGTAGCCTTGCTCGGGCCCGTAGCCACGGAAGGAGCCACGGTTACCGAGTTCATCGACGGCTTTTTTCATCGCTTCACGAGCGGCGACGGGGACGGGCTCGGTGACATCGCCGATGCCGCAGCGAATGAGGCGTTTAGCCTTTTCGGGTTCGGCATCAGTGTAGGCGTTGACGCGGCGGGCGATTTCCGGAAAGAGGTAACCGGCTTTGAGCTTGAGGAAGTTTTCGTTGATACGAGCCATTTCGCTGGTGAGATAATGGTTGAGGGAATGAGGAGCAAGCTTGATTGCT
>JBDNAW010000003.1:0-42276 GCA_039768255.1 Akkermansiaceae bacterium | reverse complement strand
TTTACCCAGCAGTCTCTAACGACTTCCTCGGGCTTGAGTTCTTCTTTGATTGCGAGGAGGACAGTCCATTCTTCTTCGTTTAGTTCGACCACGGTGGTCGTCATCATTTCAGCTGGCTTAGGGAGTTTAGCCCCAGGCTCAAGCCCCTTGCGGCGGACGTGCCCGACGCCGAGAGCGAAGACCCCATTTGCGGGCATGAGGATGAACTCCTCGGCTCCGACGATACGCTTGAGCACGTTTCCGTGTTCTTCGAGCGACTCGCCTTGTGGAACTTTCAGAGTGGTCCAGAGGCGATAAGTCGCTCCGGAGATTTCGCTGTCCGTTGAGCGGATCACGACGTGACCGGAGAAGGGGTCTTCCTTTGCCATGAAGTCAAAGGCAGCATTAAGTTTTTCCTCAGGAAGCTTCCATGCCACGAGTGCGCCATGAGCGAGTTTGGTCGAAAGGAGCGTTTGGCGGACGCGGCGGATGACGCCAGCTCCAAGCATTGCAGAAATCCGCTCGAGAACGATCGGGAGTTCAACCCCAGATTTCTCCGCGATGAGACCGAAAGGGTCGCGTTGAAATCCAGAGACCAAGTCCTCGGAGATGCTGAGGATTTGCGCGTTGATGGGATCGTCGTGTTCGGTAGGAATACTCATTTGTTGAAATTTTTTACGAAGGTGAGGGCTGATTCTTTATCAGAAATCCGCCCTTCAAGTTGCTCGGTCTGCACCGCGCGGAGGATTTCGCCCATTTGCGGGCTAGGGGAAAGTCCAATCTCATCGATGAGATCGTGCCCAGTGAGAATTGGCTGCGGAATGAGAGGTTCATTCGCGAATTCTTCCTGCTTTTGAATCAGAAAATCATAGTTTTCGGTAAAGCCATTTGAGCTCGCGCAATCGACTCGATGCAGTTCCTGTTCCATCGGGAAGGTTTCTGCTGACATGAAGCGTTTCAGCTTCGCGGTGCGCATGTCTTGCACATGCATGAAACGCATGTGGCGACCCACCATGAAGGAAACTTCTTCAATGATTTGCTTCGAGTAGCGTAAGCGACGCATGATGTTCTCAGCCATTTCCGCGCCTAGTGATTCGTGACCGTTGAATCGAAACCGCTGCGCCTTCTCATCCCAAGTCTGAGTCGCAGGTTTCCCGATATCGTGAAGGAGCACTGCGAGACACAAGGGGAGTGGAGCTTCGCCCAAAAGATTGAGCGCAATGCGCGTGTGCACGTAAACGTCACCCTCGGGATGCCATTGTGGAGGCTGTTCACAGCCGATGAGATCGAGAAGCTCTGGGAAGAAAATTTTAGCGAGACCAGATTCGATCAAGAGATCGAGTCCGCGAGAACGGTTCACCGATCCGATAATATGGGAAAACTCAGCCTGAATTCGCTCGGGGGAAATTTTTTCTAATAGATGAGCGTTCTCAGCGAGCGCGGCGTGGGTTGCTTCTTCAAGTCGAAATTCTGTGAGCGTTGCAAATCTCACCGCGCGCATCAGCCGAAGCGCGTCTTCTTGGAACCGCTCAGTTGGATTACCAATCGCACGTAACACGCCCGCTTTTAAATCTTCTTGTCCGCCAACGTAGTCGACTACTTCACCAGTGAACGGATCTTCAAAAAGTCCGTTGATGGTGAAGTCCCGTCGTTGTGCATCTTCTTCTGGTGTGGAAAAGACGACCTGATCAGGCCGACGTCCGTCCTTGTAGCTCCCATCAGTCCGGAAGGTGGCGACTTCGATCGCTTCGTTTTTTCCCTTCACGATGATCACTCCGAAGTGTTCGCCTACAGCATCGCTCTTTTGGAAGAGTTTTTGAACCTCGGCGGGTGTCGCGGAAGTCGCGATATCGTAATCTTTTGGTTCTTTGCCAAGAAGACGGTCACGCACCGCACCACCCGCATAATAAACGGTGTGCCCAGCATCACGCAGCACCGTTGCGGTACGCTTTGCTAAATCTAACTGGGGATGAGTGTCAGGCACGCTTCAACCTTGCGCGAGAGCCCTAGGGAGGCAAGGGATTTTCAACTTCCGATGAGGTAGTTACGTCCTAAATGAAATACATTGGTTCCGCGCCAGCTGCTAATTTTTCGAGAGTCGTGGTAGAAAGCACTTTTTTGGTCGCTTCTCGTGCGGCGGTGAAGGTCTCATGCACCGCGGTTCCGGATTCTCCTTGGGGGGAGTTTTGTGCGCCAAGGGTATCGGGTTCGAGAGCTTCCACGACTTCGAGCAGCGTCACTTGGTCGGGGGTTTTTGCGAGTTTCCAGCCTCCCGTTTTTCCTCGCCGGCTGGTGGCAAAACCACAACGTTTGAGCTCATGAAGAATTTGAGCTAAAAAACTAGGTGGTATCACTTCACTTTCTGCAATATCATCAGCCCGAACAACTGACTCGCCATCGTGCTTCCGCGCTAAGTGGACAAGGGCGCGGCAGGCATAATCGAGTTTCTGAGAAATCCTCACTGATGAAAGGAGAGCATAATCAATCAAGCGGAGCGAGTGAGAATCTTCTCTGTGCACATGGAAATCCTAAACTCGATGAGCTTTGGGGCAGGATGAGGCAAGAAGCCGTTGAAATTGCGGATAAGGAGCGGTGGCTGCGCAGTCTTATGGATGATGTCTTTCTGAGCCGAGCAGACTTCAAGGAGGCCATTGCAGCGCGCCTTTCTCGCAAACTTGCGCGCGAGGATATGACTCGTGATGAACTGCTTCCGCTCTGGATGGAGCTTCTTGCGGATCATCCTCAGCTCGTCAATAGCATGGCTCATGATCTTCTCGCGATTCACGAGCGTGACCCAGCGTGCACTGGGTTGATTCAGCCATTGATGTTTTATAAAGGTTATAAAGCAATCTCGACTTACCGAATCAGTCATCAGCTTTGGAAAAACGATCGCCGTGATCTGGCTTTGTATTTCCAAAGTTTAGCGAGCGAAGTTTTAGGGGTCGATATTCATCCTGCAGCTCGGATTGGATGTGGGATTTTCCTCGATCATGCTACCAGCCTAGTGATTGGAGAAACCGCGATTGTAGAAGATGATGTTTCGATTCTTCATGAAGTTACCCTTGGAGGAACGGGCAAACAAACAGGAAGCCGTCACCCGATTGTCCGCTCAGGCGTCCTAATTGGGGCTGGAGCTAAAATTTTAGGCCGTGTCGAGATTGGCACAGGCGCAAAAATCGGTGCCGGGAGTGTCGTTCTCGATGATGTTGAGCCGGGCAAAACCGTCGCAGGAGTTCCAGCTGTCGTCGTGGGCGATAGTGACTCAGAGAATCCGGCTCATGCCATGGATCAGAGTCTGACCTGCTCAAGTTTGTAACTAAGAATCGAAGATTCCGTCCTTCTTCGCTTGTTTCCAATAGGCGTATTCCGAGCGGTTGAAATCAACATACTCCGGTGAAAGATCGGAGGTGTAGATGTGGTGCTCGCCAGTTCCTCGATTGAGGTCGATCGTGATGGTGAATTCTTTTTTCTGCACGATTGAGCAGAGAACTTCTGGATTGGTCTTTGCTTGAAGACCTCCTTGGCAGGCGATTTTTTTGTCGAAGTAAATATCGAGTACCTCTTCACGCATACTCACTCCTGAGTAGCCGACCGCGTGAATAATACGGCCCCAGTTTGGATCTTCGCCATTCCAGGAGCATTTCACGAGAGCGGAATTAGCGACTGCTTCAGCTGCGTTTTTGGCGTCGTTATTCGAACGTGCGCCTTTGACTTTAACGGTGACAAACTTTGTGACGCGCTCTCCATCACGAACAATCGCTTTGGCGAGCTTGTTCATCACGAACTGAAGAGCGTGGCAAAAATCCTTACAACTCTTCGTGCCGCGTTTGATGATCTTGTTTTTAGCCTCTCCATTTGCGAGGACGAGCACAGTGTCATTTGTGCTGGTGTCACCATCGATGGTGATCCGGTTGAAGGTGTTTTGCACGGCATCTTGCACGGCTCGATCGAGACAAGATTGCCCGACCTTGGCGTCGGTGGTGAGGTAACACAGCATAGTCGCCATATTTGGATTAATCATGCCAGCTCCCTTCGCGCAGCCACCAATCCGGATGCGCTCGCCATTTAAGTTGAAGGAGATCGCGACCTCTTTCTCGATCGTATCGCTGGTGATAATCGCTTTCGCGATATCGTGACCTTTCTTAAAATCGAGACCCTCCACGAGTAATCCCAATTTAGGATTGATCCGCATCATCGGAAGGGGAATTCCGATGACTCCAGTCGAGGCCACTGCGACTTCGCGCTGTTTCAGCTTGAGAAGCTTGGCCGTTTCCTTAGCCATGGTGCGCGCGTCCGCCATTCCTGTCGGGCCGGTGCAGGCATTGGCGTTTCCGCTATTCGTGATAATTGCACGAAGTGGATTAGCTCGGAGATGGCTCTGAGTCATCCGCACTGGAGCTGCTTTCACTCGGTTTTGAGTAAAAGCACCAGCCGAAAGACAAGGCACTTCTGAATAGATCAGTGCAAGGTCGAGTCGGTCAGAGGAAGGGTCTTTGATTCCACAAGAAACGGCGTTACCCGAAAAACCTTGAGGAGCGCAGACCCCGCCCTTGATGCGTGTGTAAGGAAGGTCCATGAAGAATGGAGATGGAGATTGTGATGGGGTTAGAGCTTTTGCAACCCGTCTGTTTCTAAATTACCGACAATCAGGTTAAAGCTTTGGACGGCTTGACCAGCAGCTCCCTTGCCAAGGTTATCTTCCGCGCTCGTAATGATGACCCGATTTGTTCGTGGATCATGATGCCAGCCAATATCGAGAAAGTTTGTTCCGGTGACGTGTTTTGTATCAGGGCTGCCTCCGGGTCCTCGTAATCTGACGAAGGGAGTATCGGCGTAGGCCGCCTCGAGGGCTTCTTCTACTGCAGAGAAGTCACTCTTAAGCTTCGCGAATATGGTGGTGTGGATTCCTGCGGTCACAGGCATGAGATGGGGAACAAAAGAAATCGTAATCTGATCTCCTGCGGCCTTGGTGAGCTCTTGCTCGATCTCCGAGAGGTGTCGGTGTCTTGGAAGTCCGTATGAACGCACGGATTCGTTACATTCGGCAAAAATGAGTGGAATGCTTGCGCTCCGTCCCGCTCCGCTGACTCCGCTTACCGAGGATACGGTGATGCTGTCCTTCTCGATGAGTCCTGCTTTTAAAAGCGGTATAAGCGGAAGCATGATAGAAGTTGGATAGCAGCCGGGCGAGGCCACGAGCCGAGCCGCTTTGATTGCGTCACCGTGCACCTCAGGGAGCCCGAAGATGGCTTCGTCCAAAAGCTCCGGCGCAGGGTGGGGGTGATCGTAAAAATCGGCGTAAACGTCTTTGTCATCGAGCCGGAAGTCTGCGCTGAGATCAATCACCTTGAGACCAAGGTCCAAGAGTTCACTCGCAAATGGTGCTGCAGTTCCGTGAGGAAGGGCAAGAAAAGCGACTTCTGCCCCAGTGGCTGCAATCGCTTGCATATCGGGCTCGATGAACTCGAGGTCGGTTCCAGGGTGTCCTTCGAAACGCGGAAAGAGCTTGGTGATAGGTGCTCCGGCATTGGCACGAGAGGTCACTGCGATCACCTCGACTTTGGGGTGGCAAAAGAGGATTTTAAGAAGCTCGAGACCGGTGTATCCGCTGGCTCCGACAATGGCTACTTTAGTGCGTTTCAACATGTGGACAAAAGTGAGATGACAGGAAATTCCAGACTTGCCAATTCCCGATTCTCTGACAAAACCTGCCTCGCCGTTTGGCACGTCGGGGCGTAGCGCAGCTTGGTAGCGCGTTTCACTGGGGGTGAAGAGGTCGCAGGTTCGAATCCTGTCGCCCCGACCATTTTTTATTCTCCTTCCACTGGTTCGGAGATAATTTTGATCTCGCGCTGGGGGAACGGGATTTCAATGCCGTGCTCCTTAAAACTATGCCAGATATTCAAGAGCACTTCTGAGCGAATATTGGCGACTCCTTGATGAGCATCGCGAATCCAAAAGCGAATTTGTAAGTCGATAGCGGAGTCACCGAAACCCATAAGGAGGCATTTAGGTTCGGGGGTTTCAAGAACACGATTCGCTTGAGCGGTAGCCTTTACGCAGAGATCAATCGCCTTTTGGACGTCCATTTTATAGCTGATACCGATATTTGCCTTAATGCGGACTTTATCATCACTGAAAGACCAGTTGATCACGGGGTTTGTAATAAAATCCTCGTTAGGAATGAGGTGTTCTTTTCTGTCTCGAGTGAGAACAGAAACATAGCGAGTGCGGAGAGAGTTGATCCAGCCGTAGGAGCCATCGATCTCGATGACATCGCCTGGCTTAACCGATTTATCGAGAAGGATGATGATTCCGGAGATGAGGTTTGAAACTACCTTTTGTAGTCCAAATCCCACACCAAGACCCAGTGCTCCGGTAAAAACGGTGAGAACACCGAGATCAATTCCTCCAATCTTTAACGCTATCAGGATCGCAGAGAGGTAAAAAATAAACCGGGCCAACTTACCAAGTAGAACTCGGATGGAGGGGGGGATTTCCTTTTGCTGAGAAACCGCAGTATCGACAAAAAGTGTGCCAAGAGAGGCCACCCACAGAAGGACAAAGAGAGAGCCGATCCCCGAGAGAATTGCCCAGAGGCTGATCCGGAGATCTCCAAGTGGGATGCGGAGATTTTGAAGTGTTTCGATCAGTGGCGTGAGAGCACCAAAGAGGTGGAGCGCAAAGGAGAGAAACATCACGCTTCCGACAAATCGTGGTGCCCAAGTCGTCTTCGCTAAGGCTGTAGCAAGTCGGTAAGCCGCATAAGCGGTGGCTAGAAGGGCGATCGTTTGAATGTAAGGCGCGCCATCGAGTTTCTGCTGGAACGCGGCATGAAGCCCCCAAAGGGTAAGGGTGAGGACGATCGGATACCCGCCGATGCGACGCCCGGGTTTGAAAAAGCGCCGCCCGAATCGAGTGAATGCTTTACCTTCGGCAAAGAGAGTCTTGTTGAGTATGCGAAGAAGAATTGCCGCAATAATGAAGCCCCCAGCGATTGCTCCCCACTGCCAGTGATCCATGGAGTCATTGACAAGAGCATAAAGCTTCGCCCAGATGGACTCTAAAAATGGCATGACCTTCTCCATGAAAAAGGAAATTATCTGAAGGGCTAGAAAGATGCCAATTAAATGATCTCATAAAAAATCGATTTCCAAATAGTTCATCAACTAGCACAAAAAAGCCCCGAGCCATGAGCGCCGGGGCTTTTAATAAAATTGAGAAACTTACGGCTTAACCTTTGGTCTTCTGGCTGGAAGGAAGGAAGCGGTAGTAAACCTCTAGCATCATGGTGGCGAGGGCGGTGCGGTAGTGGGTGTTGGTGCTGCCGCCGCCTTTGAAGAGAGAACCGACGGCCTTAATTTTCCCTTTGCCGTTACTGGCAACGTCTTTGAAACTTCCGTCTTTGGCTTGAGCTTTGAGAACTTGGTCACGGAAGAGTTTGTTGTAGCTTTTCCAGTAATCTCCGCCGTAGTTGATCATGGCCTGTGCAGCGTAGTAGTGACCGTAGATATCTGAGTCAGGGCCTTCCCATTCAAACCTCATGTTCGAGTCAATGAACTTGCAGGCCTTACGAACGACAGGTGAGGAGGATTTATCCCACATCTGAAAGCAAAGCGCTCCTACTGCTGCGAGGGTTGTCCCGTCTTGGTCTCCGTGAAGTTTCGGGCCGGAATATCCAATGGCGCCAGACTTCATTTGCTTGCTTTCCATGTAATCGAGAGCTGCGCGAGAACACTTGCGGATATTCTTAAATTCTAAGCCCGTGTGATTACAGGCTTTGAGAGCCTGAACGTGCCATCCGACGATGGAGGTGTCACCTCCTCGTTTGCTGTCTTCCTTATAACCGTAGTCCCAGCCGCCACTCTTGTGCTGGCTGTTGATCATGAATTGACCAGATTTGAGAACGGCCTCCTCGAGGTTTGGAATGTTCTCGCTAAAAGATTTTACGCAGAGGGTGTATGCTTCTGCGAGAGCGTAGACTGCAATGGAGTGATCATAACACCAGTGGTCGTTTTTGAAGTCATCGGCGAGCTTGCCGTTGTTCTTCATGGATTTGTTCACCAGGTAGGTGATCGCGGAGAAAACGGTTTCACCAAATTCCTCGGATTGAGCAGTCTCGCAGTGGCCAAGGTAGGCGAGCAGGGCGAGAGAGGTCATGGAGACCTTACGGTCTTTCGTCCAAGACCCGTCTTTACTCTGGGTTTTTTGAAAATACTGAAGGGCTTTCACTACCGCGTCTTCACACTCTTTGGTTCCGCCGTTCGCTTCGAGTCGAGCGAGTCGATCGGCAAGAGAACAGCGCTTTTTCATGGCGACTGGAATGTTTCCAAAGCCGCCGCCTGCACCGTCACCGCCATCTCCCCATCCGTCACCGAAGTCATCTCCGTCACCGAAATTAGTGCTTGGGTCTGGGACATCGACTTCTGGAATAGGAATTGCGGTTGGAGACGCTGTGGTGGAAGCGATCACCTTCGCCATAGAGGAGGAAGGCGAGGAAGGCTTACGTTGTGTATTTGTCTGCACTTTACGCTGTTGGAGGTCTTCTTCAGCTTCGCTACCAGCGCTGTATGACACGATGGTTGGGATTTCCTTACTTGGTATTGCTAAGCCGATAATCATGAGAATGACGGCAATGAGTGCAAGGACCAGAAGGGCAATGAGAAGGGAGGAAACGGTGGAGGTTCTTCGCTGAGCTGCGAGGCGGGCCTGGGCTTCTGGGGAAAGCTGTGCGTGGAGACTCATAAAATAGGTTCGCTGGTGTTCGTGAAGTTTTGAAAAAATTAGGGAAGGAATTATGATTTGGCCAGCAAAGAAGATGACACTTTCACGTTTGCTGGAACGGGTGAGATCGACTTTTCTTAGAAAGAAATGACATTTTTTCTCCTGAGGGGTATTTCACGTTGCCAAAGTATCGGAAGATGGTGATTCTGAGGTGTGATTGAGAGCCTCCGAGTGGTGGATTTTCGCTGTTTTGAGCAGGCATCGGTCTCGCTTGCACCGGAAGGGCACGTTTTCGTGGGTGATAATGCGCAAGGGAAGACCTCGCTACTAGAAGCAGTTTGCCTCTTAATGAGGTTACAATCTCCGCGTGCGAGGCAGGTTCGTCAGTTGATTCGTGAAGGAGCAGCGGGCTTTGGGATCGCGGGAACTTCATCTGAGCATGAATTGCAGGTGAGAGGGGATCGGAAAGGCCTGACTCTAAAATGCGATGGAGATGATCAGGTGGACCGTCGTGAATATTTAGAGGCAAGCGGATTAGTCGTCTGGATGGGAAATGATGATTTGGACTTGGTCCGAGGCGGGGGGGAGAGCCGAAGGAAATATCTTGATTTTTTAGCATCACAGATTGATCCGGAATATCGGGATCACTGGGTGAGATATCGAAAAGCGCTGGCGTCACGGAATCGGTATTTGAAGAGCCTTTCGCCACGTGAGCCTGAGGTGAAGGCGTATACGCAGCTCTTAATTAAGCATGGTGCGGCGTTGGTGGCGATTCGTGAGTCTCTCTGTGAGGTTCTCACGCCAAGAGCAGCGGGAAACCATGCCGCAGTGAGTGGAAAAGAGGAAAAGCTGGGGCTTCTGTATGTGGATCGCGCAAAGGGGGATTTAGAGGAGGCTTTTGCGGAGGTTGAGGAGCGTGAGATGCGCCGAGGAGTGACGCTTGCGGGGCCTCATCGCGATGATTTAAAGCTGACGATTTCCGGACGTGCAGCGCGTGAATACGGAAGTGAGGGGCAGCAGCGGACTTTGGCATTGGCCTTAAAATTGGCGCAAGGAGAGGTGCTTCGAGAGCGGGGGAAGCGGGAGCCGATTTACTTGATTGATGATGTTTTTGGGGAGCTTGATCCGAGGAGGCGGAATGCGCTGATGGCAAGATTTCCGAAGGATGCTCAGAAGCTTATTACAACGACGACTTTGGAGTGGTGGGAGGATTCGGAAAAGCTTCCGACCAGTCAGGTCGTGAACGGGACATTGGGGTGAACCAAGCAGACACGAAACTTGGGGAGGCTCGGTTGAGAAGAGAGCATTACTCTTGCCGTCCGGAATAAAAAAACGGCCCCCGGAGTGAACCGAAGGCCGTTTTAAAAATAAGATCGAAAGCGATCTAGCCAACTTCCTCGATAGTCTTGAGGATGCGGGAAGCGATCGCGTATGGGTCGCCTTGAGAGTTTGGACGACGATCTTCGAGGTAGCCTTTCCAGTCATTCTTGGCAAATGAGTGTGGCACACGAACGGACGCTCCACGGTCGGCGATTCCCCATGAGAACTTGTCGATGGACTGAGTCTCGTGGAGGCCGGTGAGGCGCTGGTCGTTATCAGGACCGTAAACTGCGATGTGTTCCATGCAGTTCTTCTCGAACTGAGCCATCAACTTATCGAAGTATTCCTTGCCACCTTCATCACGAAGTTTGGCGGTAGAAAAGTTTGCGTGCATTCCGGATCCGTTCCAGTCGCCCTTAAGAGGCTTGCAGTGGTAGTTCACGTCAACGCCATATTCTTCACAGAGACGCTCAAGGAGAAAGCGAGCAACCCAAATTTGGTCAGCTGCGCGCTTGGATCCTTTTCCGAAGATTTGGAATTCCCACTGGCCCATAGCGACCTCGGCATTAATACCTTCGTGGTTAATTCCCGCGTAGAGACAGAGGTCAAGGTGCTCGTCGACGATGGCGCGACCGATGTCGCCCACGTTCTTGTATCCGACACCGCAGTAGTAACCGCCCTGTGGCTCTGGATATCCACCCTTCGGGAAACCGAGGATGCCGCCGTCTTTCTCGAGGAAATACTCCTGCTCAAATCCGAACCATGCATCAGGATCATCGAGGATGCCTGCACGCGCGTTGGATGGATGCGGATTACCGTCCGGAAGCATGACTTCGCACATGACAAGAACTCCGTTCTCGCGGGTGCCGTCAGGGTAGAGGGCTACGGGCTTGAGGATGCAATCGGAATCACCGCCATCAGCCTGTTGGGTGGAAGACCCATCGAAGCCCCACTCAGGAAGCTGCTCGAGGGTAGGAAAGTCATCAAATTCTTTGATGCAGCACTTTGTGCGGAGATTTGGAACGGGCGTGTAGCCGTCCAGCCAGATGTAATCGAGTCGGTATTTAGCCATTTTTCTAGATTTTGTTGCTTGGAAGCGATTGGTTCCCAAGTCAATGGGAATTCCCAAATAAATGGGGCGCGCGCAGCCTCAACAGAAATGAAGAGGGTGGCAACACCTGATTTATCAGGAATCACAAAAAATTAAGCAGCTGGCGTGCCAGAAGTGAGTTCTCTTTAGACCGGAGAGAGCTCTGCGACGATGAGGGTCGTGTCATCTTGGGTCGCTGAGTTTCGGGCCCGGGACATCATTTTTTCGGCGATTTCAGCAGGGGCGCCTTCGGTGGAGAATTCATCAGCGAGAGACTGATCCCAAAGTCCATCGATGAGACCATCGCTGCAGAGAAGGAGGCGGCCTCCTTTTTTAAGAGGGAGAGAACCAGATTGTGGGAAGACTTTCACCGAGGTTCCGCGACCGCCTAGGACTTCGGTGAGGATGGAACGTCTCGGGTGATGTCGGTATTGATACTCGTTGAGTTGGCCGTTGAAATACCTCCGCCAAGGCATGTTGTCGTCTTTGGTGATCTGCTGGAGTTTACCGTCTTGAAGGAAATAAAGACGAGAATCTCCAACGTGTGCCCAGTAGAGAGTTTCGGAAGTGATCCAGGCGAGGGTGAGAGTGGCTCCCATGCCTTTGAGTTTTTCATCGTGTTCCATCATTTCGGCGAGGCCGCGGTGGGTGGTTCGCATGAGGTCTTCGAGAAGTGCGGTGACGTCCTGACCTTTGACGAGCGCATCGTAAAGAGTGGGGGCGTCGTGCTTGATTTTGCTCATGATGAAGCGTGAGGCGAATTCTCCAGCGTTCCGGCCGCCCATGCCATCTGAGACGGCGAGAACGAGGTGTTCGGGCTCGAGAAGCTCTTCCCCATTTGCAGAGAGGTGGCGCGTTCCGTTTGGGCAAACTCCAAGAGCCAGTGCGGCGTCATCATTGCCATCATGACCGGTTCCTTTTTCGGTGAGCGATTGCCAGATGGCTCGCCAGACCGCTGATTTATTTTCGGTGGAGGCGGGGGCGGGGAGGATTTCAGCGAGTTCGAAGTCGATGAGACAAAAGCGGCCCATTTTAGTGGAATACGTGACGTTTCGTGGCTCGGGGTCGTCGTGACGAATTCCGTAGAGTTCTTCTAACTCCGTGAAGAGCGCGGTGGCTTTTTCCTGTGTGAGGAGAGGGGCCGGTGCGCCGCAGTTTGTGGTGATGAGGGTGAGCGTTTCTTCGTCTGCATCGATGAAGGCTGGGACATTGGGGCAGCCGCGTTCTTCGAGCGCTTTGAGGACAAGGATCTCATTGGCGAAGCGCTTTTCTTTATCGGTTCCACGGAACTGTTTATGGACGTTTCCTTGGAAATCGATGCGCACGAGTGAGCGGATGCCATCTTTAAGTTCCTTCATGGAGAGAACTTCGGAGCTTTGGCGGGGAAAGGCAAGGAGGAGTAGCAGTTTGGTATTTATTAAGCTCCACTTGACAGGTCGTTGTTAGAAACGGACTGTCGCAGTGTGGGAAAGGACCAGATTCCAGGAAAAACGATTTATCGGCTGTCGATTTATCATCGTTGTTTGCGTCGCTTAGAAGAAGCAGAGACTCTGACGATTTCGTCCTCAGCTCTGGCGAAGGCGGCTGGGGTAAACCCATCGCAGTTACGTCGTGATCTGACTTATCTGGGAACTTTCGGGACGCGTGGCTTGGGCTATTCAGTTCCGGAGTTAGCCTCGGCGATTGGGGAGGTTCTAGGACGTGAGCATTTGCAACCTGTAATCCTTGTCGGTGCTGGAAATCTTGGTGCCGCCTTGCTTCGTTATGGTGGTTTTCACAAAGAAGGTTTTGAAGTAGTGGCGGCATTTGACGCGGCTCCAGATGGGGTGCGGCAGCGTGGGATTACGGTTCCAGTTCACGATGTGAAAGAGATGCCTCGTATCATTGAAAAGCATGGGATACGTTTGGCCATTCTATCCGTTCCCGTTGAGCATGCGCAGGAGGTGACGAATGATCTCGTAGATGCGGGGATTCAGGGGATCCTCAGTTTTTCACCAACTGTTCTTCAGGTGCCAGAAAACGTTACTGTGAATAGTGTCGATCTCGCGCTTGAGCTGGAGCAGGTTAGTCTTTTTGTGAAGGGGGATTCCACAAATTCCGACCCTGAATTGGGGCCATCACCTGACGAGGAACCCATCCTTTAAGTCCTCCGGGGAATTCGACATTGGCCCAATCTCCGCTGACACCGTGGAGATACGCTGGGCTGGTTGCGGGGATGTCTGAATAAGCATCAGCGCCTTCGAAGGGGGCTTTTAAAAGCTTTTGTTTCTCCATCAGAACGGAGAGCTCAGTAAGTGGCTTGAAGCTAATTTCGCTGGGGTAGTATTTCAATGAAAGGCCCCAAAGTGTGGCTCCGATAAGGCCGAGAGGAATGAGCAATACGAGCCATTCTTTTTTGCGATTGAGAATGATTAGGATGGAAAGTCCGAGACACCAGAGGCTCGCGATGCCGGCTTGGGTGTAAAAACTGCGAGGAAGGATGGAGAGGAATTCCATCTTGTAGGGCTTGCGAAGACGGTAGCCACCGGTTGTTGAGAGGAGATCAGAGAGTGGTTTTTCATCGCCAGTGTAAGCTTGGTAGCGATAGAGGTATAAGGCGGCCGCGATTTTGTTACCTGCTTCTTTTTCGACGAGTGCGAGATTATGGAAGGCTTCGGGAGTGGGAGATTCTTCGGCGATTTTTTTCCAGTCTTCGGCATGAAGAAGTTGGGGGGTGAAGAAGGCGCAGAGGAGGAGGAGTGGGAGGAGGCGAGAGAGAATGTCGCGCATAGCGGATCGCTCTTTTGGGAGAATCGTTTCGGCCTCTTGATCGGGGCTGAAGCAAATCTCGTCACGCGTCGCGATGATTTTTTGAAGGTCAGGATCATCCGCTTGTGCGGGCCAACGCTCGATGAGGCGGCTCGCTCGGCGATAGAGCTCCGGACGATCTAATGCTTCGAGAACTGTCGCGAGTTCTACTGAGAATTCTTTTTCGATCGCGGTCTGCGCTTGCTTCTCGCGGAGCTTTGGAAAGATTTTCCGGTAGATTAAAAAGAGTGCGGTTAAGCCTGGGAAGATTTGCCAAATCCAGATCGGGAAAGTGCGAGTTTGTGCAGGAATGATCTCACTGCTGAGTGTGAGGAAAGCAGGGCCATCTTCTGAAGTTGAAGTAGCAATTGCTATTGGAGTTGCCGCGCCAGGTTTTACGGTGAGTGGGATCGCTTCGCTGAGCACGGTGCGATACTTCTGCAGCACAGGATCGAAGAAGGAGAGCTCGTAAGGTGGGATTTCCGGGGTGACTTTTTGTGGGCGGATGA
The DNA here is from genome assembly GCA_039768255.1 of Akkermansiaceae bacterium. Classification (GTDB taxonomy): domain Bacteria; phylum Verrucomicrobiota; class Verrucomicrobiia; order Verrucomicrobiales; family Akkermansiaceae; genus SW10. The sequence goes on along the minus strand of JBDNAW010000003.1, from coordinate 27,867 downwards.
GTTGGGAAAATTCGACCGTGCCAGTAGAAGAGGTGCGTTCTCGACCTTGTGGTTTCTTGGAGGTGTCGAATTGTTTGAACACACCTTGGTCATCCATGATGACAGGAGCGGAAAGTTGATCGAGATTTCCGGTTCCCGTCACCGTGATTTCGACGGTGATGGGATCGCCAACGGTCACTTCACTTCCAGTCACATTGGTGGTAAGGTCGAAATTACCGACGGCGCCGCTGAAATGAGTTGGAGAGGGTTTTGGGAGTGGCTGAACCTCAAGATCTACTTCAGGAAATGTGACCTCGGGTTGGTGACGGAGCCAAGCGATACGACCGCGTCTTGTGACACGGGAATTTAAAATGGGGCGCGCCGTTCCGGGGCCGAATGTTTGTCGTCCTTCGGCAAGCGGGGTGATGGAGCTTCGGTATGAGAACGAGGAGAATATTTTTCCATTCATTTGAATGGCTCCAGAATTCGATTGCTCGGGGTCGAACCGCCAAGCTACGAAATTTCCTTTGGTGAAATCTGCAAAGGCGCGGTGCTCGACACGAAAGTCGCGAGGGAGATAAATTTTAGCTTCGATTGGCTGGGTCTCGCCTAGGAACGGGCGTTTATTTTGAATGAAGGTGGCCGAAAAATAGGGATGGCTTTTTCCATCTAAGATAATGGTGCCTTGCTCAATTTCCTCTCTTGGGAGAATTGTAACGGAGAGGGGGGCGCTGACGGTGTTGCCGAGTCGGAATGGTGGGATTTGAAAAGTTCCGGGGCGCAGGCTTGAGAGGATGTAAGAGAAGCTTTTAGAGACACGACCATTGATGATCATGTTCGTGAAATCCTTCTGTCGCAGAGAGAGTGGGCTGACCACAGGGGATTCTGGCCAAGCGTTTACGGGCATGTTCCGCACTGTTACGGTGAGAACGGCCTCTTCACGCACGAGGAGGAATGAGCTCTGCAGCTGAACCTCAATGGATGATTGCTGAGCGCGTAGCAGGGTGCAGAGGAGAGTGAGAGTGAGAAGGAATCGGAACATGGTTGGCTTACCAATCTTTTTCAGGTCTGCGGTAGGTGCGGCGGCGAGCTCGTGGGGGTTTGCCTCCGAAGTCGGCTTGTTCACGAAGAATCCGGCGGGCGCGCTCGACGGAAGTTTCTTTCGGTTCAGTTTCAGACTGCTCTTGATTGGTCTGAGTTTGCGGGCTCTCTTGGACGTCGTTTTTTTTGGAAGACTCTTCCTCTTTTTGCTCGTTGTTCTTTTCTGAGCCTTCAGCTGGCTTCTCCTCTTCCGATTGATTGCCGGAGCCTTCGCCTGCTTCTTGTTCTTCAGGGTTCTCGGGGCCTTCAGGATTTTTGGAATCAGGTTGTTCTTGGTCTGGCGACTGAGAGGGATTTTCCGCATCTTCTTTGTCTCCCTGATCTGAATCGGAATTTTCTGATTGCTCTTCGGGTTTGTTTTCCTTGTCAGAGTTTTTTGGGGAGTCTTCGGATTGTTCTTCAGAATTGTTCTTTTTCTGCTCGTCGTTCTTTTTTTGCTCCTGTTGTTGCTGTTTCTGTTGGATCAATTTTTTGAGGAACTCAAGATTCTCGCGAGCGGCTGTGTCATCGCTGAAATTGAGTGATTCTTCGAAATGTGAGATCGCTCCCTGCCATGTTTTGACTTGGTTTTCGTCTTTTTGTTCACGGCCTTTATAGAAGAGGCTGTTTGCGAGAGCGTAGTGTGCTTTCTGGCGTAGGGACTCATCTTCAGCAAGGAGAGCTTCACCAAATGAAGCTGCTGCGGTGTCCCAGTCTTTTTCTTGATAAGCGGAAGCTCCTGCTGCGAGGTGGAGTTTTGCGGCTCGAGCACCCGTGTTTTTCTCGGCTGCTTTTTTGAAGTTGTCGTGAGCGGCGGAATGGAGGCCGGTTTCATTTGCGAGGCGACCATGATAGATGTCGACGAGCTCATGAGCTTCGGACTGCAATGGTGCGAAAAAGGCAAAGAGTGCCATGATGACCGAGGCGGCTGGAGCGGCTACGGGTAAGCGTTGAAGAATGAAAGCACTCACGAGAAAAAGAAGTCCGGGGAAAAGAAACCATTGATAGATCGGTTTCGCAATCCGTTGATGTCCGCCTTCTTCCTCGAAGCTATCCATTTCAGAAACCGCTTGTTGAAGGCTGGTTAGGAAATTTCCTCCAGCGGCGCGTGAGTAAACTCCTTGAGTCTGATTGGCGATGCGGCGGAGTGATTCTTCTTTGAGTTGGCTGAGGACGCGATTTCCTCGGCGGTCGTAGAAGTAACCATCGCGACTACGCGGGTCTTGAACGAAGTCTCCATTTTCTGAACCGAATCCGAGAGCGTAAATGAAGACGCCATTTGCGGCAGCCGTGTTTGCCGCTGTTTCAATCCCAGAGGAGTGATCTTCGCCGTCGCTGAGGACGACCATCGTGTTATTGCGCTGTCCTGTTTTATTGAGAATGCGAGTGGCATCTTTGATTGCTTGAGCGAGGTTTGATCCTCCAATAGGAAGGTCAATGGGGTTGAGTTGTGTGATGCTCTCGTTGAGAAAATTGTGATCGATGGTGAGTGGGACGATGAGCTGGCTTTCACCGGCAAAGACGAGGAGGCCGATGCGATCTGTGGGGAAACGCTCTACGATTTCTAGAGCGGCTCCCTTTGCTGAAGCGAGGCGACTGCCAGCTCCGGCGTCAAGGGTGAGCATGCTTTGAGAAATATCAAAGCAGAGGAGGATGTTTCGGCCTTCTTGGCGGGTCTCGAGAAATTCTTCGCCATTCTCCGGCATCGCGAGAGAGAAAACGATCAGGAGGAAGCCGATCATCGAGAGACCAAGGGCAATGAAGTGACGTGTTGCGCAGCGGGTGCGAGCGAGTTGAGCCTTGAGCCGCTGGGCGATGATTGCTTTCCAGCGTCTCTCACGTCGGCGCCATGTTAATATCGCCATTGTCACCACGAGGGGAACAATGATGAGGATCGTAAACCATTCTGGAGTGGAAAAGGTCATGGAGCAGGTGGCGGATTCAAGGCGGCGAAGAGGAAGAAGATGGTAAGGCTAATGACACTTGGGGCGAGGAACCAGGGGTAGTATTCTTTGACTTGAACCCAGGTGAAGCGTTCGACTTCTGTTTTTTCAAGTTCATCAATGCTTTTAAAAGCTTCCTTGAGATCGCTGATATCCTTGGCTCGGAAAAAGTCACCATTGGTGGTGTTTGCGATGCTGAGCAGGGACGCTTCATCGTATTCCTGACGGTTATGACCACGGAGGCGGCCGTCTTCTGAACCAATCGCGATTGTGTAGATTTTGATTCCTAGGGTCGCTGCGAGATCTGCGGCTTGCTGAGGAGACATTTTGCCAGAGTTGCTCGCTCCATCGGTGAGGAGAACCATGATTTTACTCTTACTTTCCTTTTGGTTGTCGAGGCGGATGCTCGCGGCATTGATCGCGCTTCCAATGGCTGTTCCTCCTTCGTTGTAGCGGCCATCGGCGAGGATGATCTCGGAGATTTTAAGCTTCAGAATTTCGTGATCCAAGGTGAGTGGAGCCACGGTGTAGGGGCGGCCTGAAAAGGTGACGATGCCAATGCGGTCATCAGGACGACCAGCGATGAAATTTATGAGCACTTGGCGAGCGACATCGATCCGGCGTTCGGCACGACTGAAGCGCGGGTCACGAGAGACAAAATCCTGTGTGTCCATCGACTGGGAGATGTCCAGTGCGACCATGATATCGATTCCGCTAGCGGTGCGTGATGAACGTTCGTTCTGCCATTGTGGTCGTGCCATTGCGATGATGGCCGGGATTAAAAGTAGTGGGAAAATGAGTGGCGCGATACGGAAGGTTTTATCCTTAGGTTTGTAGCCCAGAGTTCCAAGAACTCGCAGGGTGGGGTAGATGATCCAGCTTTGGACTCCGTGTTTGTAGCCTAAGAAAATAAGGGCAGGGATAAATAGAAGCAGTAAGAGCCACCAGGGGTGTGCGAGGACGAAGTGATCGAGGAAACTCATGGTTTGGGTTCCTCCTTTGGCTGCGTTTGAGATTGTTGAAATTCGCGTAAGGCATTCGTCGCTTCATGTGTGAATTCTAGAGCCTGTGTTTCATCGATAAATGACGGGGCGTACTTTGCTCCAGCAAGTTTCATCAGGATGGCACGCATGCTGTCAGGCACGGAGGCGAGTGATTCTGAGCGAATCGCGAGTTCTTCATCGGTCTCGTAGAGTGCGGGGTCCTTAAGTGCTTTTGAAAGACAATCTCGCAAGACGAGTGAGGTGTTGGTCGCGAATAACGCGAGCGGCATAGTGGCGGTTTTTTCTTTAAGGTCTACTAGCTGCGCGTTCGCTTGCTGAAAGAGGTTGGCAGAGAAGACGAGAGAGCTTTTCTTGGAAGGCTTGGTGAGCGCGCGGATGATAAGAAGGAGCCCCATGATGAGTGCAAAAGCGGTCACTCCAATGATGATCCAGGCCCAGAGAGGCGTCCCCGGGAGGTATTCCTCTGGTGCAGCGATTTCATGGGGGAGGGTGGGGAGTTCTTCTTCAGGCATTTTTGATTAATGCTGTCGTTTAGCGCGTCGGGAAAAAAGTTGGTGAAGGTCTGCGAGGTAGTCTTCGGTCGTCGATACTTCAGCGTGGTCGATACCGTGTTTTTTGAAAAAAGCATCAAGACCTTCACGGTAACGCCGCGTCAATTTAGTCATTCCCATCACCGCGTTGGGGTTAGCGGTGTTTACGACGGTAGCGAACCCTGACTCGGGGTCCTTGAATTGAACTTTACCGATATTGGGAATTTTTTTTTCGAGAGGATCAATCAGCGAGAGCGCGACGACATCGTGTTGCTTAGCGAGGCTTCCGAATGTTTTCTCAAATCCCCAATCAACGAAGTCTGAAATGAAGAAAACGAGAGCTTTTCTTTTTAGGGTTTGATTGAGGAAATCACAGGCTTTCGAGATTGAAGTGCCCTGATGTGCGGGTTGAGTCGTCAGCACTTCACGGATCGAGCGAATGACGTTTTTTCCGCCTTTACGAGGGGGGAGGTAGAGTTCGGTGTCTCCCGAGAAGAGAAGTAGGCCTACCTTGTCGCCATTATATCGCGCGCTGAATCCGAGGAGCGCGGTGAGCTCAGCGGCTCGTTCGCGCTTAGAAAGATGAACGCTTCCGAAATCGGTAGAGCCGGAAATATCAACCGCGATAATCACGGAAAGCTCACGTTCCTCACGGAACTTTCGAATGTAAGGTTCCTGCATGCGGGCGGTGACATTCCAATCGATGAAACGGATTTCATCGCCTGGTTGGTATTCACGGAACTCATCGAAATCGAGGCCAGATCCTTTGAAGGAAGAGTGGTATTCGCCAGAAAAAGTTTCCGAAGCGAGCCGTCGTGCTCGGATTTCGAGTCGACGCACTTCGCGCATCATCTCTTCCACTCGTTCATCTTCCGTCATTGATAGATGCAGTTTCGATGCTGTGAGCGATTTTTCGAGAGGAAAGATCGTTCAAGGGGGAAGTTTTTGAGAGGCGTTTTAAAGCCGCTAGCGCAATGGCATGAGTAGGCTTGGATTTAAGCACAAAAAAGCCACCCAAGTGGGTGGCTTGAGAGTTTTGACCTGAAATGCGTTAGCTTAAAATAGCTGAAGGCACATTGGTTGAAACTCCTTAGAGCTTATTGACACGGGCGAATTGCTTCAGCCGGAGGCCGTTGAGGGCAATGAAGCCGGTGGCGTCGTTCTGGTTGTAGGCCTCTTCTTGGCCGCCTTCCATAGTGGCGATATCTTCGTCGTAGAGGCTGTTCGGAGAGCGGCGACCGGCGTTGATGACGTTGCCTTTGTAAAGCTTGAGGCGGACTTCGCCGTTGACTGTTTTTTGGGTCTCGGTGACGAGGGCTTGAAGGGCGTTACGCTCAGGGGCGAACCAGAAGCCATTGTAGACGAGCTTGGCGTAGTCGGGGATTAGTCCGTCGCGGAGATGCTGGGCATCGCGATCGATGGTGAGGGTTTCGAGATCACGGTGAGCGGCTAGGAGGATCGTGCCACCAGGAGTCTCGTAAATGCCGCGGGATTTCATGCCGACGAAGCGGTTCTCGACGATATCGACGCGGCCGATGCCGTGCTTGCCGCCGAGGTGGTTGAGGACGCGCATGACGCCGTAGGGGGTGAGAAGGGTGTATCCGTCCTGCTCGCCTTTAACTTCAAAATCGCCGAGCTCACTGATGTAGCTGGTGAGATGGTCATTCTTCAGGCCAATGATGTTTCCTTTTTCGAAGAGGCACTGGACATATTCTGATTGGTCGGGGGCTTCTTCAGGGGAGACGGAGAGGACATACATGTCTTTGTCGGCCTCGGTGGACCCGTCATACCAGGTGTCCTCGAGCGCACCGGCTTCGAAGGAAATGTGAAGGAGGTTCCGGTCCATGGAGTAGGGCTTGGAAGCGGAAGCCTGAACGTCGATTCCGTTATCGGCACAGTATTGAATCATTTCGGCGCGGCCGGGGAACTGTTCGCGGAAGGAGTCGTCCCGCCATGGGGCGATCATTTTGATGTCTGGGGCGAGGGCGTTGAGGGCAAGCTCGAAACGGACTTGGTCGTTGCCTTTGCCGGTGGCACCGTGGGCGATGGCATCTGCTCCTTCAGCGAGGGCGACATCGAGCATACCTTTGATGATGCAGGGGCGGGCGATGGAGGTTCCGAGGAGGTAGCGGCCTTCGTAGACGGCATTGGCCTGGAACATGGGGTAGATGTAGTCGGCCGCGAATTCTTCCTTAAGGTCACCGATGTAGCACTTTGAGGCACCGGTTGCGAGAGCCTTGGCTTCAAGGCCATCAAGTTCTTCGGCCTGACCAACGTCGGCACAGTAAGCGATAATTTCCGCGTTATATTTTTCCTTGAGCCAGAGGAGGAGGACGGAGGTATCAAGACCACCGGAGTAGGCGACGACGATTTTCATAACGCCTGCGCAATAGGTGAGAAACGGAGGTTTGGCAAGAATTGCAATCGTTACCTAGACCGAGGGCGCTCGGTTGAGCGAAGAACGGACTTTTTACGATTAAGCTCTACGATCTGATTGGGTCGCTTCGGCGGGAGGGGGACGAATTCAGGATAATCGTCATCATTTTCAGTTTCGTAATTTAGGTCCCTTTGATCATGACGTCCACTTTGATAATAATCTCCACTTTGAGGTCGGAACCGGAATCGATGTCCGCAATATGAGCAGCGTAGGTGCTTGGCAACTCGTAGAATATCGAGCGAAAGAGCTAAGGAAGGAAGGCCAAAAAATTTACGTGCTTTTTCGTGATGAACACACTTTTGATAGCCGAAGAGTTGGGCTCGGCATAACGGGCAATAAGCAAATTTAGTTAGAATAAGGTAAATGAGAAAGCAGCCTGCAAATAGGGTGACACCACTAATGGTGATCCAGAGTTGCTCGCGCATCTCGGGGTAGAGATAGGGCAGACTTAGAAGAATAAAGACTCCAGGGAGAGCGATTATTTGAATTAGATAGAAGATGGCCACGTAGAAAAAGGCGCTCCTGTTGATGCGGGGGGGGGTCATCACTGAGGGTTTAGTGATGTTCAGAATAATACAAATAATCCTTATTCCAAGGATTAAGTTGCATCATTTACCGCCTAATTTTTTATCGTAATGATATGCGTTTTTCTCAATAAGGGGTGTCGGCTTCGCCAACTTTCTTCATGAATTGAATCAGGAAGTCGACTCGTTCACGGACCTCGGGAGTTGCGAGGATGCGTTGACGGTCGTTAGGGTCGTGGAGGAATTGCTGGGCGAGGGCATCAGCGCAGGTGGCACAGTCGCCTGCACGGTCGAGGGTTTGATTAATCTGCTTGCGAACTTGCTTCGGGAGCTTGGCAAGGACGAGATCAGTCGCGGCGCGGAGTCGCTTGAGGTAGATCGCTTCCTCGGAGGCGGGGAGGCTCGTGTTGATGACGGGGCTGACCGCGGCGTAAGGGTAGGGTTTTTCGTCGAGAAACCACTCGTCGAATTGGACTCGAAAAACGCCGTGGAGGATGAGGTTTGAAGTTCCTTCCTCGGATTCTTTGGAAGCGCGGATGAGGCCAATGGTGCCGATCTTGGCGACATGGTTTTCAGGATCGTGATCATCGGAACCGATGAGGTTGCCGATGCAGAAGAGGCAGTCGCCTTCGAGCGCTTCCTCGATCATCTGGCGGTAGCGGGGCTCAAAGATATGGAGCGGCATCGCGCCGTGAGGAAAAAGAACGGTGTCGGGGAGCAAAATGGCACCGCACTTTTCGGGGATGGTGAGAGAGGACACTAGAGGGTGGGAATGTTTTTGACCACAGAAAGAGCTGAAGAAGCAGAAGCTTGGTTGAGGGGGCTTTAGCGGTTTGGATTGAGGAGTCTACGGACTTTGAGTGGCAGGACTTTGAAGTTAATTAAAAGGCCTAGAGGAAGGCCGGTGATTGCGAGGTAGCCTAGCATTTGAGCGTCGTGGGCGCGGTTGAAGGTATCCACAACTTTGGTATCTACGATGATCGTTTTTTCGACGACGAGATCAGGGCGGAGTTTGCCGATGAAATGCCCTTTGTAGTGAACAGGATATTCAGGTTGTTGTTCGAAGAAGATTCCTTGTTTAGAGAATTCGACACATAAAGCGTTTTCAAAAAGCTTCTCGTCTAAGCCCAAGCGCAGCTCTTTTTGAACTTCGATTGCTGCTCCGATTATTCGTTGCGAGAGCTCATGGTGCGGATATTCTTCTTCTCTATTAGGTGTTCTCATCTGCAAAGGTTCTGCTTCTTCAGCTTTTTCTGTGGTTGAAAATCTACGCTTTCGCCAAGGCCTGATCGAGGTCGGCTAGGATGTCATCGATGTGCTCGATGCCAACGGAGAGGCGAACAAGTTCTGGTTTGATGCCGCCAGCCAATTGTTGCTCTGCGGTGAGCTGGGAGTGCGTGGTGGTGGCAGGGTGGATTGCGAGGGACTTGGCATCGCCGAGGTTCGCGACGTGGGAGAACATCTCGAGGTTGTTGATGAACTTTGCTCCGGCTTCGGCTCCGCCTTTGATTCCGAAGACGACGACGCTGCCACCTTTTCCGCGGAGGTATTTTTCATTCTTCGCATACTCCGGATCATCGGTGAGGCCTGGGAAGCGGACCCACTCAACGCTTGGGTGGTTTTTCAGATGAATGGCGACAGCGAGGGAATTTTCGCAGTGGCGCTCCATGCGGAGAGGGAGGGTTTCGATGCCTTGGAGGAATTGCCATGAGTTGTCAGGTGAGATGCAGGCTCCGAGGTTACGAAGCGGGACGGTACGCATGCGGAGGATGTAGGCGAGAGGGGCGAGCATCTCGGGGAGGTCGTGTCCCCAGCGGAGGCCGTGATAGGAATTATCAGGATTGTCGAAGAGGGGGTGCTTTCCGCCAGCCCAGTTGAAGCGGCCGGAGTCGATTACAATTCCTCCGAGGCCGGTGCCGTGTCCGCCGAGCCATTTGGTGAGGGAGTGGACGACGATGTCGGCCCCGTGGTTGAGCGGGTTGGTGAGATATGGAGTAGAGCAGGTGGCATCGACGATGAGCGGGATGCCGTTTTCCTTGGCGATCGCGCCGACAGCGTCGAGGTCGGTGACTTCTAGTGCAGGGTTTGAGACGGTCTCGCAGAAAAGGGCGCGAGTTTTGTCATCGATGGCATTCGCAAACTGCTGTGGGTCTTGGGAGTCGACAAAGCGGACTTCGATTCCGAGAGCAGGAAGGATGTCGTTGAACTGAGTGTAGCTGCCGCCGTAGAGGTTACGAGCGGAGATGATGTTATCGCCCGCTTCTGCGAGGTTGATGATGGAGTTGAAAATGGCAGCGGTGCCTGAGGAGTGGGCGAGGCCTGCAAGCTCGTGAGCGCCTTCGAGGAGGCAGATGCGTTTCTCCAGCACGTCCGTGGTGGGATTCATCAGACGGGTGTAGATGTTTCCTAGCTCTTTGAGGGCAAAGAGGTTCGCGGCGTGCTCGGTATCGTTGAACGTGAACGCGGTGCTTTTATAAACGGGGACGGCGCGTGAATTGGTATCGGAATCAGGCTGGTGGCCGCCGTGGAGGCAAAGAGTTTCGTGTTTCATATGTGCTCATAGAACTAGCACTGATCACGAGGTGTGCAAAGCGGGCTTTTGGCTCGTTGCTTAGGTTGCAGGGGCGATCTTTTGAAGTCCAAAGGCGAGGAGTGCCAAGATCGGGCAGATCACGATGAGGAAGATGTTTCCTGAAGCGATCCCATCACGCATCACGAAGAGTCCATCGACAAGGGGAATGGCCGCAAGGGCTCCAGCGACAAAGGTTCCGATGTCTCCGGTGCGTTGGAGGCGTTTGATAATGAAGATGAGGACGCCGCCAAAGATGACAAGCGGGATGAGGGCGGCGAGGGGGTGGCCGAGGATCAGGAGAATGCCGGAAATGAGAAACGCAGGAAGGCTCAAGCAGATGAGCGGAACGACCGGTGTCTTCTCAGGTGCATCTTTTCGAGCTTCAAAACGGGCGGTGAGAGAGATGCCGAGGATGTAGCTTGCAAGTGAGATACAAAAGAGAATCAGAACAGGGAGATGTGCTGGAATGATATTTTGGAGCTGAGGCAAGGTGAGACCTGAGTGAACGCAGGTTGGATAAATGAGCATGCGAGCTCCGGCCATGAAGAGGAGGCTGAAAAGGTTTGTTTTGTGCCACTTGGTGTAGAGGGCGATACAAATGACGATTCCGATCGCAAAGATGAGAGATGCGAGAGATACCAGTCCGATGAGGACGAGTCCGCTTATTAATAGGACTAAGGCAAAGAGTCCAATCGTCTTGCGAGACCAGCGACCAGCGGGAATTGGGCGGTCTGGGCGATGCTTGGTATCGAATTCGATATCCATCCAGTCATTGAAAAAGCAGCCACCGAGATAGAGACAGGAAAGACCCAGACTGAGGAGAGCAATGGTCTGGAATGAAGGAATTCCAGTAAGAGTTGTAGAAATAACGAAACCAAGCAGCGCATTTGACCAAACCGTAGGGAGGTTGGCGAAGCGGCTCATGGCCAAGAGATCGATGAGGCGTTGATTGGTCATGATGATGCAATTTTAGCGCGGGCAGATCGCCTTTGCTACCTTAGTAACTATGCTTCGAAGTCAAAGAAATCTTCGCCGAAGGAACCGGATTTCTGGAGGTAATAATCGTAATCCCCTGCGTATTTTTTCACTTCGCCGCCTTCGATGTGCCAGGTGTGGTCGGCGAGAGAGCGGATGAAGTGAACGTCGTGGGAAATGAAGACGAGGGTTCCTTCGAAAGTCTTAAGCGCGGAAATGAGCGCTTCGATTGAGGTGAGGTCGAGGTGAGTCGTCGGCTCATCCATGAGGAGGAGGTTCGGCGGATCGACGAGGAATTTCACGAGCGAGAGACGGCTTTTCTCACCTCCGGAAAGGACGCCGACTTTTTTGGCGACGTCTTCTTTCTTAAAGAGGAAGGAGCCGAGAATGGCGCGTGCTTCGTCATCACGCATGCCTCCGCCGGCATCGCAGACTTCACGAAGGACGGTGTTTCCTTCGTTGAGGGTCGCTGCGCGGTGCTGGGAAAAGTAACCAATCTTAGTGGTGGTTCCGACGTTGCGTTTTCCAGAGTCTCCTTTTTCGGCTCCGGCGAGCATCTTCATGAGAGTGGATTTACCGGCGCCGTTGGGTCCGACGAGGACGACGCGGTCGCCACGCTCAATGTGGACGTCGAGATTTTTGTAGATGACCTTATCACCGTAAGATTTATCGACGTTTTCAAGCGAGATCACGCGCTGGGTCGAACGTGGGGGCTGCGGGAAATGGAAGTGAAACAGCTTACGTGGTTTACGTGGCTTCGGGATTTTATCCATCTTCTCGATCATCTTGATACGAGACTGAACTTGTGAGGCCTTGGAACCGACGGAGCGGAAGCGGTCGATGAAGGATTGAATCTTGGCGATTTCCTTCTTCTGGTTTTGGAACGCGCGCATTTGCTGATCGTAGCGATCGTCCTTTTGCTCAAGGTAGCGTGAATAGTTACCCTCGTATGGGTGCATTTTCTGCTCGTCGATCTCGTAAACTTTTTCGACCACGGCATCCATGAAGGAGCGATCGTGAGAAATGACGAGGAGCGCACCGGGGTAGTTCTGGAGGTAGCGCTGGAACCACATGAGCGAGACGAGATCGAGGTGGTTCGTTGGCTCATCAAGCATCAAGAGGTCAGGCTCTTCTACGAGGAGGCGTGCGAGGTGGGCGCGCATGATCCAGCCCCCGGAGAAGACGTTGGCAGGGCGCTTGAAGTCTTCTTGCGAGTATCCAAGACCGGCGAGGATTTTCTTGGCTTTGGGCTCAAGTTGGAAGCCGTTGAGCTCTTCGAACTTGTCTTGGGCTTCACCAAATTTCTCGGAATCAGTGGTGCCTTCTTTGTGAGCGAGACGCATCGTTTCCATGGCGTCGCGGAGCTCGTCCGAAATTCCCATGGCGATTTCTAGCACGGTTGCTTCACCGGGGTTTCCTGCTTCCTGCTCGAGGTAGCCGACCATGCCGTATTCATCGACGGCGACGCTTCCACCGTCTTTTTCCTCTTTGCCGAGGATGATTTTAAAAATGGTCGATTTGCCGGTTCCGTTAGCGCCTACGAGAGCAACGCGTTCACCCCAGTTGACTGTCATGTCTGCCTCTTCGAAAAGAAGGCGACCACCCATGGACTTACGGAGTTTTTTGATGGTGAGCATGGTTTTGAAATGTGCGAAATCGCTGAGCCGATGTCAGACGAGATGGCGAAAGAGTCAAGAACAGTCCGCTTTGTATCGCGGTAAAGAAGCCTTTGAATTAGGCCGCGGTGTTTTCGTCCTTCGGGAGGAACGGGGCGGTGAATTCGGTTTTGAATTCGTAGATGTTACTGAAGTCTTCGATGGTGTCGGAGTCTTGTTTTCCAAAGACGCCGTGCTCGATAAAGAGGAAGACGATTTCTCCGACATTTTTACATTCTACGAGGCCCCAGTCATCGAGCAAGGTCGAGGCCATGGGGCCGTATTCTTGGAGGGCGTAGTCGCGGAAACCGATGAGAAGCTCGGGGCCGGTGACGTGGCGCTTTTCGCCGCCGTTTGATTCAGCCATGCGGTCGACGGTGAAGTCGAGTGCTTCGCGGACGAGAAAGTAGGCTCCGGGAGCGAAACGGGTTTCGACTTGGATGATCTCGGAGATGGCGCTTTCGAGCTGAATCGGCTGCATGTGGGGATGATGAATGGAGAATGGAGAGTTGTGAAGGGGGAAGCTTGGCTGGGGGGCTTATTTCTTTTGGGCTTTTGGAGGTGAGAAGATGGGCTCTTCGATCCGAGATTCGGTGATGATGATTTCGACAGCTTCACCGTCGGCGTTTTTATAAGTGGGGTCGATGGGGGTGCCGTCATTGATGAATCCTTCGAATTCGACGATTTCGGGAGCAAATTTTAACTCAATTTGATTGGCTGAGTCTGGTGTTTCTTCAGCTGGTTGTTTTCCACAATTTGGATCACAAGAAGGCAGAAAAACCATCAGGAAAGGAATAAGCTGTTTCATTAAAGAAAGGTATTTAAGCAATTGTTCGCTCGAACGGCGAATTTGCTTTGTCTGAGCTCAAAAAAGCCCGTTGATCATGAGAGCAACGGGCTTTGGGAAATGGTTTGAGCTTAGGTTGGGAGCTCGATGAAGCCTTCCAGCTTTCGGATACGGGTCGGGTGACGCATTTTGCGGAGGGCTTTGGCTTCGATCTGACGAATCCGCTCACGCGTGACTTGGAATTGGCGCCCGACTTCTTCGAGGGTGCGGCTGTAGCCGTCTTTGAGACCGAAGCGTTGTTCGAGGACTTCACGCTCGCGCTCGGTGAGAGTGTCGAGGACCTCGAGGATTTTGTCCTTGAGCATCGCGAAGCCAGCTTCCTCCATGGGGTTCTCGGCAGCTTTATCCTCGATGAAGTCACCAAAGGAGGTGTCATCGGAATCACCGACAGGAGCTTGGAGAGAGATGGGCTGTTGAGCCATTTTAAGAACGGCACGGACACGTTCGACGGGAAGGTGAATCTCTTCGGCGATCTCGTCCGGGGTCGGTTCACGACCGTATTCCTGAACAAGTTGCTTCTGCACGCGCATGAGCTTGTTGATGGTCTCGATCATGTGGACCGGGATGCGAATGGTCCGCGCCTGATCTGCGATGGAGCGGGTAATGGCCTGGCGAATCCACCAGGTGGCGTAGGTCGAGAATTTGTAACCGCGACGGTATTCAAATTTTTCCACCGCCTTCATGAGGCCCATGTTTCCTTCTTGAATGAGATCGAGGAAGGAGAGGCCACGATTTGTGTATTTTTTAGCGATGGAAATCACGAGTCGAAGGTTTGCTTCGACCATTTCGTCCTTTGCCTTACGTGCTTTACGCATCCAGAGGTGCAGGTCTTTGTTGGTGGTCTCAAAGCTCTCAACGTTATGCCAAGCTTCGAGTTGGAGCTCGCGAATGGCGGTCTCAGTTTCGGCGTTCTTTTTACGAGAGTATTTCCAGAACTTCTGCTGGTACTCATCGACGACATCACAGAAGTCCTCGATCACTTTCTGCTTAAAGTAAAAGCGCTGGTAGAGGCGGGCGATGGATTGAAGATTTTTCTCGAGATTGGTTTCGAGCTTTTTCTTGCCGCGGACGGTTTTTGCGGAAAGTTTTTTGCAAATGGTGGTGGTTTCTTCGTGAAGGGCACGAACTGAATCACAAAGCTTCGGAAGGGCTTTCATGTAGCGCTCACGAGACTCAATTTTCTTATCGAGAATGACGCGATCGAAGCGCTCTTTACCACGCATGAGTTTGTCAGCGAGGGTGAGGTAGCCTGTGGAGGTGAAGCCGAAGAGGTGGAGGAATTTTTGAACCTCGATTTCGGCGTCCTCGATGCGTTTGGAGATTTCCACTTCCTGCTCACGGGTAAGAAGGGGGACTTGCCCCATCTGCTTGAGATACATGCGGACGGGGTCATCGAGGATGTCGAGCTTCTGATCCTTGGTTTCTTCTTCTCCATCGAGATCGCCCTTTTTCTTGTCCTTGTAGCGATCTACCTCGGAAGCATCGATGATGTCGAACTCCATCTGGCGGAGTCGGTCAAGGATGGCATCGACGTCTTTAGGGTCGACGATGTTGTTCGGGAGGATTTCGTGAATATCGTCGTAGGTCAGGTAATCTTGTTCCTTGGCGAGCTTGATCAGTTCACGAATCTTTTCCTGAATTTCGGGAGTGTCGATGCGGTTCTTGGGTTTATTTTTGGTGGAAGCTTTTTGTTCGGCAGGTGACACCTCAGCGGGAGCGACGGCTTTCTGGGCAGCAGCTTTCTTCGGTGGGTTAGCGGCGGCTTTTTTTACGGCTTTCTTGGCAGCCTTTTTAGCAGGAGCCTTTTTAGCAGCCTTTTTTGCAGGAGCCTTTTTTGCAGCTTTTTTTGCAGCTTTTTTTACTGCCTTTTTAGCAGGAGCCTTTTTAACAGCTTTCTTCACTGCCTTTTTTGCAGCTTTTTTGGCTGGTGCTTTTTTAGCGGCCTTTTTAGGGGCGGCTTTCTTCGCTGGAGCCTTCTTTTTAGGGGCTGCTTTTTTTGCTGCGGTTTTTTTCTTCGCCATGGTGGGAAAGTGGGATTGCTGAATGTGAGGACACACCTCAGCTATTATAGGTCAACACGCAGTGCGTGCCGAGGCGCGTATGTTTGTGATGATGAGGAAAGGGTCAAGTTTTTTTAAAGAACTCTGGGGGAAAATAGCAAAAGAGTTGGCTGGATGATCGCAAATTCAGCGAATTCAGCAAATTGGCGCGATTTCAGCGAGGTGGGCCTTTTATGCGATGGGTGTTTTTATCGAATAAACCTAGAGTCGAGGTTGCGGAGGAACTCTTGGAGATCTTTGACCTCTTGGAGGAGGGGGATCAGTTGGTCCGCTGGGAGGTGAGGATCGGCGAGTTGGGCCCGGAGGGTGGATTCCTTTTTTTGGAAGTGGCTCGCGAGGAGAAGGTTGGAGGCCTCTTCGGCCGCTTTTCGCGGATCGACGGGAAGGTCGGTGGTGAAGGTGCGCTCGAGGGCGAGTTGGTCGGCTTCAGGAAGGGTGAGGAGGAAAGCTTGGCGAGCAGCAGGTGAAGGACTGGGGCGACGAGCGAGAATGGTGCGCAGAAGTTCGCCTCCTGCAGTTACGCGGAGAACTTCATCGAGGGATTCGAGCTGCTCATTAAGGTCATCTGAGACTTCTGCTGATGCGAGCGAGAGATGACAGAGATAGGCGATGGTATGATCCATGAGGGATGGTTGGACGGCATCGGCTTGGGCGGCGGCTTCTTGTTTCTTATCGCGGCGGTCGAGGCGTTTGTTAAGTCGCTCGGCGTTTTGTTTTTCTTCGAAGACGAGCTGGCGGAACTCATCGGCTCCGAGGCGGAGACGGATGGCGAGGGATTGGATGGTGGCGTCCCGAAGAAGGGTATCGCTCATGGAGGCGACGAGACCAGCGAGGCTTTTGAGGAGCGTCGCTCGATCCGTGGGGGACGAGATGTTGATATCGGGAAGCTCTTTGTTGAGTTTGGCTTCAAAGAATTCTTTGGCTCCGGCAATGAGTTCTCGGAATTTTTCAACGCCGTGAGTTTTCAGGTAAGTGTCAGGATCATCACCATCGGGAAGATGAACGAGGCGGACGGTGAGTCCAGCGGCGGCGAGTTGGGCAAAAGCTTTATCGGCCGCTGCTAATCCTGCGCTATCGCCATCGTAGCAGAGGGTGATGTGGTCAGTGTAGCGTTTGAGGAGGCGGGCGTGCTCTTTAGTGAAGGCTGTCCCGAGCGGCGCGATGGCATTTTCCACTCCAGCTTCATGGAGGGCGATGGCATCGAGCTGACCTTCACATATGAGAGCGAATTTTTCTTTGCCCATCGGTTTAATGGCATGGTGGAGGGCAAAGAGGAGTTTCGACTTATTGAAGAGGATGGTGTCGCTCGTGTTGATGTATTTTCCACGTTTGTCATCAGCGCGAAGAATGCGACCGCTGAATCCGACAACGTCGCCCATCTGATTATGGATGGGAAACATCAGTTGATCCCAGAATTTATGATAAAGGCCGGCGCGCGGATTGTTCTGGTCTTTCATTCCGCCGAGTCCGGCATTGACGATTTCGCGACCGTTATATTTTTGCTCGCGGATGTGTCCGAGGTAGACGTTTGAATTTTTGGGCGCCCAGCCAATGAGCCATTTCTTGGCGGTCTCGGCGGTGAATCCTCGAGATTTCATGTAGTCGCGTGCGTGCTGAGCATCGGGCGATTTCATGAGGAGATGGTGATAGAAGCGAGCAGTGAGATTATTGAGCTCCTTGAGGCGGGAGATACTGCGGCGTTTTCGGTCGTCCTCTGGGCTGGAGGCTTCTTCGATGACGGTGACGCCGAAGCGGCTAGCGAGTTTCTTAGCGGCGTCGACGAAGGGGATGTTTTCATGCTTCATGACAAAGCCGATGGCTCCACCGGACTCGCCACATCCGAAGCATTTAAAACTCTGCCAGGCAGGGTTGACGGTGAAAGAAGGAGTGTCCTCGTTGTGGAAAGGGCAATTGGCTTTAAAAAGAGAACCAGCGCGCTTGAGCGGAAAGTAAGATCCTACGACATCGACGATATCAGCCGCAGCGATAATCATCTCAATTGTTTCTTCCGGTATGCGGCCCACGGGAGGAATGGTGAATGTTTGAAGTGAAATTGGGAAGAGGGAAACGAATCGAGATGCAGGATTGATTGAGTGATGGGGAAATTAAGCTAGAGTGGAGGTATGAAGAATTTGATGGCGATGGTCTTGCTGCTTTCTGGTCTCCTTAGTCTTGCAAAGGGGGAAGGGGTTTTTGAGCGCTTTAAGGGAGAAGAGGCACTGACTGATAAAGTGGTTGTGATTAAGGTTGGAGAGAATGATTTGATGAATCCTCGGAGTTTTGACTTTTGGAAGAGGATCTTGGAAAGAGCTAACTCTGAAAAAGCGAGAGCTGTCGTCTTTGAGCTGCATACACCGGGAGGCGCTGCTTTTCCGACAGTGGAGCTAATCACGGAAGAGATGCGAGAGCTAGATGTGCCTTCTTTTGCACTCGTCAATAATAAGGCGATCAGTGCTGGGGCGATGATTGCGATGGGGACGGATCACATTTACATGGTGCCGAATTCGCTGATTGGCTCAGCGGGCATCATCACGATGGGTGGCGAGATGGATGAAGTCACGCGAGCGAAAGCGGAGTCTGTTTTCGACGCTTACATGCAGACGGTCGCGACGGATAAAGGGCGGAATATTAAGGTGATCCGAGCGATGATGTTTCGTGATGAAGAAAACGCACGGGAGTTGGGATCGGTGACCGTTAGGAAAGGTGCGTTGCTCACGTTAACGGCGGATCAGGCGGTTGAGGATGTTGATGGAGAGCCCTTGCTCGCTAAAGGTATTGTTAAAGATCTCGATGCGCTGATTGAGGCGGAAGGATTGCAGGATTTTGAAGTAGTGGTTCCGGAGCGCTCGGGATTCGAGAAGATGGCGTGGACGATTCTCTTTATTTCGCCGATACTAATCGCGGTGGGAATGGCTGCTGGATACTTGGAGTTTCAATCTCCGGGTTTTGGGGTAGGAGGCATTGTTGCAATTATCGCTTTCACGCTCTTCTTCTTTGGGAACTTCGTGGCAGGAAGACTGGCCGGCTACGAAATGTTAGCGATTTTTGTGATCGGGATTGCGTTGATTGCGGTGGAGATTTTTGTGCTGCCAAGTTTTGGAATTGCGGGCCTTTTGGGGGCAGGAATGGTGGTTATCTCACTGTTGCTTTCGATGGTGGATCTCTCAGATTGGGATGGGTTTAATACCGATGCGGTCGATGCACCAAATTTGGTCGAAGTTTTAAGAGTGCCAATCTACAGCTTGTTTGCCGGACTAGTAGGAGGATCCGCGTTGATTGCACTTCTCATGCGCTATGTTCCGGAACTCTCCTTCATGAAGAAATTGATGGTTCCTGCAACGGTGGGGATGGGGACAGGGATCGTAGAAGAGCTGGAAGCGGGTGAGAGAATCGGCCTGGCCGGAAGTGCTGAGACTGATCTGCGCCCTTCTGGGAAAGCGATGATCGATGGGGAGATTGTAGATGTCGTTGCAGAGGGAGAATTTGTATGGAAGGGCGAGAGAGTCCGGATCATCAAAGAAGATGGTATGGGGGTGGTGGTGAAGAAGGTTTCAATCGAGTGATCTCTGTAATACGAGAAATGTTCTCGGGTTGATCTTTCAAGATCACTGGCAGCGGAGCCTCATCGTGCTGGATGTCAAAAGCAGAGCTGAAATCAGCTCCGAAGCGCGATTGACGTGTCCGAGGGCGCGGACATTTTTAAGTCC
This sequence comes from Akkermansiaceae bacterium, assembly GCA_039768255.1. GTDB lineage: Bacteria > Verrucomicrobiota > Verrucomicrobiia > Verrucomicrobiales > Akkermansiaceae > SW10. The sequence goes on along the minus strand of JBDNAW010000003.1, from coordinate 8,554 downwards.
AATCCGTGTTCTTACCGAATCTACCGTTTTCAGCGATCCGCTTGATGGAGAAGCTTACACTGCCACCTTCAACCATTTGTCGTAAGTGGTGAGAGCGGGTTGCGTAGCTGGTGGAGCGACATCCGTTCATGATGGTGACATGATGAAATAATTATACTTGTCCGTAGTGACGCTAAATCATGGTGCGCTATCCCAGTGACTCCCAAGAATTGACCCCCTTTTCCGAGCTCGGTCGGCCCCATCGGGAACAAAGGCCATCCGGTCGTCGTGATTGTCAGCCATCATGAACGGTCAAAGGAGGATATGGGAAAAATCACCTCATCCCGTCTAGATTCCCGTTCGGAGGGAGTTAATGGTGAGAACAGACCTTAATTGCGAGGTGCCCCCTCTCTCTTTTCCTCTTTCAAGCCATGCGGGCTTGAGGGGGAGGGTTTGAGGTGAGGCCTCCTGACTTGAGCTCCTGAGTTTCTCCGCCGGAATTCCCCTCGTTCGATGAAAACGCCTCACTTTCCCTTCTCCTTGTTGCTCCTTTATTTCGCAGTGGTTCTCATCATGCACCATGGCGGTGCGGAAGAGGCTCGGAGGAAAGAAGGGCCAGAGGAAGGATTTCGGGATTCCAGGCCCAAAGTCGGTGAGCGTCAGGGCTCATCACGGCGGTCTGGCTCTCCCGTTCGCTTGGATGAGAGGTTTGATGCCGGGCAATATCAGGCCTCGCACGACCGTGATGACCCGGGAACCCATGATGAAAAAACGTATGAATAACGTATACTAGGCATGTTTTGCCGACGAAGTTGGGTAAATTGAACGAACCCACACTGCTCGCTTATTTAAAAATGCCCAACTCAGAAAATCTAAAACCAATCCAGCCCACCTCCACCGTTCGAGGACAATCGCAATTCGTGTGACGGCGGCTGAGCTCGTTCAAGTCTCGGCGGCGGCGAAGCGGGAGAAGCTCTCAATTTCGCGGCTTGGCCGAAAACGGCTGGGGTTGGATCTTTGACGGGTTTTTTGGGAAGTGTGGCATGATTGGGCATGCCAAAGCAACTGAGCTTACCAGTGACCTCGTGGGATGAGGGGGCGACGTTGCGGATGGCCGAAAATTCCAGAGATGGGGATCGAGGAAGGAGGCGGGAGTGATTCTTTAAGGTCTCAATCGCAAAACGATGCCGGGAATAGCACGATAGAACGAGGTGAATGATCGTGAAGCCTGGCAGCAGCAACGGTTTGATGGCTTACTCGACGTGGCCTTTGATGGTGAAAATATTTCTTTTACCGGCTTTGAGTTCAGCTTCGCGGCGCTTGAGATACTTGTGTGAAATTTCACGGGCTTTGGCTTGGTCGGCTTCGTCGTAGTCCCAGAATTCTTGAAGAATTTTCTCGGCCGCAGGGAAATGTGAGCCGTCATCGCCGACGCGTGTACGGGTCTGGGCAAGTTGTTGCTTCAGCTTGGCTACGAGTTCTTGCTGAGTCGGGTCGTGATAAAGGTTTTTCGTCTCTTTGGGATCGTTGATGAGATCGTAGAGTTCCCAGCCTGGGGGGGTCTGGTAGCCGCCATCGTAGTTACATCCGTAGAAGTAGATGAGTTTATGAGTTTTGGTACGGATACCGACATGGGCGGGGTTGTCGTGGTGGGCCATGTGCATCCAGTAGCGATAGTAGGCGGTCTCTTTCCAACCGGTAGGTTCCTTGCCGGTGACGAGGTGTTCTTTGAAGCTTTTCCCCTGCATCGAGGAGGGAATTTTGATGTCGGCGAAGTCGAGCATGGTGGGGCCGAAGTCAACATTCTCGACACAGGAATCGATGACGGTTCCGGCTTTAATGGTTTTTGGGTATCGGACGAGGAGGGGCATCTGCATGGACTCTTCATACATCCAGCGTTTGTCTTGGAAGTCGTGCTCGCCGAGCATGAAACCTTGGTCGCCGGTGTAGATGATGATGGTGTTGTCGATCTGGCCAGTATCCTCGAGATGCTTAAAGAGGCGAGCGAGGTTGTCATCGATCCCCTTCACGCAGCGGAGGAATTTTTTGAGGTAGGCGTTGTATGCCATGCGGGTGTTTTTTTCCTCGGTGAAGTTTTTAGCGTCGAAGTTTTCGGGAAATTCGGCCGGGAATCGCGGAGGGAGATCTTGGAGGTAGTTTCGGCGTGGGTTACGGGAGCCGTTGGAGGTGCCGATGTGGGGGATGAGTTCGTCGTCCGCGCCGCGAGTGGCGATGGAACCCCACTGAGAGCCACGAGACCAGAGGGTGGCCGGTTCGGGGATGTCGACGTCTTTGAGGAAGTCTTCGTAGCGAAGTGCGTTTTCGAAGTAGTCATGCGGAGCCTTGTAGTGGTGCATGAGGAAGAAGGGTTTTTCTTGGTCCCAGCCTTCGGAGAGCCACTTGAGGGTAATGTCGGTAATGACGTCAGTAGAGTGTTGGTCTTCGTATTTTATGGTGTCCTTGGTCCACCCTTTCTCACCGCGAACGCGGAACTCGGGGTTGAAATAATGCCCTTGGCTGGCGAGGACGGAGTAGAAATCAAAATCCGCAGGTTCTTCCTTGAGATGCCATTTTCCGATCATGGCAGTGTGATATCCTGCTTTTCCAAATTCAATCGCGAGCGTCTGATCACCAGGCTTCACGCGGGCTCCGAGATCAAATGCTCCATTTGTATGAGGGTATTGTCCGGTTAGGATACAGGAGCGGGAAGGGGAGCAGATGGCGTTGGTGCAAAAGGCATTTTTGAAAAGTGCACCTTCTTTAGCGAGTCGGTCGATGTTTGGCGTAGGTGCGATTTTTGCGAAGCGCGATCCGTAAGCAGAGATGCCAGCCGCAGCATGATCGTCGGACATGATGAAAAGAATGTTCGGCCGAGAGTCGTGTGCGCCTTCGTGATGATTGGCTTGAGCCGAAATAATCAAAGTGAGGGAGAGAAGAATGCGTGCAATCATTTTGTCAGACAAGTTTCTCGATCTGAATGATTTTGTCAAACTTCCACCGTGTTCCTAGATTCAGGATGCGCGTTTTCATGGACTCAGCGAAATAGGAATCCCTTATCGATCGTATAAGGAAGGTGATCTATTTTAACGGCACATGTATGGCGCTTCTCCTGTTGTCGATCGGCAGCCTCTCCGGACAAGAGATTTCTCGTGAAAGCATCATCGAGGTTCCTGCTGTAAGTGAAGGGTTTGCAGGGAATCATGTTTCGCAAGCGAATGGTGTCATTCAACGTGGTAGCGCACATGGAGTCTGGGGGGGAGCTAATAGGCGTCGTCCAAATATCCTCTTTATTGCGATCGATGATCAAAATGACTGGATCGGCTGTATGGGTGGGCATCCGAACTCCAAGACGCCGCATATTGATGCGCTCGCAAAATCTGGGACACTTTTTGCGAACGCGCATTGCCAGTCCCCCTTGTGTAATCCTTCTCGGACTTCTCTGATGCTGGGGATGCGACCTGACGCGACGGGTATTTACGGGCTTGCTCCCTATTTTCGACAACTTCCGGAGTTGAAAAATCATCGCACACTCGCCCAGCACCTTTCGGATCACGGCTATCACACCGCGACCACAGGAAAAATTTTCCACGGTCACACTGGGCGTAATATGAAGGGCTCGCACCGTGAGTGGGACGAGCTCGGACCCGCCACTAAAGTGACGCCTTTTCCTGAGAAACGACTTGTTCAAGCTCCGAGTAAGAATCGATTAGTTGATTGGGGTGTCTTTCCTCACAAGGATGAAGATAAGGGAGATTATAAAGCGGCGACTTGGTCGGTTGATTTTTTGAAAAAGCAAGCTGAGCAACAATTGAAGTCACCCAAAGCAAAACCTTTTTTTTGCGCCACGGGCTTTTTTCTGCCACATGTTCCTTGCTACCCTACGCTTGATTGGTACGAAAAACATCGTAATTCACGCGTTCCAAAAATTCTCCCAACTGACCGCGATGATACGCCGCGCTTCTCTTGGTATCTCCACTGGGAGCTTCCCGAGCCGCGATTGAAATTTCTCCAGAAAACCAATGAGTGGGAGAATCTCACGCGTTCTTATCTTGCTTGCACGAGTTTTGTAGATGAACAGGTTGGTCGTTTGATGCAGGCCTTGAAGGAAACAGGGCTCGATCAAAACACGATCGTGATTCTGTGGTCAGACCACGGATGGCACATCGGGGAGAAGGGGATCACTGGAAAGAATACTCTTTGGGATGACGGAACGCGCGTTCCTTTGATCTTTGCTGGCCCCGGATTACCGAGCGGTCAGAAAGTCGAGGAGCCCGCTGAGCTCCTCGACATTTATCCGACGCTTTGTGACATCATAGAAATCGAAAAACCTGCGCACAAGCTCCACGGAAACTCCCTCGTTCCACAGCTCAAGGATCCCATGGTCCCGCGGATTCAACCCGCAATCACCACTCACGGTGCTCACAACCACGGATTAAGAACGAAAGACTGGCGTTATATCCGTTACGCTGATGGCTCGGAAGAGCTTTATTATCATCCGGACGATCCCAACGAGTGGACAAACCTTCTTCAGCTCAAGGATATCCCTCAGGCGCAGAAGTTGGCTTACCGGAAGCAGGCAGATGAGCTCGCGGCATTTCTGCCTAAAGACAATCGACCTCCAGCGCCGAACTCAAAGTCACGCATCATCACCTATGATCGGAAAACAGACACCGTGATTTGGGAAGGGAAAGTGATCCCTAAAGGTGCACTCATTCCTGAAGTAGAGGAGTAGTTCTAGTCTTCAGTGGGGACCTCGATCTCAAGGTTGATATAGTCCTCACAGGCGCGCGAGGGATCATTGGCTCGCATGAGAGTTTCTCCGATGAGGACTGCGTTCGCTCCGTATTCGAGGACTTGCTTGGCGTCTTCTGGGTTTTTGATACCGGATTCGGAAACGAGGATGACGTCGTCGGGAACTTCTTCAGCAAGGCGCTCGGTGGTGGTGAGGTCGGTGGTGAACTCTTTAAGATTCCGGTTATTGATTCCAATGAGATCGGCGCCGAGGTCGAGAGCTCGTTCCATTTCTGGCAGGTCGTGGACTTCCACGAGGACATCGAGTTGGAAATCCTTAGCGGTCTCATAGAGGCGCTTCATCAGGTCATCATCGAGGCAAGCTGCGATGAGGAGGATGGCGTCTGCACCGGAAACGATTGCTTCGTAGATCTGGCACTCGTGGACCATGAAGTCTTTTCGAAGAAGAGGAATCGGCGAGATTTTAGAAATTGAAGTGAGGTAGGAAAGGTGACCTTGGAAAAATTTCTCGTCGGTGAGAACGGACATGCAGGATGCTCCACCATCGATGTAGCGCTGGGCAGTGCGAAGGTGGTTGAAATCAGGATCGATGATGCCCGCAGACGGGGAGGCCTTTTTGACTTCCGCGATGAGGCCAAGTTTGCCTTTACCGCGATCGAGAGCGGTGCGAAATCCAGCGAAGTCATTGCGCATGAGCGCGGAGGCACGGAGTTTCTTGGTGAGGGCGATGGTAGGCTCGATCTCTTGTTTTTTGTAGGCGACAATTTCGTCGAGTTTGTTCATGAGGAAAAAAGGTGTGGGACGTTAAGGCCGCGAAAGCGTCATTGTGCCGTGGTCTCCACGGCCTTGGTAGCGGAGGTTGAATTCGTTGGGCGTGAGTAAGCCTTTGACGGAGTAAGTTCCGAAGTTGTTAGGAAGGGTCATCTGAGCATCAACGGGCAGGTTTCCTTTTTGGTCGAGCTGTGTTGAGACTGGGTGGAGGTAGTCTCCAAATTGAAGAACACCCCAGCCAGCGCGGTAGCGAAAGTCCCAGAGGTTGGGTGATTTTTTGTTTTCAGTGACGATGCACCAAAGTGAGCCGTGGTGTCCGTTGACTTCGCTTTTCCAAGTGCCTTTCCAGGCTCCTTCGATAGATGTTTTCAGCGGCTCTTGCTTCTTCGATTTCCTAAAGTCAGCGTGATATGAGCTTCCGCAAGAGGTGAGGAAACTGAAGAAGAGGAGCAGCAGGAAGCGGGTCATTTTTTAAAGGCAAACACGCTCGAAGAGTTGATCGAGGGGGAGCTGCATCCCGATGTAGAAGTCACCAAATTCGCCAAAGCGGGCGGAGACTTCATCGAAGCGCATCTCGTAAACGATGGATTTGATCTGATAGGTATCGTGCGCCAGGAGGGTGACGCCCCACTCGTGATCTTCGAAGCCGGTCGAGCCCGTGATGAGTTGGAGGATTTTTCCTGAATATTTCCGGCCCGTGGTAGCGTGGCCTTTCATGAGCTTTGCGCGATCGGGGAACGCGAGGGAATACCAATTGTATTCGTCATGCGCAGAGCGGCGTTTGGACATCGGGTAGAAGCAAATCGCAGGCCAGTCGGGAAGAACGGGATACATCCGGTGCTGGAGGTAATGCTCCATGCGCTGATCGAACTCGACGAGTTTTTCTTCAAACTCAGGAGTCCCTTCGGTCATGCCTTCTTCAGCGATCAGCGTATCCTGCCCATATTGCTCACGAGTGGTCGTGTATTCGGACCGCTCCGTTTGGGAGAGGTAGGAGTAGGTCGGGGTGAGGATGTCAGCTCCGAGAGCGAGGGTAAGCCGCTTTTCAAAATGAGTGGCATCATGGAGATCAGGGGTGAGAAGCATGAAGCCAATGTCTGCCTTCGGGGTTGCGACGGCGTATGTGAGGAGCTGGGTGTCTTGGTGAGAACGAATTTCCTGAATGAGCTCAGTGAGGCGTGTTTTAGCCTCGCGTTTCTCGGTGTCAGAAAAGAGGGACCACTGGGAGTGGTCGATGGTGTAAAAGAGATGCATGACGTGCCAGCCTTCATGGGGCACGAGAGGAGAGGGAGCTTCGGACATGGGAGGTGTTGTTTGGGGTCTTTTATGAGTCGCTGCGCGCTTGGATGCGTACGGTTAGAAGTTTTTTTTCATCATCGAGGTGCGAGGGTGTGGTTCCGCTTTCACCTTCAACAATGAGAAGTGTCCAGGGCATGATGTCGCCGTTCGCATAGGGGTTGATGTCAGAAATATCGGTGAAACCTGCCGTGCAATTCACGATGATTTCATGAGACCCGCTTTTCACAAAATTGCCATTGCTGACTTCGAGAGAGAAGGGATCACCGACGAGTTCTTTCTTGTTATCACGGAATGAGAGCGCGAGCGCGGCATTCCCAGTTCCGCTGAGCTTGATGCGGGCACAAGGGATGAGGCGGGCATTGAGCTGCACGCCGAGGTCGAGGTCGCCACCTTTCCTGACCGGCTTTCTCCAGTAGGTTTCGATCTCTTTTATCGTGACGTGAGTTCCCACGATGGGGAAATCTTCATCGTATTTGATAAGAGTTCCTTCAGGGGCGTTATCGTAATAGGTGCTGAGGCCCCAAGCTGCGACTCCGATGAGAATTGCGATCACTGCGATGAGTGAGGTTTTTTCTATCGCCGACATTACAGAGGCGGCAGCTGCGGTTTTTTCCTTTACCGCGTTGAGAGTCTGCCCTGTGGAAATAGGGGCATGATCATTTGAAAGCTCGTCTACAGATTCATGAGATTCATCCTCGTCGATGTCTTCTTTAGGTTCCTCTGTGGTCGCTCCATCATGAGACACCTCTTCAGAGATGGATTCTAGTTCTGCATCCGGCTTTTCCTCAGAGGGGGAGAGTGCATCTTCTTCGTCGAGAGACGGCGCGTTCTGCTCGGGGTTTTCCTCGTTGGCGATCTCAAAATCATCATCGCCGAGGTCCCAAAAGTCGCTTTCGGGTTCTATAGAAGGGTCGGAATTCATGGTGTGTGTCAGGGCGGGGACTAGGTAACAGTGGTTCAATGAACTTGCAAAGCGCGAAAGCGAGGGAAAAAGAGATTGCATCGAGGCATTCTGTGGGTGAATTTTTTCCCACAAGCCATGGCTGATCTCGAAGATAAAAATCCGGAAAACGTAGGCGGCAAATTTTATGTCGATTCCCAGTGTATTGATTGCGACCTCTGCCGCGAGACTGCACCAAAAAACTTCCAGCGCTCTGATGACGAAGGTTACTCCTATGTCTTTAAGCAACCTGAAGGTGAAGAGGAACTCGAACAGTGCGTCGAAGCCATGGAAGGTTGTCCCGTTGAAGCGATCGGCGACGATGGCGAATAAGCCTCATCATCTCTGATGAAAAAAAAGACCGGTCAAAGAAAGCCCGACCGGCAGGCGAAAATGCGCGCGCATTTCATGCGTGATTGGATAGGTGGGCACTTTCCACTGAATCTTGAACGTAATATTTCTCAGCCTGAGGAATATATTGAAGCGATTCTCGAACGCGTTGGGATGAAAGGTGGTCTCGATGAAGATCGGGTCAAGGAAGCATGGCGTGATCTCGCAGGTGATGTCATCGCGAATCAAACTCAACCAGTCTCGCTCCGTAAGGGGTGTTTGACTTTAAAAGTCCTTCAGCCCGCGATGCGCTACCATTTGGAACAGCTCAAGCCGCAGCTCCTCAAGAAGCTCAAAGTGGAGCTCGGCGAAGATCACATCAAATCACTTCGTCTTACCGTTGGCTAAAAAACTCATGTATCAAAATCTTCTCTTCGATTGGTCCGGCACCCTCGTTAATGATCTCCCGCCTACACTTTATGC
>JBDNAW010000002.1:0-7190 GCA_039768255.1 Akkermansiaceae bacterium | reverse complement strand
CGAATTTCCTGAATCACGACCTGCAGACGCTCCATGATCCATTGGTCGATGAGAGGAAGTTCAGCAGGCTCGCTAACTTTCTCATCGCGCATGTTTCCGAGGAGAATCTTGAAGGTGTTTCGCAGCTGGCGGTATGGCTGGCTGACTTGGGTGAAAAGGGCTTCACTGAAGGGAACTTCGTTCTGCCAATCGACGGAAGAAACCCAAAGGCGAAGAATGTCTGAGCCATACTTATTGTAGAAGTGCGCGGCGTCGGTGGGCTTCCCCTTCTTCTTGGCATCGGACTTCGAGGTCTTCTTTCCAGTCTCGGTATCGACAACGAAGCCGTGAGTGAGAACCGTTTTGTAAGGGGCGGCATCACGGACACCAACACTCAGCATGAGGGAAGACTGGAACCAACCACGGTGCTGGTCAGTCGCTTCAAGGTAAAGATCAGCTGGGGCACTGAGCTCAGGATGAGCATCGAGCACGGCGACGTGACTAGAACCGGAATCAATCCAGACATCGAGCGTATCGCGGCACTTAGTAGCGCCGGCGGGGAGGTCGAGAAGCGCGGCGAGGTCAGCATCGGATTTTTCAAACCAGATGTTGGTGCCTTCTTTTTCGACGAGGTCGGCGACCTTACGTGCAAGCTCGGCGCTCACGATGGGAGTGCCATTTTCTTCAAAGAAAACGGGAAGTGGAACGCCCCAGGTGCGCTGACGAGAGATGCACCAATCAGGGCGAGATTCGACCGTTCCGTAGATACGATTGCGGCCCCACTTGGGAAGCCATTCGACTTGGTCGATCTCACTGAGGGCTTTTTCACGAAGCTGATCGATGGAGATGAAGAACTGTTCAACCGCGCGGAAGATGATGGGAGTTTTTGAGCGCCAGCAATGCGGGTAGCTGTGCTCGTAAGTTTCCTGACCGAGAAGGCGGCCTTTTTCTTCGAGGATTTCGACGACACGCGCGTTCGCTTTGAAGACGTGCTGACCGACAAGCTCGGGCACGCCGCATTCGTCGGTAAACTTTCCATCGTCATCGACAGGACTGAGAAGCCCGAGATCGTATTGCTGACCGACGACGTAGTCATCAGCACCGTGACCGGGAGCGATGTGCACCGCGCCGGTTCCCGTCTCAGCGGTGACGAAACCACCGAGAATGATTTTTGAAGTGCGATCGAGAAAAGGATGTTGCGCTTCAAGGTTTTCGAGGTCAGCTCCTTTGAGTTCCTGAAGATCGCCGGAAGGATTCCAGCCGGTTTTTTCTTCCACCATCCCGAGGAGTTCACGAGCGACGATGAGCTTACGCGTAGCTTCGCCATTAGTAAACTCACCCGCGACGTAAACGAAACGCTCATTCACCGCGATCCCGAGATTGGCAGGGAGGGTCCATGGAGTAGTGGTCCAGATTGCGATATCAAATCCAGCCCACTGCTCGTCCTTCATTTCGAACGGAACGAAAACGGCAGTCGATTTTTTATCCGCATACTCCACCTCCGCTTCCGCAAGAGCAGTCTTAGCACCGTAGGACCATTGGACGGGCTTTTGAGATTGGTAAACACAGCCTTTCTCAATGAGGGAGGCAAAGGTGCGGATAATGTTGGCCTCATAGCCGGGATCAAGAGTGAGGTAGGGATTATCCCAATCACCAAAGACGCCGAGGCGCTTGAAGGACTCGCGCTGAGTATCGATCCAGCCGCGTGCAAAGGTCTCACAACGACGGCGGATTTCCGCGGGCTCGACATCGCGAGCATCCTCGTCCTGCATCACCTTAAACTCGATGGGAAGTCCGTGGCAGTCCCAGCCAGGGATGTAAGGAACTTCGAAGCCAGCCATCGTCTTAGATTTGACGACGAAGTCCTTAAGAACCTTGTTCAGGCCCGTTCCCATGTGGACGTCACCATTCGCAAATGGAGGGCCATCATGGAGGAGGAAACGTGGAGCATGAGCGGCTTTCCGCTTTTCAATAATTCGGCCGTAGAGATTCTCGGAGTTCCATTGTTCGAGGCGAGCCGGTTCCCGGACCGTCAGATTTCCCTTCATCGGGAAATCGGTCTTGGGCAGGAACAGGGTGTCTTTGTAGGATTTACCTTCCGGATTGCTCATAGCGCACTATTTGAAAATAGGGCGGGACGCTAGGGAATCAGCGCACGAAGGTCAAGGATGGGCGCGGGGGTTAAAATCCCCGCCTTTTCTCGATTATTGGGCGTTTTGAGGCACTGTGGCAGAAGTCTCAAGGCTATCACTGTCTTTCTTACTGACAAGATCGGTGAAATCCTCGACCCACCCAGCAGCTTTCGGGTTCGCAAGGTTGGCACTCACATGCTCCAGCATACGCAGTGCCGCTGTGCGTTGATTGCCATACATAAAAAGATCGGTTTCTTTTGCCCAAATCAGATCAAGTCGCCCATCCTTCATCCATTTTTCGAATTCCGGAATACGATCCTTTTCCCCTTCTTGAGTGAAACTCTTGAGCGCAAGTCCGGTATGTTCGATCCGCTTATTCCAGCCTTTTTCGAGCATCGCGACGTGCTCAGAATCTTGCCAAGGAGGAAGAATCACCGTGTCATACATATCAGAAATATCAAAAGGAGCCGCCACCCAAGCCTCGACTTGAAGTGCACTCAGGTCATAAGCACGAGCGAAGTATGAGGCGAGAACGCTCTCTCGTAGCAACCCCACATTTCCTTTTAGGAGAGTCGCATCCGCGAGAATCGTCTCGATCGCACTAATCGCAGTATCCGGCATCTTTTCGCGCGCATCGTTATCTTGCGAGACCTCGATGGTCGCGAGCAGCCACTTGAGCTGGTAACGGAGAGCACGGCGGAAACCGGGGCCATCGCGGCGTTCTTTATGGCGCTTCCGCCATTCCCGGAAATCGCGTGTTTTTTTGGCTTCGTCTTGAAAATCGACTTTTTCGACACACTTCAAGTAAAGGTCGTGCGCGGCAACATCACTGGCAGCCGCAGCGCGGAATACTGAGATCGCGTTGGCAAAGCGACCTTTGGCCGCGGTATTTGCGGATTCTTGAATTTCCTTCAGCTTGTCGAGAAGAAGATCGCGATCAACATCGGTCAGTTCCTGAGCAGCCGTCGAGGCGATGAGAGCTAATGAGATGAGTAGGTGTTTCATCATCTTATAAACGTCTCAAAATCTAACATCTTTAGGAAGACTTTAAGTTCGTCTGGAAAATCCGTTCTTCAAATCAAGAATGGGACACCTAGATTACAAGGATTGTCTCCCCATGATTTCTCGCCTTTTTCTACTCTTGTTTCCACTCACCGCAGTAGCAGAACCCCTCCCCTCTCCAAAAAACATCATCTTCATCATGGCTGATGACATTGGAATCGAAGGACTCGGTTGCTACGGTGGATCAGATTATAAAACACCAAATCTCGACAAGCTCTCAGCGGAAGGCATCCGTTTCACTCACGCCTACTCGCAACCGTTGTGCTCGCCGACCCGGCTCGAGATCATGACTGGAAAAGATAATCATCGGAATTGGAAATACTTCGGCATCCTTCCTCCCGAGGAAAAAACCTTCGGACACTTCATGAAGGACGCTGGTTACCGCACCTGCATCGCTGGCAAATGGCAGCTCCAATCTTACGATCCACCCGATTTTCCAAATGCCGAAAAACGCCGTGGCATCGGAATGCACCCGAAGGATGCTGGATTCGAAGAATACTCGCTCTTTCACTCGCTCCACACCGAGGACAAAGGCTCGCGCTACGCCAATCCGACTTATCTCCAGAATGGGGAACTCATGAAGGAGGTAAAAGGCAAATACGGCGAGGATATCGCAGTCGACTTCATGCTCGATTTCCTGACACGTCATCAAGAAGAACAAAACTTCATCTACTACCCGATGGCACTTCCCCACTGGCCCGTGAATCCCACCCCACATTCTGAGGACTGGGCCGATCCAGCAAAACGACTCAACGAAGACCCGAAGTATTTCCCCGACATGGTCGCTTACATGGACACCCTCGTGGGGCGGATTGTTTCGGGTGTCGAAAAGCTCGGGCTTCGCGATGACACCCTCATCATTTTCTATTCTGATAACGGAACGAACCAAACAGTCACCTCGACTCTTAACGGCAAAAAAGTCCAAGGCGGTAAAGCAACACCCAAACAGACCGGAATCCGAGTCCCGCTGATCGCTCACTGGCCCAGCCAGATCAAACCAACGGTTCACCGCGATCTCGTTGAAGCATCCGACTTCCTCGTCACCTTTGCCGATCTCGCTGACAAAAAACTCCCCGCCGACTGGCAACACGATGGTATTTCATTCGCTCCGCAGCTTTTCGGCAGAAAGGGCACCCCTCGTGACTTCGCGTTCTTCTGGTATGACCCCCGCCCCGGTTGGGATAAGGAAAAATTCTCCCGCTCCATCTTCGCCCTCAATCACCGCTACAAGCTCTTCTCCGATGGACGCCTCTTCGCAATCGATGGCGCCGACTACAAAGAAAAACTTCTCGCTACCGACTCGCTGAATGCCGAAGCCAAAGCCGCGCGAGCCAAACTCCAAAAAGCGATCAACAAAATGATGCAGCCCCCGATGTCACCCGGCGCACTCATTGAAGTCGACACCTACGGCAACCCTCTTCCCAAAAAATGAAAACATTCCTCGCCACTTTGCTTTTTTCCGCCAGCACTCTCATTGCAAAAGAGCGCCCCAACATCGTCCTCATCATCGCTGATGACATGAACTGGGATGACTGCGGAGCATATGGGCATCCTGCAATCCATACGCCTCATCTCGACCAGCTCGCCAAAGACGGGATTACCTTTCAGCACGCCTACCTCACTGCGAATTCCTGCAGCCCGAGCCGCGCGAGCATGATCACTGGCCGTTATCCGCACAACACCGGAGCAGAGCAACTTCACTGGCCACTGCCCGGCGCCTCAGTCACCTTCGTCGAGAAGCTCAAAGCCTCTGGCTACTACACCGCCGCTGCTGGAAAATGGCATCTCGGAGAGGCAGTGAAAGATCGCTTCGATGATGTCATCGAGGCCTCCACCGCCGGATTTATTCTTCCGACTTCTGCCGATCATCCCACAGGCAAGATGATCGCAAAATCCCCAAGCGGCTGCGAAGACTGGGTCACCACTCTGCAAAAGCGGCCCAAGAAAAAACCTTTTTTTATGTGGTTTGCCGCGCTCGATCCACATCGCGCTTACGAGAAGGATGCCTTCAATCCACCTCATCAGGATAAGCACCTCCGGATTCCGCCCTACATGCCCGATACCCCCGAGGTGCGGGAGGATTACAAACTCTACTACGATGAGATCGGCCGTCTTGATAATTATGTCGGAAAAGTCGTCGCAGAACTTGAAAAACAAGGCGTCACCGAAAACACCCTCATCCTCTTCATGAGCGATAACGGCCGCCCCTTCCCAGGCGATAAAACGACACTCTACGATGGCGGCATACGCACCCCATGGATCATCAAATGGCCAGCCGTCGTTCAAAGCGGGCTTCGCACTTCAAGCCTCGTCAGCTCCGTCGATCTCGCGCCCACCTTTACCGCGCTCGCAGGCTTAAAACAGGAATCGACTTTTGAAGGTGTCGATTTTTCTCCCATCCTCCGAGACTCACGAATCGCAGTGCGTTCCCACATCTTCGCCGAAGACCATTGGCACGACTACGAGGACCACGGTCGCGCCGTCGCCACCCAACAATGGAAGCTCATCCACAACACCTACCCTGATCTCCCTAACACGCCATCCGCCGATGCGGGGCGCAGTCTCACCTGGCAGTCCATGCTTAAGCTCAACAAGGAGAGCAAACTGACAGCCGCTCAACAACGCTGCCTCATCAGCCCGCGCGCCGAGTATGAACTCTACGACCTCCAAAAAGACCCTTACGAACTCCAGAATCTCGCCACCGATCCCGCACATCAAAAAATCCTCCTCGAACTCAAGGCGGAACTTAAAGCGCAATTCATCCGGACCGGAGATTACCTTCCCTCAAAGCGCACTCCAGACGAGTTCGATCGCATCACGGGAGAACCCGATCACTCAGTGCGACGCCGACCACGGGCCTCGAAAAAAGAAATGTTTGGGACCAATGGGAGCTACTAACCCTTAATTCGCCTAAATCTTTCTACTCAACAAAGAACGTGAAGTCTGTTCATTCTGCACGGGAATAGAAAAATAAATTCACAGCGTCTCTCTGTTCTGAAATTCTTTCGCCATGACCACAGATCCCATTACGAATCATTCCGGCGTTAAACTCGGCATCCTCGGCACTCACCTTGGCTTCCTCGAAGCCCTCGTCCCCGATGATGATGGAAACCTCCCGCGTAACGCCGATGGAGATCTCGTCGTCTTTGCTGGTGCTCGTGATATCGTGAATCTCGCGCCCGTCACCGTCGATGAAATCCAAATTTCCTCCTTCGGCACCACCAAGCCCGAGGACATGGATGAGCTCATCACGAATCTCAAAACCCTCGGCCTCACCCCTCAACTCGTCATGATGGTCGGCGGCGTGAATCCCATGGACCCTGCTGATGAGGACGAAGCTCTCGCGCAACTTCAGGTCAATATCGGCTGCGCCATCCGCAATGGCATCACTCAGATCAACTCCACCTCTATCGAAGCCTGGATGGTCGGCGAAGGACCAAAAGACCAAGCTGAATTCGACGCCCGCGTTGCTCAAAACATCAAGCTCCACGCCCGCGCCTATCGCGAGAGCGGCCTCGCTGACTCTTGCGTAGAGAATTGGAACATCGAATTCCTCCGCCCCGGGGAATTTGCAAACTTCACCTCCCTCGCCAAGCTCATGCCTGTTATCGATGGCCTCCGCGAGGAACTCGGAAATTCTTTCTTCCGCGTCCTCGTCGATGCCGCCCACTGCGGTGATTCCGATCTTTCAATGGAGGAAAACGAAGCCCTCATTCAGAAATTAGCCGAGAACAATCACATCGGCCCCTACCACTGCTCAGTGCCAACGACACGCGGCTGCCTCACCTCTGACTACGGCTGGGTCCCAGCGCTCCTCACCGCTTGCGCCCGCACTGGCCAGCTCCCCAGCGCCTACGTCGAGCTCTTCCGCCACGATGACCCAGCACTCCAAGGCCTCCGCGATCTCGACCCCGGCCACGGCATTGATACCACCGACGGCCGCGACTACACCCAAGTCATGATCGACGGTCTCATCGAGACCGCCCGCCGCTTGAATAATCTCAAGGCTCGTGGTGT
>JBDNAW010000001.1:0-32630 GCA_039768255.1 Akkermansiaceae bacterium | reverse complement strand
CGGTGGAGGCCTGGTCATCGACTTCCTCGGCTGTGAGCTCACCGTTGTCACCCCCGACTCTCGGCTCTACCAAGAGCTCCTAAGCCAGAAAATCGGATCCCGATTAGAATCACCTGCTCTCACCGTGACCGGAGTCGAGTAAGAGTCATTCGATGAGCCGCGCTCATCCATTCCATAAAAACCACCCACCCTGAGCTGGCACGTCTTGGGCTTCTCCACGAAGTCCAACCATGAAAAAACTTATCACCGCTATCGGCCTCTCGTCGCTCGTGCTCAATGCCGAGCCACTCGATGTCGAAAAGGACACTCTCAAATTCGGCTTCATTAAGCTCACCGATTGCGCACCCATCGTTATTGCTAAGGAAAAAGGCTTCTTTGAAGAAGAAGGCCTCCAAGTCGAAGTCATCGCCCAGCCCAACTGGAAGCAGCTCCTCGATAACGTCATTAATGGTGAGCTCGACGGCGCTCACATGCTTTCTGGGCAGCCCATTGCTGCCACGATAGGTTTTGGCACTAAATCTCACATCGTCACTCCATACACCCTCGATCTTAACGGGAACGGGATCACCGTTTCCAACGCGATCTGGGAAGGGATGCAGGAAAACGACGAGAAGCTTCAAAGCGAAACCCCACCTCACCCTATCACCGCAGACTCTCTAAAACCCATCGTCGATGAGGCCAAGGAATCTGGGAAAAAACTCCCCATGGGAATGGTCTTCCCGGTCTCCACACACAACTACGAAATTCGCTATTGGCTCGCCGCTGCGGGTATCAACCCTGGATTCTACACATCCACCGACCTCAAAGGTTTCACCGATGGTGACATTGAGCTCTCCACCACTCCTCCGCCACAAATGCCAGCCACTCTTGAGTCTGGTAAAAACGTCGCGTATTGCGTCGGAGAACCTTGGAACCAACAAGCTGTTGCCAAGGGAATTGGTGTCCCCGTCACCACAAACTACGATATCTGGAAAAATAATCCGGAGAAAGTTTTCGGAGTAACTAAAGCGTGGGCGGATGAAAATCCCAACACCCTCATCGCTGTCACCAAAGCTCTCATCAAAGCAGGGAAGTGGCTCGATGCTACTCAGGACGGAAAACTCATCAACCGTGAGGAAGCCTGCCGCATTCTCTCCCAAAAAAACTACGTGGGTGCTGACTACGATATCATTAAGAACTCCATGACAGGTTACTTCTTCTTCCAGAAAACCGACAAGCGGGAGATGCCTGACTTTAATGTCTTCTTTAAATATAAGGCGAGTTACCCTTACTACTCAGATGGCGTCTGGTTCCTCACTCAAATGCGCCGCTGGGGTCAGATCACCGAAGCGAAGCCGAAAGAATGGTATCACGAAGTCGCTAAGAGCGTTTACCTCCCCGACGTCTACATGGCAGCCGCAAAATCACTCATCGAAGAAGGAGCGATTACGGCAGAGGAGGTTCCCGCCGATGATTTCGATGGCTACAAGCCACCAACATCCGAATTTATCGACGGAATTGTGTATGATGGCAAAAAGCCCATCGAATACCTCAATAGCCACAAAATCGGGAACAAAGATTAACTCCGAATTTCATCACTAAACTTTATCATTTGTCATTGTGTGTATAAAGCCCCAGGGGGAAGCCCTTGGGGCTCTTTCGTCTCCTCATTCCATCAATTAGCGACGCTCATTAACCGTGGTTTAATTCATGCTCAAAAGGACATTAATACATGAAATTTCTAGCCCCTCTTCTTCTCACGCTCCCACTCTCCGCCACCGAGCCTCTGACAAGCTCTGCCAATATTTCTCTCGTTCCCATTCCCGCTGGCAGTTTCACTATTGGGAATCCAGATTCAGAAAAAGGACGTAGTAGGAATGAAGCCCAAGCCGAAATCGCGGTCCTGTAGGACTCGATACCAATCTCTCCTGCACCCGTCCGTCATCGTCTCCCGTGTCATCGGTCTCATTCATGATTTACAATGAATCCGGCTTAAACGATGATCTGTGCTATACTGCTAGTGCTGCAGCACCATGTCCGGGACATTCCAAAGCCTTCTTCGCAAACCTTCACCAAGTCGACGACCAGCCTCGCAAAAAGACAGTCACCTCGTCATTGTCGGGAATGGCATGATCAGCGCCAAAGTGTGTGAAGCACTCATCGCAGAAAGGCTCAATACGCACCTCAAAATCACCGTTATCGGCGAAGAAAAAACCCCTGCATACAATCGCGTCAAACTCTCCACCTACATTGATCATGGCGACGCGAAGAAGATTTTGACTCACCCACTTCATTGGTATTCAAAAAACAAAATCACTCTAAAGACTGGTATTCGCGTCACTTCGATCGAACGCGATTCCAAAACCCTCTCACTCTCCTCCGGCGAGCACCTCACATACGATCACCTCCTCCTCGCCACTGGCTCACGCCCTCTCGTTCCTCCCATCTCAGGCTGCGATTCCGACAAGGTTTTCCTCTACCGCACCCTCGATGATCTCGACCAGATTATTGAAGCGACAAAGGGCAAAAAGGCCGCAACCGTCATCGGGGGAGGGCTCCTCGGGCTAGAAGCCGCCCAAGCACTGCAGTCGCTCAACCTCGAAACATCCGTCATCGAGCGCGCCCATTCCCTCATGCCTCTGCAGCTCAACCAACGAGCCGCTGAAATCCTTGAACAAAAAATTACCGCTCAAAAAATCAAGCTTCATCTCGGAATTAACGACATCACAATTACCGAGCCAACCAACTGTGATCATCTTGAGCTTCTCCTCGATCAAAAGACCACCATTAAAGCGGATCTCGTCATCATTTCTACCGGTATTAAGCCGAATAGTGAGATCGCCGAAGACGCCGGACTGCCCACTGGGGGTCGTGGTGGCATCGTCGTCAATGGACACCTTGAAACAGAGGACCCGCATATTTTCGCCATCGGAGAATGCGCCCTTTTACACGGTCGAACGTATGGACTTTTCGCCCCCGGCTACGCTATGGCCAAGCACTTCGCCGCCCGATTTTCTGGAAAAAAACTTCGCCCGCTCGAACCACTCGACCTCTCTACCAGACTCAATATACTCGGAATCTCCGCCAGCACCATCGGCGAACCTCTTCAAGAAGGCCTCCGCCTCGAGTTCCGTTCAGGAGACACCTATCGCATGATCGTCCTCGGCCGGAAGCGCGCCCTTCTGGGTGCTTTGGCCATCGGCCCATGGCACGAGACCGGGCAAATCCAGAGCAACTATCTCAACACCTTTAAAATCTCCCGTAAACAAGAAGCCCACTTTCTGGAGCACGGAGAACTCTTCCCCCAAAAGACCACCGAAGACCCCGCCCTCTGGCCAAATTCCCGCATCGTCTGTAATTGCCTCAACGTTTCCAAAGGACAAATCAATACCTGCCTCCTCGCCTGCCAGAACGATCCCGATCTTGTCGCAAAAAAGACCGGTGCCTCCACCATCTGCGGATCGTGCGCCCCTCTCCTTGCTGAATTGTGCGGCACCGTTTCCACCGTCAAAAAGCCGCGCCTGAGCATTTCCGCTCTTCTCATTACTTCCGTCATCGCCCTCCTCGCCACCCTCTCCACCATCGCCTTCCCCGGCGTCTCGATGGCCGACTCGGTCGAGTCCACTTGGTATAAAATTGACCAACTCTGGCGGGACAAATTCATCAAGCAAATCACCGGCTACTCGCTCGTCGGAACCTTTCTCATCGGACTCATCATCTCACTGCGCAAGCGGTTCTCGTGGTTCACTTGGGGACATTTTACCACTTGGCGCTTCTTCCACTCCGCCTTTGGGCTGACCTCCCTCGGCGTCCTTTGGCTTCACACCGGCTTCCACTTTGGCAGTAATCTCAATTTCTGGCTCATGGCCGTCTTCGTCGCCCTCAACATACTCGGAGCGGTCGCCGGGATCATCACCGCCATCGAGTCAAAGGGAACCTGGGCCGCTGCTCGCCGTCTCCGCCCCATCCTTACTTGGGCGCACCTCATTCTCTTCTGGCCTCTCCCCGTTCTTATCACCTTCCACGTCATGTCGGTTTACCTCTATTGATCACATTCACCAATGGCCATGCTCCTCAAAAAATACCGACCTCTTCTCATCTGGTTCGCGCTCTCAGCAGCTCTAGCCGGATACCTCTATTATCTCTTCTACCAAGCCCCAGATAAAACCGCCCTCCTCCCCGGACGCACCACCGATGCCCACCATCAAATCGAGATGGAATGCTCCGCCTGCCACACCAATGAAAAAGTCGAAAACATCTTCACCTCTTCCGGAGTCACCAACGAATCCTGTAACAACTGCCACGCTCAGGACCTAACCGCCTTCAGCGATTCCCACCCCACCCGTAAGTTTAAGAACCCCGAAAACGCCGTCTTCACCGATCACATCGACGCCCTGAACTGCATTACCTGCCACAGCGAGCACAACGCCAAGATCACCGGTGAAATGTCTGTCACCATTCCCGCCGATTACTGCGCCCACTGCCACAGCGTCACCCTCGAAACTCTCGATTCCCACAAAAATCTCCCCTTCGACACCTGCGCCACCGCCGGCTGTCATAACTATCATGATAACACCGCCCTAGAGCCCTCTTTCCTCCTCAAGCACTACGGAGAGCCCAAGCTCCTCGCTAACGCTTCAATTCTCAACTCAGAAGCAAAACCCTGCCCCGATCCCTGGCTCCCCACCTCCACCGCTCAGAACTGCGCGTCTTGTCACGACGACACCATGACCGATTTCAAGAAAGGAAAACACGGCATGCGCTTCGCCTTCCCGCATCTCTCTCCGATGACTCCAGGCAAAGCACGCGTTCCCATGAAGGACGCCGCCGCTCACACCGCCATGGACTGCCGCTCCTGCCACCAACCCTCTCAAAAATCCAACCCTCTCTTCGCCTCTCAGAACTCCTGCCTCCAGTGCCACGATGATGATCACTCCAAAAACCATCAACACTCCGCGCACTTCAACGTCGGAGTCACCTGTGCCACCTGCCACATGCCACGCGAAGGACGAGATGGTGAGTCATTCGTCATCCACGACAACACCGCAAATCTCCGCCCCAACGAAAAGATGATCAAAAACGTCTGTATCGACTGCCATGGACTTCAGTTTTCCATGGATGCCATGACAGACACCGCCCTTCTCGAAAATAACTTCTCTACCTCTCCCACCAAAACTCACCCCGGAATCAACTGGACCGCCGATGCCGCCATCAAACGCGGAGACGAAGATGTGAAAAAAATTCGCCAATACCTTGATTCTCTCATCAACAAATCTTCCACCACAAAAGATGACCCAGAATAAATCCACCCTACTGGCCGGCCTCGCCGCTGGTGTCGCCATCGTCTCCTGTAGCTCAGAAGAGGAAACCACGGAAACCACGGGAGGCTATGAAGCCGAACAGGTCGCCGAAGCACTCTACACCGTTCTCAAGGCGGACCGCACGATCTACGCCAAGAAGGTCGTCAGTCGCCTCGTGAACACCGAGGGTGTCATCACCGCCCACGAGGAATGGCAGGAGAAAAAAGCGCTTCTTCTTCCAGCCCAGTTCTTCCGTGAAGGCGCGGAGCTCGTCGATGAAATCGAAGACAAGCCCTTCGATTTCTCCTACTCCCTTCAGTCCAAATGGCCTCTCAACATGGCCAATGCCGCCAAGAAAACACCCGCCGTCATTGAAGGCCTCGAAGCCGTCTCCGACCCGGAGAACGAACTCTACGGCAAGAAGTGGACCGGCACCGAAGAGCTCGGCGGAAAGAAATATTTCGTCGGCATCTACCCGGACCGCGCCGTCGCTCCCGCTTGCTGGGAATGTCACAACGACCACGCCAACCGGAAGCCCGAGTATCCTGAATTTAAAAAGGGAGACGTTATGGGAGGCATCATCATCCGCATCCCACTTCCCGAATAAAATCTAACCGCTTTTTTTCATGACGAGGGTGAAGAAGCAATGGCCTAACTCTCCAGTAAAATGCCATGAAGTAATTGTGAAGCGAAGAATCTCAACACCTAATCTCTCTCGCCCACAACGGTGAAATACCCGCCCGCAGAGGCACTCAGCCTCTCATGGATAAAAAAGGAACCAACGCTGTCACATAAGAAGCCGAAGCCAGCCATCTCGTAACCGTCGGCGCGACCTCCTCAACACCCACGCAAGCATCATGATTTACACTTCGTGTATACCATACCGCCATACCGCTTACCTCCGCCTCCAAACCCAACATAGGACAGAGTGAAATGCTCGTGTCTTTGCTAAATTTTCTTCAAAGAAAATTTCTCCGCATCGTTAGACTCTAATTTCATTACATCCATTAATCCCCCTCATCTTTCTTGGCCCGCTCTCTGCAATCTATGGTGCCGCTCCTATGGCAGAATCTAAGAAAGATAAAATCAAGTATGGTATCCTCAAGTTCATCGATGTCAGTGGTTTCAAAGTTCTAGACCCTCCCGTCCGCCTCGCCTTTGGCGAAGAACCTCAGAAGCAGGTCCGTGATATTGGGCGCTTCATGCTTCTTCCGACTCTCTTTGTGGGACTCTGCGTCCTCACCTGGCACATTGCTGGCCCGACTCACAAAACAAAGTCTGGCGAAGTCCCGACACCTGCCAAAATCCTCGGAGCCTATGGTGACAACAAACGTTTCGATGAACGAGAGAATGAAAAGGAAAACGACTTCGCACTCACTGGCGAAGAACGCCTTACTGAAATCGAGAACGTCAAGTCTCAGCTCGCAAAATACGAAACAGAAGCTACCGAGCTAGAAATCAAAGCCAAAGAAACCGCGATCACCGTTCAAGAAGAGATTGATGCCAAACTCGCACCAATCAACGAGCGTATCGAGACCCTTAAAGCAGACTCCAAGATTCAAAAAGACGCGCGTAAAGCGCAAATGACCACACTGGCCGAAGCCATTCTTGCGGGAACTTCAACGCGTGATGAACTCCTCACCCTCATCGCAGAAGATAAATCGGCCACCACCGCAGAGCGGGAAGAAATGAAGGAGCTTAAGACCAAGCTCGATGATATTCGCTCAAATCCTCCTAAGAAACTCAAGGAATCTCAACTCGCCGCCAACCGTGTCGCTGACGAAGTCCAACACTACCGCAAGCGCCTAGACTATCTCACCACGGGCAATCGCGAGGTCAAAAAAGAAGAACTTCTTACCAAAATTAAAACTGACGAAAGCGAGCTCGCTACTGCCACCACCCCTGCAGATGTCATCAAAGAAGCAAAAGCGATCGTGAGTAATCGCGAGCGTGCTCAAAAAACCGAAGAACAAGACTACCCCCGCACTGCCACTATTTTTTGGCAAACGAAGCGCTCCCTTGCGACTGTATTTGTCGGCTTCATCATTGCCGCTGCCGTTGCCATTCCCCTTGGTATCATGTGCGGACTCAACAAAGTGGTGATGGCCTGCCTCACCCCGATCATTTCAATCTTCCGCCCTGTTTCTCCCGTCGTCTGGCTCCTTATTTTTCAAATTATCGTAGGAGCATTTTTCCCTGACCCAGAGAAACACCCGCTCTTTGTCACTCTCAATGCCGATCATTGGCTCGGTTGGATTCCCAACCCCTTGGCTTTCCTCCAGACCAACCCCGCCATGATTTTCTCGGCCTGCACCGTCGCGATGTGTGCCCTCTGGCCCGCTCTCGTAAATACCGCGCTTGGCGTCTCTGCTATTGATAAAGACCACCTCAATGTTGCCCGCGTTCTTAAGCTCGGTTTCTGGTCACGTCTTTTCAAAATCGTCATTCCATCTTCACTCCCTCTCGTCTTCGCCGGACTCCGCATCTCACTCGGCGTTGGCTGGATGGTCCTCATCGCTGCCGAAGCTCTTTCCTCATCTGATGGACTCGGGAAATTCGTCTGGGATGAATACCAAAACGGCTCCTCTCAGTCCTTCGCCAACATCATCCTCGCCTGCTTCATCGTGGGCATCATCGGCTTCTTCCTCGATCGCATCATGATCATCCTCCAACGGCTCGTCTCCTTCGATGACGGAAGTGCCACTGCTTAATAAAGCCGAATTCCTAATTCTAAAAATCCCAAAGTTCAAAATACCAAAACGGTTTGGAACATTCTCATTTTGAGTTTGTTTAGAGTTTCCCCATCTAAGATTTAGTATTTTCACCCCATCATCTCCATGTCCTTCCTTGAGCTTAAAAACGTCGACGTCTCCTTCGGACCTCCATCTAACCGGACCCAAGTCCTTTCAGACATCAACCTCAGCGTTGAAGAGAATGAATTCGTAGCCGTTATCGGTTTTTCCGGTGCTGGTAAGTCGACTCTCATCTCTCTTCTCGCCGGACTCCAAGAGCCCACCTCGGGACAGGTCCTCATGAATGGAAATATCATCAAAGAACCGGGGCCTGACCTCGGCATGATGTTTCAAAATTACTCTCTTCTTCCATGGCTCACCGTGAATCAAAACATCGAGCTTGCCGTGAAAACGGTTTTCCCAAAGCTCTCAAAATCCGAACGACGCAATAAAATCAGCCACTACGTCGATATGGTAAAGCTCTCTCACGCGGGTGACAAACTCCCGCACGAGCTCTCCGGTGGAATGCGCCAGCGCGCATCACTGGCCCGCACTCTCTCGCTCGATCCAAAGGTCCTCCTCCTCGACGAGCCTCTCTCTGCACTCGATGCTCTCACCCGCTCCGAGCTACAAGATCAAATCCTCAACATCTGGGAAACCGACAAACGCACCGTAGTTATGATCACCAATGATGTCGATGAAGCTGTCCTGATGGCTGACCGCATCGCGCCCCTCACCATGGGCCCTGGTGCCACTCTCGCGGAAGAATTTAACGTCCATATGCCCCGCCCGCGCGACCGCCGCACCCTCAATGATCACCCCGAATTCATTCGCCTCAAAACCGAAATCACCCTCTTCATGATGGGGCTCAATAAAGAATCACAAGACGCACGCACCATTGTCCCAATGCCCGAAGTCAGACCAAAAGACTTCGCCCTGCCAAGCGCTGCGCCACGTTTGAAAAACAAATCCTCTCTACCCACCTCTGCCGCTTAAGCTATGACCACTCTTGAAGCATTGCCACAGCCAACCCTCCGACGATCCGTTGAAATCTCCAACCTCATCAAGGAGTATCCGAACTCCTACGGAGATAACTTACGCGTTGTTGAAAATTTCAACCTCAACATCGCCGAAGGTGAATTTATTTCTCTCATCGGACACTCTGGGTGCGGGAAATCCACTGTCCTCACCATGCTCGCCGGGCTGAATGAAATCTCCGGTGGCGGAATCATTCTCGAGAATAAGGAGATCGATGGCCCTGGCCCAGACCGCGCTGTCGTCTTTCAAGCACCTTGCCTTATGCCGTGGCTTAACGCCTTTCAAAACGTCATGCTCGGCGTAAAAAACGTTTACCCTCACACCTCCAAGGCGCAGCGAAAACAAATCGTGGAACATTCCCTCTCCGTCGTCGGCCTTGGCGATGCCATGAAGAAATACCCGCGCGAACTCTCCGGTGGCATGCAGCAGCGCGTTGGTATTGCCCGAGCCATCGCCCTTCAGCCCAAAGTCCTCCTTCTCGACGAACCCTTTGGCCGACTTGACTCTCTCACCCGCATGGAGCTACAAGATGTCATTACCGATATTTTGGCCCGTGAAAAAATGACCGCCATGATCGTGACCCACGATGTCGACGAAGCCGTCTTCATGGCTGACCGCTGCGTTATGATGTCGAATGGGCCCAAGGCCGGAGTCGGCGAGATTTTAGAAATCAACTTCCCCCGGCCTCGCGATCGCGAGCAAGTCTTCAAAGATCCCAAGTTCTTCGAATACCGCGAGCACCTCCTCGCCTTCCTCGAGCAACGCGCCCACCTCAAGACCAGCACGCGCACCTTTTCCAATGGTGATTTCATGGGCTTCACCCAAGAGAAAGGAAGTGCGCTCGAGGCCGCCGCAGAGCAACAAGCGACTTCCGTCGCGTAGTCATTGAATCAGATCAAAAAGCGCACGCCACCACGACGGGATTTGTCCCGTCGTATTTTTTTGCCCATACCACCCCGTCCATGAATCAAGTTCATTCAGCTTTCTCATTTCCCAAATACACAAATGGCACAGGCCAAGCTTAATACTCGATGATGAAAAAAACCATCCCACACGTTTTATCAGCTTGTATCCTCACTCAACTCGCACAAGCCGGTGAACCGACTACTCCAGCTCCAACGACTCCATCAATTTCCGCGCCCCTATTCAAATTTAAGGGTGATCTCAGAGGACGTTACGAATTTTACGAAACAGACCCACTCGATGCTTCCCACGCCCTCACCGTGAGAGCCCGCCTTGGCCTCCTCTTCGGTGATAGCTCAGACGGATTTTCTGGTTATATTGAAGGTGAAGGCACCCAAGCTCTCGTTGATGATTTTAACACGCCCGGTGGCTCGACGCCCAAAACTCCAGGAAACTCCGGCATCGGCGACCCTGACAATGCTGAACTCAACCAAGCTTACCTCCAATACACCTCTGACGGACTCCTCGCTCGTATTGGTCGGCAGCGAATCATTCGTAACTCCGCAGCGTTTATCGGAAACGTCGGCTGGCGCCAGAATGAGCAAACCTTCGATGCCGCTCAACTCGCCTACAAAGGGGATGGATTCAACGTCAGCTATGCTTATTTCGATCGCGTCCAACGAATCTTTGGTAAAGATGCCGGAGGAGCACTCACCGCTTTTGAAGGAACGGGCCACATCTTCGACTTCGACTACAAAGCCAGTTTCGGAACGGTTGGCGGTTACGCCTACCTCCTCGACATTGATAATAATCCGAATGTTGGCGAAAGTAACACCGTTGGCCTCTTCACAAATACCAACGGAATCTACGCCGAACTCGCCTTCCAAGATGGCTCCAGCAGCCTCGCAGGAGGCGACTACGACGCCCTCTATGGACACTTAAAATATACCACCAAACTAAGCGGCTCAACCGTCATGGCTGGTGTCGAGTATCTCGGTGAAAACTTCAAAACCCCACTCGCAACCGTTCATGCATACAACGGCTTCGCAGATGCCTTCATCGGACAGCGAATCGGCCTGAACGATAAAGGGGGAAACTATGACGGCATCACCGATTTCTACCTTGGTTACGTCCGTGGCGGTCTCCCAGGCGGGCTCACCTTTAAAGGGTTCCTCCACTACTTCATGGATGGAGAGCTCAGCGATAGCTACGGTTACGAAGCCGATGCCGTCCTCGTGAAAAAATTCAATGACAACCTCACCGGACTCTTCAAGGCATCCTACTTTGTCGGTGATGACTTCTACGACGACATCAAGCAAGTCTCCTTCCAGCTCGACTACAAATTCTAATTTTCAAAAAACCAATTCAAGACTAACCGCCGCCCCAGGACACCATGCCTGAGGGCGGCTTTTTTAAATCATGAATGCCGTTCATCCATCTTGGCATGACCGCCGCTCTTCATCTCATTGATGAATTTGGCACCTCCGTCTCCCTTCACCGATGAACAAACAGGCTACCTCAATGGCTTCATGGCCGGCATTCGCCAATCACCCCCATTCATGGGCCAAAACGCCAGCGGCCAGTTCACCAATGATCCCGCCGAAGCCGTCGAAGAAACCGTCTTCGGCACTCCCGTCGATGACCTTTGCCGTGAGGAACTCATAAAACACGAGCAAAATGGACTCGACTGTTACGACACCATTCTCGAAAAAGCCGCCAAGGGCGAATTCGCCTCGGATGGCGATCTCTTCCGCTTCAAATTTCACGGCCTCTTTTACGTCACCCCGGCTCAGGAGGCCTACATGCTCCGCGCCCGTATTCCCGGCTGCGCCCTCTCCGCCCGCCAACTCCACGGCATGGCCGAAGTCTCTCAGGATTGGGGCGGCGGCTATCTCGATATCACCACCCGCGGAAATCTCCAAATCCGCGAAATCCAACCCTCGAACACCGTTAATGTCCTCAATAAAATCATCGATATCGGACTCACCTCCAAAGGATCCGGAGCTGATAACGTCCGTAACATCACCGCCACTCCCACCACCGGTTTTGATAATGACGAGCTCATCGATGTCATGCCCTACGCCAAGGCCATGCACCACGCTATCCTGAACAACCGCGACCTCTACGGCATGCCACGGAAGTTCAATATTTCCTACGACTCCGGCGGAGCCATTTCAGTTTGCGCCGATACCAACGACATCGCTTTCTACGCCGTTACCCTCAAAGAAAAAGCCGAGGAACTCGACCCCGGCGTCTACTTCCGCGTCCAGCTCTGCGGCATCACCGGACACAAGCAATTCGCCTCTGATTCAGGCCTCCTCATCACTCCCAGTGAATCCACCGCCGTTGCCTCTGCCATGCTCCGCGTCTTCATTGAAAATGGTAACCGCACCAACCGGAAGAAGGCCCGCCTCAAGTATCTCATCGACGAGTGGGGCACACCCAAATTCCTCGAAGAAGTTCAGAAGAAACTCGCCTTCCCCCTCCGCTTCGTCGCCGAAGACCTCTGCGAAAAACCAAAGCCTAAAGTCAAACACGGCCACGTCGGCACCTACAAGCAAGCCGATGGAAACAACTACCTCGGTATCGTCATTCCCGTCGGTCGTATGACCTGTGACACCGCTCACACCATCGCCGATATTGCCGAAGAATTCGGCACCGGAGACATCCGCCTCACCGCCTGGCAAAACCTTCTCATCCCCCACATTCCGGATGAAAAACTTGCCGACGCTCAAGCCGCCATCAATGCCGCCGGCCTCGCCTACGCCTCCACCACCATCTCCGGTGGCCTCGTCGCCTGCACCGGAAATACCGGTTGCAAGTTCGCCGCTGCCAACACCAAAGGACAAGCCGTCATTCTCGCGGAATATCTTGAATCCGTCATCGAGCTCGATCAACCCATCAACATTCACCTCACCGGCTGTCACCACTCCTGCGCTCAACACTACATCGGCGACATCGGCCTCATGGGAACCCCCGTCAAACTTGAATCCGGCGAAAAAGTCGAAGGCTACAACATCGTCCTCGGCGGCGGAATCGATGACACTCAAGCCATCGCCCGTGAGGTCTACAAAAGCGTCCCCTTCACCGAGATCCCGCCCCTCATCGAGCAACTCCTCAAAACCTACCTCGCCAACCGTAACCCTGGCGAAACCTTCGCGCAATTCACTCAACGTGAAAAAATCGAAGACCTCGTCACCCAACCCACCGCTGCCTAAACCACCATGGTGAGCGCCAACCCAGATCCCTTTCCCGACGTCAATCTCGTCGACAAGCTCCTCGCGGAACAATCCACTCTTCAGACTCCTGTCGCCAAGTTTTCCGAAGAGTTCGAGCGCGGTCAGGATCGCCGCGACCTCTTCCAACACCTCATTCCTCTTCAAAAACCCCGCGAAGGTGAACAATACGCCTTCCAGGTCGAACTTGATAAATGCACCGGCTGCAAAGCCTGCGTCGTCGCCTGCCACACCCTCAATGGCCTCGACGAAGACGAAGCCTGGCGCGACGTCGGCCTCCTCGAATCCAGCCCCTCAAATCCGGGCTTCCAACAAACCGTTACCACCGCCTGCCACCACTGCCTCGACCCTGAATGCCTCAATGGCTGTCCCGTCGGCGCTTACGAAAAGGAAGCCGACACCGGCATCGTCCGCCATCTCGATGATCAATGCATCGGCTGCGAATACTGCATCCTCAAGTGCCCCTACGACGTCCCCAAATATTCTGAAAAACGCGGCATCGTCCGCAAATGCGACATGTGCCACCAGCGCCTCGCCGATGGCGAAGCCCCCGCCTGCGTTCAGGCCTGCCCCACCGAAGCCATCTCCATCATCAAGATTGACACCACTCTCCTGCGGAAAAATAACAACTTTCTCCCCGGCGCCCCCACCCCGGAAATCACCACTCCCACCACCCGCTACATCGGCCGCAACATCCCTACCGAAGCCACCGCTGCCGACCAATCCCAGCTCGTTGCCCAACCCGCCCACTGGCCCCTCGCCCTCATGCTCGTCCTCACGCAGCTCGGCTTGGGTTTGTCCTCCGCTTCGCTGTGGACGGGCCTCTCCGCCACTTCCCTCTTCGGAAGTACGACACATCCCGTAGACGGAGCCAGCACAAGCATTGCCGGAGCTCTAATCTTCAACGCCGGCATGATCGCCGCCACCCTCCACCTCGGAAAGCCTCTCAAAGCTTGGCGCTTCTTCCTCGGCCTGAAAACCTCCTGGCTCTCCCGCGAAATCCTCGCCTTCTCTCTCCTCGCTCCCATCCCCCTCATTCTGGCCGCCTTCCCCTTTCTCCCCGACTTCCCCCTCAAGGAATTCGCCCTCACCGCCACCAAGATCTTCCTCATTCCCGTCGCCCTCGGAGCCATCTTCACCAGCGTCATGATCTATCACGATACTAAACGAATTAACTGGCACCTTTCCAAGTCCCTCCCCGCCTTCCTCCTCACCTTCGCCTCCGCCGCCACCCTCTTCATCCACCCCGCCTTCTTCACTCTCTCCATCATTGCTCTCTTCTTACTCGATCTCAAATCCCTCCTTCCCGCTCGTAACACCAAGTGGTCCCCGGACCAGCACTCCGCTAAACTCCGCCTCGGCCCCTTGGAACGAGTCACCCGCTCCCGCCTCCTCACCCTCGGCCTCACCATCCCCCTCGCCTTCATCAACCCTTGGCTCACTCTCCCCGCCCTTCTCGCCACCGAACTCTGCTCCCGCCACCTCTTCTTCCGCACCGTCCACGCCCCCAAAATGCCCGGCGGCTTATCATCCCCATCCCACAACTAGCACATCCGTAACTCTACCTTACAATTTACTCCTTCACGGCAACCCTATCTTTAGACAGTTCCCTTCTCCCTTAAGTAAGTCCCTATTTAAACCCCTCCTCTAAATTTTCGTAAACTCTAGAAATTATAGGCGAGTCCAACTTTTTGGCCAAAGCTCCCAAACTCCCGTATGACCCGAAGTCACTCCTTCATTTATCGAATAGGAGCCGAACACAGGAAATATCTGAGAGAGAGAAGGCTCGCAAGCGCGCACGAAGAGGGCTGCGAGAATTCCAGCTCAGACCTAGACACAAAAAAAGGCCACCAAAGAGTGACCTTTTTGTAGGGGAAATGGTCTTACTTGTGACCTACTTACGACGGCGTAAAAGAAGGGAAAAAGAAGCTAAACCCATTAACAGGCCAACGGAAGGCTCTGGAATGTAAGTCGCAGTCAAGATACCGTTTGTGCCTGAGTTATCGACGGCGAATGACCATCCGCTGTCAACTCCTGCAGCAAGTGCTAAACCGTTGTCCACGATATCAGTATTTTCAGCCTCTAAAATGCTCCAAGTCCCTGGAACAGGGCTTGCCAAGAAACCAAGGTCCAAGAGAGAACCCGAATCAAAGGTGACGTCTACTCCGCCAACTGTCCCGTCATCTGAGATTAAAATTTTACTAATTCCACCAGCGTCAAGGGTAGAAGACAATACATAGCCGGAACCTTGATACCAGTTACCGTCCACGGTCGAACTACTATTTCCGATGTTAATGTTGGCGGTGGAGCCGATGACGTTGAAACTTCCTGATCCCACGCTTGCACTATCCTGATTACCCAATTCAACGCCAGCTCGAGTTGTAAAGATTCCTCCCGAAATAGTAATGTTTCCCGAACCAGCCGCAGAATCGTTGTCATTGGAACCCACATGAATAGACCAACTGTCACTGTTTTCACGAGAACCCCGTGCAATATTGAAAGTTCCGCTCGTTAAATTGATCGTCCCAGTTGATCCAGAATTACGTCCCACTTCTGCGAAGTTGAGGTTGACGATGCCTCCGTTGACATTGACGACTCCAATCCCGCTACCACCGATGTGAGAATCCCAGTTAGAAGAAGTGGTAGCAGTAAGTGACCCTCCGACGCCAACATTGAGAATACCAGTATCTCCTCCCCCTTCGCCAAGCCGAATGGCACGAATATTGTTAGGAGCGGCAGAGTTAAGGTTAGACTCAGTGTTCAATGCACCAAAATCGCCCGTAGTAGGATAACCAGTGTCCCAATTTGCTCCAGCTGCGAAATCTCCGCCAGATGCTCCAGTATAAACTGCCGCACTCGCCGAAATTGAACTTCCAATGATCAGGAAGGTTGTTTGTAAAGATACCTTTCTCATAAATGTTACTATTCTGTCTGAAGAAGTAGGGGAGGTGCGTCAAGGTAATGTTTTTGAGATTCTAGATTGATCTGGAAACGTTGATTTTCCTATCTAGAAGCGCATCGGTGAATACATAAGGAGCGGAACAAGTCGGCAGGAACCTGTTCAAATTTATCGAATAGACATTAAGCCCGTGTTTAATGGGCATCATTAGAGTGATCTCGCCATACACCCAGAGATGGAACGAGCCGCGCACCTCCTTTGAAGAATCCGGCATCGATCTCTTTAGTCCTTCTTTGAGAAAGCCTTCACTTAGAGACTACCTTTAAATGACGGGTCGCCTTCTATGAACTCCTTTCATAGAACTTGGCGTAAAAACTGCGCGTATTCGCAAAATGCTGTCTCTTCCCACACTCCATCAACGCAGCGGACCACTCACCTCCGAGCTCCTCCTGCGTCCCGCGGAGTTTGGCCTCGGCAAACTTCCGCGCAACCTCGAGACCGATGGCGTCACCACCTCCATTTGCGGCTTCTGCTCCACCGGCTGCCAGTTAAAACTCCACCTCCACGAAGGCCAGGCCGTCGGTGTCACCCCCTCCTCCGGCTACCCCGTCAATCTCGGCATGGCCTGCCCCAAAGGCTGGGAAGCCCTCTCCGTTCTCAACTCCTCGGAACGCGCCACTACTCCTCTTCTCGAAGGAAACGAAATCTCTTGGGACCTCGCCGCCCGCATTTTCACCGATCGCTTCAAGGAGATCCAAAACGAGCACGGCAAGGACTCCGTCGCCTTCATTTCTACCGGGCAAATCGCCACCGAAGAAATGGCCTTCCTCGGCTCCTTTGCCAAATTCGGCATGGGGATCAAACATGGCGATGGCAACACCCGCCAGTGCATGGCCACCTCTGTCGTCGCCTACAAGCAAGCCTTCGGCTTCGACGCCCCCCCATACACCTATGGCGACTTCGAGCAATCCGACGTCGTTGTCCTCCTCGGCTCCAATCTCGCCATCGCCCACCCGATCCTCTACCAGCGGCTCGCACGCAATAAGCGCAACCCCGACATCGTTGTCATCGACCCCCGCGCCACTGAGACTGCGCAAATCGCGACCCAACACCTCGCCATCAAATCAAAAGGCGATCTCCCCCTTCTCTACGCTCTCGCCCACTGCATTATTCGCGACGATCGCGTCGATCACGACTTCCTCCGCGAGCACACCGATGGCTTCGATGACTTTGCCGACTTCGTCAAAGACTATTCCCCCGACGCTACCCGCGCCCAAACCGGCATCGGCCGCCTCCAGGTCGAAGCCCTCGCCAAGCTCATCTCTGATCCCACCAAACGCGTCTCCATGTGGTGGACGATGGGGGTGAACCAATCACACGAAGGCGTCCGCACTGCCCAAGCTATCATCAACCTCTGCCTCATGACAGGCAACATCGGCAAACCCGGCACCGGCCCAAACTCGATCACCGGCCAGTGCAACGCCATGGGCTCCCGCCTCTTCTCTAACACCACTAGCCTCCTCGGCGGGCACGACTTCGCCAACCCCGCACACCGAGAAAAAGTTTCCCGTATCCTCGAAATCCCCGAGGAAAACATCCCCCACGAACCCAGCTGGGCCTACGATCAAATCATCGAAGGTATCGACTCCGGAAAAATCAAAGGTCTCTGGATCATTGCCACTAACCCCGCCCACTCCTGGATCAACCAAGGACGGTTCCACGAACTTCGCAAAAAATTAGACTTCCTCGTCGTGCAGGACATGTATGCCACCACCGAGACTGCCAAAACCGCCGACCTCCTCCTGCCGGCGGCCGCCTGGGGTGAAAAAAGCGGAACCTTCATCAACTCCGAGCGCCGCATCGGCACCCTCAAACAAGTCCGCCATGCCCCCGGTCAAGCCCTCTCCGACTTCCGCATCCTCCAACTCCTTGCCAACACTTGGGGCTGTGGCGAACTCTTCGAACAATGGTCCTCCCCGCCCGCGGCCTTCGAACTCCTCCAACAACTCTCCTCTGGCCAACCCTGCGATATCACCGGCATCCTAGGCTACCAACACCTCGATGAACAAGGCGGTATCCAATGGCCCCTTCCAAAAGAAACCTCCTCTTCATCCCAAGAACGACGCCTCTTCGAAAACAAAAAATTCTTCACCCCAAACCAACGCGCCAAATTCCTCTTCGATCCGCCATCACCTCTCCCCGAACCGACGTGCTACGACTACCCCTTCACCCTCCTTACTGGCCGAGGCACCTCCGCCCAGTGGCACACTCAATCTCGCACCAACAAAAGCGCCGTCCTCAGAAAACTCTACCCCAAGGAACTTCTGATCGACCTCCATCCCGCTGACGCCGCCTCGCTCAACATCGCCGACCGTGACGCACTTTCCGTCTCCTCACGCCGTGGCACTATTACCGCCAAAGCCCACCTCACCACCAACGTGAACCCCAGCGAAGTCTTCCTCCCCATGCACGAAGGCACTACCAACATCCTCACCTTTCCAGCCTTCGACCCCCACTCCCGCCAACCCAGCTACAAATCCTGCGCTGTAAAGATCCGCAAATCTTAGGACTCTTCACTCTTTCGAGCCATTAACCAGAGGACGTCGGAAAGTCGATTGAGGAAGATCCGCACTTCATCCGAGCACACGCATTCATTTACCTCCCATGCCCTGCGTTCCGCGCGACGCGCCACCGTCCGGGCTAAATGAAGCCGAGCCGCAAGCTCTCCGCCCGCCGCACCTGGCCGGAGCCAACCTTTGAATTTTCGATCTCCTTCGATTCCCTCGCTCAGCGATTCCATCCACCCGATCTCTTCTGCAGCTATTCGGCCAAATCCCGCGCGATCGTATTCTGCATCTTTACCCGGCGGCATCGCAAGTTCCCCCATCAGCGTCACAAGCCATTTCTGAATCTGATCAATCGATTCCGCCCCTTCTCCATCCATCGCGACCCGTGCCAATCCAAGCGTCGCGTTCAGCTCATCGACTGCACCAAGCGCCTCGATCTGTGCATCGCCTTTACCAGCCTTCCCTCCAAAAAGAAGATCGGTTGTCCCATCATCGCCGCGTTTTGTTGTGATACTCATTGAGAAAATATTCGTTGCGAGACCGTAGCGGGTATTCAAACTCACACAAATGAATAGACGTCATTTCCTCCACACTGCTTCCGCCACTCTCGCTTCTTCGGCCTTCGCTAATCACCACCGCGAAAAAAAGAAAAACCTCCTCTTCAATATTTCTCTCGCCCAGTGGTCGAATCACCGCGCACTCAAGGGCGGGAAGCTTACCAACATGGAGTGGCCTGAATTCACCAAGAAAGAATTCGGCATTCTAGGTCTCGAATACGTGAACCAATTCTTTAAAGACAAAGCCAAAGACACGAAATACCTCAGCGAACTCAAAAAGCGCGTGCGCGATCTCGGCATGACCAATGTTCTCATTATGGTGGATGGCGAAGGACACATCGGAGCAGACACCACTGCGGGCCGTCAAAAGACCGTCGACAAGCACAAAAAATGGGTCGAAGCCGCCAAATTTCTCGGCTGCCACTCCATTCGTGTGAACTCGCACGGCCATGGAAAAACCGACGACGAGAAAGCCGCAAACTGCGTTAAAGGCCTCACCGCGCTTACCACCTTTGCACAAGAGCACCAAATCAGTGTCATTGTAGAAAACCACGGTGGCCTTTCTTCAAATGGCGAATGGATGGCGAAAGTTCTAAGCTCTGTCGGCCTCGATGAATGCGGCTCACTTCCAGATTTCGGAAATTTCCACGGCTACGATCGCTACAAGGGACTCAAAGAACTTATGCCCTTCGCAAAGGGCGTCTCTGCCAAGTCTCACGACTTCGATGAGAATGGAAACGAAATCCACACTGACTTCCGCAAGGCGATGAATATCGTGCTAGAGCACAAATACCACGGCTGGGTCGGCGTCGAATACGAAGGCAAAAAACACTCGGAAAAAGAGGGCATTCAGCTCACCAAAGCCCTCCTCGAAAAAATCCACGAAGAAATGGCTTAGACCAAGTCTGCCGATGACAATCTCGTGCTCTACCGCCAAAAAAGAATCGTCACCTCAAGCTCTTCGACCTCTTTGAGGATCCTCTGGCACTCAGAGACCTCTCGCACAATGACAGCCAGAAATGCGAAATTGAAGAGCTTCTGAACCTTCTGGTTTAATGGGAAAAATCAATGGGCAGCAGCAAACGGCATTATAACAATGACCTCCCAAAAAGCTTTGAGATCAGTCTCAAGAAACCCCTTTCCGAAAAAAACGCAGAAGTCGTAAGAAACGAGAGAGATTTAGCATTTTTAAACAGTAAGAGATTACACATTTTGTCCGACAAATTCCAATCGCGGTTTTGCAGCAATATGTTTTATATCGATTCAACATCTATGTCACGATTCCTCACATCTCTAATCGTTCTCTTTTCTTCGATCTACGCCTTCGCCGCTCATCATGCTCCACTGAGCTTCGAGGGCGCTCCCGGTCAACCCGGAAATGGTAAGCACATCGTCCTCATCGCAGGTGATGAAGAATACCGCTCCGAGGAATCCTGCCCCATGTTAGCTAAGATTCTCTCCAAGCATCATGGCTTCAAAACGACTGTTCTCTTCTCTCTCGATCCGGAAGGTGGCTACATCGATGTCAACGCGCAGAAGAACATCCCTCACACCGAAGTCTTAGATGATGCTGATCTCCTGATCTTCGGGCTCCGTTTCCGCGACCTCCCTGACAATCAGCTGCAGCCATTTGTTGATTACCTTAAAGCTGGAAAGCCGCTCTTGGGCTTCCGCACCTCCACCCATGCCTTCAAGACCAAGAGCAAACTAGGCGGGATCAATTGGAGTAACTTCGGGCCCGACATTCTTGGCGAAGGCTGGGCCGGGCACTACGGAAAACACCGCGTCCAAGGAGCGCGTGGCATTGCCGAGCGTCACACCAGCAATCACCCGATCCTTCGTGGCGTTAGCGAAATCTTCGCTGAAAGTGATGTTTACGGCGTAACGCGAGTCTCTCGTGAAAATGCCACCATCCTCATCGAAGGATACGTCACCGAAAACCTCCTCCCCAGCTCCGCCATCGTCGAAAGCAAAACCCGCCAGCCCGCCATCTGGCTAAAGGACTACCAAGTTAACGGTGGTAAAAAAGGCACTACTCTCTGCTCAACCATGGGTTCATCCTGTGATCTTGATGACGAAAACCTTCGCCGCCTTTTCATCAACGCTTCCTACCACCTCACCGGACTCGATGTTCCGAATCAGGCAGACGTTTCTTACGTCGATCCCTTTAAGCCCAGCCAGTTCGCCTTCCTTCGCCAGAAAGGATTCTTCAAGAAGCTCAATCTCAAACCGGCTGACTTTGGGCTTGGAAAATCCCCTTCCATCTCTAGCTCAGCTGATGAAATGGTCGCGACTTCAGTGAAAAACTGGAAAGCCGCTCAGGAGAAAAAGAAAAAGCCCACCTCTAAAACTTCAGGTCCGAAGATTAACTCCACCGAGACCTCGATTGAAGAGCAGCAAAAAGACAAAAAGCGCCCTATCTACCTCAAGCCCGGAAAAGCAAAGCCAGCCGCTACGAGTCTTCCACTCCAACCCAAAAAAGGTGAATCCATTGTCTTGATCGGAAATTCCCTCGCCGAGCGCATGCTCAACTACGGGCACCTCGAAGGCCTCATTCATGCCAACTTTCCGGAGTCAAATCTCACCTTCCGCAATATGGGCTTTCCCGCCCATACCCCCGCCTTCCGCCCAGAAGCAGGTAATAAAGAACCATGGGCTTTCCCGGGCGCCAATAAATTCCGCCCCGAGATCAAGAGTCACCTCGGCATAGGTCACTATCCCCGCCCAGATGATTGGCTTCGCATTATCGAGGCCGACACCATCGTCGCTTTCTTTGGTTTCAATGAATCCTTCGATGGAGAAAAAGGTGTCGCCAATTTCCGTGCCGAACTCGCGGCATTTGTCGATCACACCCTCACCCAGGCTTATAACACGAAGACCTCTCCGAAGCTCGTGCTCGCCACCCCCATCGCGACCGAAAATCTCCCCGAATACCTCCTTCCCAACGCAACCGACCGCAACGCAATCCTCGCTCAGTACACAAACGCGGTGAAAGAAGTTGCTGCTGAAAAAAAAGTCGGTGTTCTCGATATCTTCACTCCCACTTCCAAATGGTCCGGCATCACGATCAATGGCGTTCACCTCTCAGACTCCGGCTACGCCAAACTCGCTCCAGTCATTTTCGAAGCCCTCTTCGGGAAAGCTCCCGCTCAGTCAGCTGCACCTCTTCTCAAAGAAGCAATCAAAGACAAAAACTGGTTCTGGCGAAATGACTATCGCATGCCGAACGGTGTTCACTCCTACGGTCGCCGCTGGGCCCCATACGGAAACATCAACTACCCAGAAGAGATCGAGAAACTTCGTCAAATGACTGTGCTTCGTGACCAAAACATTTGGGAAATCGCACGTGGAGAATCTTCCTCACTGAAAGTCGATGACGCTTCCACCCGCCCCCTCTCGAAGGTTGAGACAAACTACAAGCCCAGTGAGAAAAACGGCCAACTCACCTACCTCACTGGCGATGAAGCCACTGAGAAGATGACCCTTCCGAATGGCTACGAGGTTTCCACCTTCGCCAGTGAAAAGGAGTTCCCCAATTTAGCGAACCCAATGCAGATGCGCTTTGATAACCAAGGCCGCCTCTGGGTTTCCACCATGCCCAGCTACCCACACTATCGCCCCGGCGATCCTAAGCCGAATGACATGCTTCTCATTTATGAGGACACCGATGGCGACGGCCGCGCGGATAAGGAAACTGTCTGGGCGCAGAATCTTCACATTCCAATCGGCTTCGACTTCGCCAAAGACGGCGTTTACATCACCGAAGGATCTCAGCTCACCTTCCATCAAGACACCGACGGCGATGGCATCTCTGACAAGAAAAGCTACCTCCTTGATGGCTTCGATCCTCACGATTCCCACCACTCACAGTCCGCCTTCACTACCGATCACGGTGGTGGCCTCTTCCTTCTCGAAGGCCGGTTCCTCCACTCTCAAATCGAGACTCCTTACGGCCCACAGCGCATGACAGACGGTGGCGTTTGGCGCTGGGATCACAAGTCCTGGAAACTGGATCGTGTCATGCAGACCGACATGTCCAACCCATGGGGCATCGTCTTCGACGAATACGGTCAAAACATCCTCAATGATGCCTCTGGAGGCCAGCACCACTGGATGGCCGGCTACGGAATCAAGATGCCGCACGGAGCGGAAATGCCCAAGGTCCACCCGTTCAACTACGAGCACCGGATTCGTCCAACTTCTGGTTCAGAAATCCTCTCTTCCCGCCACTTCCCAGATGACCAACAAGGAGACTATCTCTTTGGAAACACCATCGGCTTCCTCGGAATCAAGCAGATGGCCTATCAAGAACTCCCTGACCAAATCAACGGGAAGTGGAAGCAAGACCTGATCGAATCCACCGATGGAAACTTCCGCCCCGCTGACCTCGAGTTTGCCTTCGATGGCTCTCTCTACTTCATCGATTGGCACAACACTCTCATCGGCCACATGCAGCACTCGGCTCGCGACCCGAATCGCCACCCGAACTACGGTCGTATCTACCGAATCAACTACCCATCCCGCCCACTTGTTGACGCTCCACAAATTGCCGGAGCATCAATCGCGACGCTTTTTGAAAACCTCAAACTCCATGAGCTTCAGACTCGCAAACGCTCGCAACGTGAACTCCGTTGGCGCGATTCAAAAGAAGTCCTCCCAGCCGCTCTCACCTTCGCAAAAGCAAACGCCAGCGATGAGCGTCTCGTCCTCGAAGCGCTCTGGGCCACTTGGGGGCAGCATCAACCGTCGACCGACCTCATCGAGCAATGCCTCGCCGCGAAAGACGAGCGCGTCCGCGCTGGAGCTACTCGCGTCGTGAGACACTCGCTACACCTGCTCAGCCATCCTGAGAAATTCCTCCTCAAAGCTGCCACCGACTCTCACTCACGTGTCAGAATCGAAGCCCTCAACGGTGCCTCTTGGCTCGGTGGCAAAGCTGGAGCAGACGTCCTCCTCACCGTTGCGAGCCAACCTCGCACTGCATGGATCAACAACTCACTCAACTGTGCGATCAAACTTCAAAAAGCCGATGTCGAAGCGGCGCTGAAAAGCGGAAAGTATGACATCGCCGACTTCGATCTCCTCCTCAACGGACGACTCAAAACAATCGAGAAGCCTAAAAACCACATCTCCAGCTCCGTTCAGAAAGCTGCTCGTAAAAATAGAACCTTAGGAAAAGCGCTAAAGCTCGGACAGTTCATCTTCCAAAAAGAAGGTTCCTGCGGCACCTGTCACCAAGAAGATGGTGAAGGCCTAAAAGGAATCTATCCACCTCTTGCTAAAAGTAAGTGGGTCACCGGAAACACCGATCGCCTCATCAAGCTCACCATCCATGGCCTCATGGGCCCCATCGAGGTGCGCGGCGTGAAATACGCCGGAAACGTCCCGATGACTCCGGTCGGTAAGATG
Source organism: Akkermansiaceae bacterium (assembly GCA_039768255.1). GTDB lineage: Bacteria > Verrucomicrobiota > Verrucomicrobiia > Verrucomicrobiales > Akkermansiaceae > SW10. The sequence goes on along the minus strand of JBDNAW010000001.1, from coordinate 8,010 downwards.
TATAACGACAAAGAAGTCGCCGCAGCCCTCACCTACGTCCGTAGCGCCTGGGGAAATGAAGCAAGCATGATCACCGAAGAGCAGGTCAAAACAGTCCGCGCTGCCACCGCTGACCGCACCCTCTTCTACAAACCTGAAGAGCTCCTTAAAGAGCACCCCATGGAGAAGTAATTTCTCTTCAAGAACTCACCTCTCACAAAAATCCACGGTCACTGGCCGTGGATTTTTTTTAGCCCATCCAAAAGGAACCTCGGCCACTAGAACTTGTAAGCTGCTGTAAGTAGTGCCACTTTATAAGGATGAACTGGAAGAAAATCCTCATTGGAACATGGTCTTGGAAGCGTCCTTTTTATTCCTTGATCGGGATTTACCTTCTTCTTTTGTTCTGTGTTCTCCTCGGGGCTGACGCTCTCATCTTTCAACCGCCACGTGACCGATTCGAGAAGCCCAACGAGTATTTTTCAACCATTCCCTCCACCAGCGGAGACACCATTTCGATCTACTCCCGTCAGCCCGAAGGTGGAATGCCCATCCTTCTCTGGTCTCACGGAAATGCCGAAGACCTCCGCTACCTTTACCCGCTTCTCGATGATCTCAATGAATTCGGTTTTGGCATCCTCGCTTACGATTACCCCGGCTACGGGCTCAGCACAGGGGAACCGACTGAAGAGGTCTGTTACCAAGCGATCAAATCCGCTTACGATCATCTCATTGCATCGGGCCACCAACCTGAGCGGATCCTCGCCGTCGGACAATCGGTTGGCTCCGGCCCCACCTGCTGGCTCGCCGAGAATGAAAAACTCGCCGGAGTCACTCTCATTGCGCCTTTCGTCTCTACCTTTCGAACCGTCACACGTGTTCCCATCTTCCCGAATGATCGTTTCAAAAACATCGACCGCATCGGCAACATCAAAACCCCAACCCTATTCATCCACGGCACCGCAGACCGAGTCGTCACGCACTGGAATAGCGAAACGCTCTTCGCCAAGTCCGGCTCGGAAGATAAAGAATTTCTCTCAATCCCAGGTGCTGGGCATAATAATCTCTGGAGCACCTACAGTGCTGAAATCCTCCTGAAGCTCGAAGACTTCGCCGCGAAAGTTTACGAACGCGGCGAAGATTAGATCGGCATCTTTAATGCCCTACCGCCTCTTGAGTCACGCCATCGGCTTGTGGCTCGCGAACTTTCTCCACTAATTCCACGACCTCTTTTGGAGGTGCGGGAGTCAGGCGGCTCACGATGATCGTCACCGCGAAGTTGATGAGCATTCCAATGAAGCCAATTCCTTCGGGTGAAATTCCACCACTCTCAGGGCTAGCGAAGAAATACTGATCCTTGGTTCCTCCCATGAACTGGAAGTAAATAATGTAGGAAGCAGTAAAGATAATCCCGCTCGCCATTCCGGCAATCGCACCCTGCTTGTTCACTCGCTTGGAGAAAATTCCCATCACAAGAGTCGGGAAGAAGGAGGATGCCGCTAAACCGAAGGCAAAGGCCACTGTCTTTGCAATGAACTCCGCTGGTGGGTTCACCCCGAAATACATCGCCACAACCAGAGAACCAAGGGAGGCAATCCGCGCCCATTTCATCTCCTGCTTATCCGTAAGATCTGGGTTCACGATCTTCTTCATCAAGTCATGAGAGATCGAAGTCGAAAGGACTAACAAAAGCCCCGCCGCTGTCGAAAGCGCCGCCGCGATACATCCCGCCATCAGCAGGCCGATCACCCACTTCGGCAGTCCCGCCATGTGCGGATTCGCCATCACCATAATATCGGCGCCAAAGGTCAGTTCATTTTTGTTGCCCTTTGCAATCTCAGCCGGACCGAAGTGCTGGATTTTTCCATCACCATTCTGATCTTCCCAAGTCATCTGCTTGGTCTCCTCGAATTGGTGGAACCACTCTGGCACCACAGAATAAGGCTGATCGTGCAGCTCTTCCAGCAGGTTCACCCGAGCGAAGGCACCAATCGTCGGTGCAGTGAGATAAATCACCGCGATAAAAGTCAGCGTCCAGCAAGCCGAACGACGCACAGCTTTGACATTCTTCACCGTAAAGAAACGCACGATCACGTGAGGTAAGCCCGCCGTGCCGCACATTAATGCGGCCGTAATACAAAAGAGATCCAATCGACTCAATGAGCCGTCGGTATAATTCGAAAAACCGAGTTCCGTATTAATATTATTCAGCTTCTCTAGGAACGGAACTGCCGGGGCACTCGCGGTGTATTCTCCGATGAACCCAAGCTGTGGAATGAAATTATTCGTCAACGCGATCGCGATAAAGACGGCAGGAATCGTGTAAGAAAACGCCATCACAGTATATTGCGCCACCTGTGTGTAAGTGATTCCCTTCATCCCACCGAGTCCAGCGTAGAAGAAAACAATTCCACCACCAATCAAGACGCCCTGCCAAATTTCTAGCCCAAAAAGCTGAGAGAAAACAATCCCCACACCACGCATCTGCCCCATTATGTATGTCAGGCAGATAAAGATGGCGCAGATCACCGCGACCGCACGAGCCGCGTTAGAATAGTATCGATCTCCGATGAAGTCAGGCACTGTTGCTTTTCCAAACTTCCGCAAAAACGGAACCATGAGCACTGTCAGGAGGACAAAGCCTCCCGTCCAGCCCATCAGAAAGCGCGAACCGTCATAACCGCTCTTCGCGATCAATCCCGCCATCGAGATAAAAGTCGCCGCGCTCATCCAATCAGCCGCGGTCGCCATGCCATTTGCCAACGGAGAAACGCCTCCCCCTGCGGTGTAATATTCCTTGGTCGAGCCCGCACGGCTTTTCACCGCAATCCCGATGTAAACCGCAAAGGAAAGCCCAATGAAGAGATAGTTCCAAGCATCTTGGCTCATTTCGAGGCCTCCTCTTTGTTAAATTTTGCGTCGAGGCGAGCCATGATGCGATCATAAGCCACCAGAATCAGGATGAATGAGATAATTGATCCTTGTTGCGCCATCCAGAAACCAAAGGGAGCCGTTCCAATTTTCGGGAAATTCACATCGAGCCAATCACGCCAGAGAATTCCGCACCCAAGCGATACCATAAACCAAGCCCCAAGCAATAGAGCCAACCAGCTCAGATTTGCCTGCCAATAGTGACTGCGGGCCGTCCCGCCCTCTTGTTGATCGCTCATAAAAAAAGTTGTGTCTTCCGGAAAGTGATGTGCTCCATAAAAAGGTCTAACAAGGTCGAGATTCCTCGCAAAGAAAGAAACCCGCATTTGAGGCGCTTTTTCAATTAACGGATCGTTCGTTTCGTGTAATTTCTAAGCCACACACAACGTTTTTCTTCTCAATGAGTTCCTCTCAAATCCGCTCACTCGACCGTCTCCCTCGTAACGGCGCTCTTCTTATTCCCGGACGACTCGATGTGTCCCAGGCTCAAGAGCTCCTCAATATCATTGGAGATCGCCCAGTGACTTGGCTTGTCGAAGAGAGTGATCCCGTCACTCCCGAGATGGAATCTTTCCTCACAGGCAGCGGAAAAGACGGCGCCGTATTTTCACGAAGCGATGAAGACCTCAAAAAAGTCGGTGAAAATCTTAGAGGTAAAATCGGCGGAAATGGGCTCCTCATCTTCGTGCCGCCTAAAGTCGTAGCGCGCCCCGCCACCGCATGCCATATCCCTGGATACACCGTCACCGCTCTCGGTGCGCTCGGGCTCCCAATTGCGCCTCTTGATATCTCAGTTCCTACCGAGTGCTGCCTCTCGGTCGAAAATTCCGCAAAACTTCCATCCGCAATCTTCACTTTTGGCGAGGCCATCCCTGCGGCTAAGTCTTCCGGATCGAATTTCCGCGAATCACTCCTGAAAGCCTCTTCTGAAGCCTTCGCCTCGCGCGAATTCTTCAACGGTTCTCTCCCCATCGCTCTTCTGGAAGGACTCAAAAAACACGGTTCTACTACAACCCTTTTCGACGGCACAGATGACTCTGAGCTCCCCTTCGGAAAAGTCCTTGGAGCTTCCATTGCTCTCTCGAAGGAAATCAAAGCCGCTACCAAAAAGAAGCGCGTCGGTATTCTCCTCCCTCCAGGCAAAGGCGGCCTAGTCGCAAACCTCGCAGTTCTCTTTGCTGGAAAAATCCCCGTCAACCTGAACTTCACCGCCTCTCGTGAAGCCGTTCAATCGTCTATCAAACAGGCTGACCTCGATAAATTCATCACCGCCGATCCTTTCGTCCGAAAAGTCCCTGATTTCCCATGGCCGCCAAATCGTGACCTCATTTTCATCGAGCGACTTCTCCCAAAAATCAAGAAACGTATCATTAAATGGGTCGTGCTCGGGAAAATTCTTCCCGCTTCCATGCTCGCGAAAATCCTCGGCCTCGGAAATGAAAAGGGTGACGATGAAGCGATCCTCCTCTTCACCTCCGGTTCTTCCGGTGAGCCAAAAGGGGTCCCCCTTTCCCACCGAAACCTCCTCGCAAACGTCACTCAGTTTGGAACCCAGCTTCAGCTCGATGATGACGCCAAACTCCTCGGCTGCCTTCCCCTCTTCCACTCCCTCGGTTGCACGGTGACCCTCTGGTTCCCAGTCATCGAAGGACTCGATCTCGTCACTTACCCGACACCTCTCGAAAACAAGCGCCTCGCGGAGCTCATCGACAAGCATTCCGTCGATCTCCTCCTCGCCACACCGACCTTCCTCCGCGGATACATGCGTCGCATTGATCCGGAACAACTTTCCTCGCTCAAGATCGTCATCACCGGCGCGGAGAAACTTCCTGATAACCTCGCGAATTCCTTTGAGGAAAAATTTGGCAAACTGCCCATGGAAGGCTACGGGCTCACCGAGACCTCGCCAGGTTCTCACGTCAACCTTCCCATTGATGATCCTCAAGATGGAACACCAGTCATCAAGGCGCACCGCTTCACTTCAGTCGGACCTAACCTCCCTGGTGTTGCCGTTAAAATTACCAACGCCGCAACTGATGAGCCTTCCGAACTTCATGAATCCGGCATCATTTGGCTCAAGGGAGAGAATATCTTCCAAGGCTACCTTGATCAGCCTGAGCTCTCAAAGGAAGTCCTCGATGAAGACGGCTGGTTCAAGACTGGCGACGTCGGCCGTGTCGATGAAGACGGATTCCTCTACATTGAAGGGCGCATGTCCCGCTTCTCCAAAATTGGCGGAGAGATGGTTCCACACGAAGCGGTAGAGGCCGCCGTGAACAAAGTGCTCGGGCTCGATCGAGAAACCGATCGAAAAATTACCATCGTTGGCATCCCGGATGAGAAAAAAGGCGAAGCGATTCTCCTTCTTTCCACCATCGCGAGCGATGCTCTCGAACAGGAAACACTCGATATCCGCTACAAGCTCCTTGACGAAGGCCTTCCTTCGCTCTGGTGCCCGAAGCAGATTCTCTCGGTCGATTCTATCCCAGTCCTCGCCTCAGGCAAACTCGACATCAAAGCTTGCGACGCCATGGTCAAGGAACTCATGGGTCTCTAATTGATGATTCGTTTCGATCACTTCATGGCCGAGTCCCTCTACGGGAACAATGGCTATTACACCTCACCCCGACCCATTCTCGGAAGACGGGGCGATTTTACGACGGCGCCCAAACTCACCAAGTCACTCGCAAAAGCGATCGCCGCTTGGATCAAAATGGAGTGGAAAAACCACGGTCAAAAACTCCCCGTCATCGAACTCGGCCCCGGTGACGGAACCCTCGCCGCGAGTCTCCGCCAGCATTTTAGCGTCTTCACTCGGCGAAATCTCGACTACCACTTCGTCGAAGTCTCCCCGCATCTTCGTGAACGCCAACTCGAAGCGGTGAACGCGATCAACGGAAGAGCCACCGCCCACAAAACGCTGACCGAGGCATGTGCTGCTGCGGGAAAAGAAGCCCTCATTCTTTCCAACGAATTTTTTGATGCCTTCCCGGTCCGCATTTTCAAAAACGAAGCTGAAGGATTCTCGGAACTCCATCTTGAAGGAATCACCGAGCACTGGATTCCCACCGCGACTTCCGATCTTCCCGAATCCACCGTCTTTGAACAAAAGTGGCCACTCGGTCAGCGCCTAGAAGTCGCCGAGTCCATCCACCGATGGATCAAAGATGAACTCTCCTTACTCAAGCGCGGCACCATTCTTACCATCGATTACGGAGAAACACTTGAAGACCTCTACCAACGCCGTCCCATGGGTAGTATCCGCGCGTATGCACACCACCAGCGTCTCCACCCTCCGGAGGCCTACCTAAATCCAGGGAGACAAGATCTCACCTTCGATGTCAACTTCACCGACCTCGCGGAGTGGGGGCGGCAAATTGGGATCACTCCGATGAGTTTAGAAACCCAAGGTTCCTTCACTGAGGGATACGGACCGAGCCTTAACCAAGAAGCGGACCGCGCCTTTAAGGTTCTCATACAGAAGGTGTGCACATTGAGCTCACCCTAAAATATAAGGACGTGATACAGGTTGCGGAAATGCTTTCTTAAAATGGTCGTAACGTAAAATACGACTATTGCCACCTCGCTCAGGGAAGCACCTCAGTGCCTGATCCTGCTTCTACTCTCCTTGGAGGACTTGGAATTCGAGGGCTCACTTCCCGTTGCCGCCGTAGCTAGAGTAAGATTCTGATTTTTTAACCTCTCCGCTTTATGTGGGTGCCGTTTTTTTTAATGCCTGATTCTGAAGAACAGTTAAAATTCAGTATGAAAATCCTCCTCGCCTTATTTCTAAGTATTCTGTCACTGGGTGCACTGACGAAGCAAAACCAACAAGCCATTGTTGGGATCACCAGCTCTTGGCAGAGCTCGCATGCCAACCTTTACCTCTACGAGAAACAAAAAGGTGCTTGGGTCAAAGTCGCAGGCCCATGGAAAACGCGTCTCGGCCGTGCAGGTTCTGCTTGGGGAAAAGGCATTCACCCCAACCCCAAGGGTGTTACCCTGAAAAAAGAAGGTGATCAAAAGAGTCCCGCTGGAATTTTCTGGATTGGTGGTGCTTGGGGAGATGCTGCCCAAATTAAAAAACATCCTGCTCTTCCTTACCGTAAAGTCACCCCACGTGATCTCTGGGTAGAGGACTCAAAGTCCCCCCATTATAATTGTCACCTCATTCTTGGTCACGATCCTAACACCGCATGGGAAAAGAATCAGCAGATGAAACAGAATGATTATGCTCATTCCCTCAAACTCTTCATCGCCCATAACGCGCCGCCAAAGCCCACTCCCGGAGCGGGCTCAGCCGTCTTTTTCCACATCTGGCGCGGCGGCGGCTCAAAACCCACCGCAGGCTGTACCACCATGCCAGAAGCCACGCTCAAGAATCTTGTCGCCTGGGTCGATCCCACTAAAAAGCCCATCTATATTTTTCTCCCCGAAGCCGAATACCAAAAATATCGCGGATCATGGCAGCTTCCATGATCAAGGGGCGGGGCAGGAATCATGATCTTTTTCGCCTCAGCTCAGAAGCTCCTCGTTCCTCTTGATTTTTTGAATGCGACAGAGCCTTTTGAGGTGGTTACTATGGCACTGGTTGCTGCTTCGCCGGCTGTGGCTGTGGAGAAACCTGAGTAAAAGGAGGAGCCGCTTCAGTTGACTGAGCTGGTGCGGCAGGTGCACTTGCTAGCTCAAATGGACTTACTGGTAGCGCGGTTACCGAGGTCGTGCTTGGGCAGAAGCAGCATCAAAAGGAGAGCCTTGAAGCTGCGGCTGCACCGGAGGCGGAAGTTGAGACGGCTGAGTAACCTGCTTTTGAGGATTTGGGCTTGCCGAGAAAGACGGAGCTATCGGCTGAGCTGGGGCTTTCTGTTGAACCGGCAGAACAAAATCATCGTTAATTTCACCCTCCAAACCAGCTGGCAATATTGCGCTTGGATGCTTTCTAAAGATATTTGGATGAACTGAAGAAGGAGGTTCTGGTGCTTTGTCCTCCACCGATGGAGCGATCTCCGCAGCAGCCTGAGGAGCTTGCTCAACTTCAGGCTTTGGCAATTCAGCCACTGCCGAATCGTCAGGTGTTGGCTCGACAAGCTCTGGTCCCTT